>JBAXLJ010000009.1:0-1605 GCA_037134915.1 Candidatus Falkowiibacteriota bacterium | reverse complement strand
CATATTATATTAGTGCTGACAATAGTGCCGCTATTTTAATAACAACTAAACCGCGTTTTGGTTTGTTAAATTAAAGTTAACTGGGGTTAAAGAGCCAGATGTTACGGTTATTTGATAATGGCCTTCAAAACCATTGGCGGTAAGTGCTGGGGAGGTTGCCACACCAGAGGCATTGGTTGTTGCTGTTGCCGATGTAAACATAGAAGAGAACAAAACGCTAGCCCCAGTGGCAGGCGCTGTAAAAACCACAAACACACCACTCACCGGATGCCCCTCGGCGTCCGTCACAGTCACAGTCAAAGGAAGAGAAAACATCGAATCAATAGTAGCGGCCTGAGGATTGCCACTAGTAATGGTAATCGTTGTGGCCACAGGGTTGCTTGCAAAATTGGCGGAAACCGTAATATTACCAGTAACGCCGGTGTCTGTTCTCGGATTAGCTGTGGAGCTATCACTCCAATTTACAAAATGGTAGCCGGAATTAGCGACAGCAGTAACCGCTGAACCATTATTACCCCGACTAACTGTTTGAGAAGTTGCACCCGTAATTGAACCATTACTTCCCGCTCCGTAAGTTAATGTATAATTACTAACACCGCCGTTAGAAAAAATATAAGTAAAGGGATTATAATTTAGATTTCTACCGCAAGCTACTTGAATATCCGTTATACTAGCGGCGTTTACTATTCCCTCATTATTTTTAAGATAACAATTTTGATCTAAATCTTTTGCTTTAGCTGTAACATTATAATTAGAACCATTGGCCAAACTTGTTAAAAAAGTAAAATTACTACCTTGACTAGCGTCAACAGTTAAATCATCACCGCCGTTATTTTGTAAAACAACCGTATCAACAAGGCCGGTAATACTGCCGCCAAGAGAATAACGACTGTTTAGTTGGTTATTAACCGGGGTATCAATTTTAGAATCTATTTTAGTATCGGGCTCAGGTTTATTCCCTATATTAATTAAGGCTCCTCCCGTTAAATTATTTTTTATTGCTAAACTGGCAATTATTTTATTAACTATATTTCTAGTAACTAAATCAAAAAAACCTATGGCCGGAATAATTTTATTAGCTTTCTGAAATTTAGCTAGAGCGTTTTTAGTGACAGTCCCGAAGTAATTAGTTTCATGCCCAAGAGAGCCGAAACCACGCTGAGTCAAGACAAAGCCGTTAGTATTTAAAAAATTCTGCAATTCTTTGACATCAGAATTAACATCACCAACTTTTAGATCACGATTAAAAGGGCCGACCGCTTGAACCGATTGGGTTAAAATAAAAGATAGCGTTAAGGCTATCAAAAACAAAATCGCTGAAAACTTTTTCTTTTTAAACATAAATTAAAGTAATTTTTTATAGTTTTATTATAGCACGGTTAGATATTTAAGAAAAATAAAAACAGTTTCAACATAAGGCTAAAATCTTTTTAAAAATATTTTAAAATTAAGATCTTTAACACCTCTAACGGGCATCGTGTTTTTTCGACATTCCCTGCTTAGAAGGAAGTTTCTCATATTCCTCCGCTAATTTTTCTAAATCAATATTACAATCATTAATTAAAATAGAATCTTCTTTTAAAATATCAGCTTTCTTAGCAAAAC
>JBAXLJ010000008.1:0-1707 GCA_037134915.1 Candidatus Falkowiibacteriota bacterium | reverse complement strand
TGCATGACTGTGGAGTTTATAAAATTGATGGAAAATCACGGTTATTAGAGCCTGGTATGGTGCTTACGGTTGAGCCCGGTATTTATATTAGTGAAGGCATTAAAGGAGTAGATAGCCGGTGGTGGGGGATTGGTGTTCGCATTGAAGATGATATTCATGTAACTAAAGATGGTTGTAATAATTTATCTAAAGATCTCGCAGTGGAAATTGATGAGGTTGAGGCGTTGATTCGTGGTTGATAGGCAAGTTGATATTTTAATTATCGGCGGTGGGTTAACTGGCTCTACCTTGATGTTAGCGCTGGCTAATATGGGCTATAAAATTTTACTTATTGAGGATAAGCCACTTAAATCTCGAGCACATGCTGATTTTGATGCGCGGAGCCTTGCTTTATCTCCTTCAACCGTTAATATTTTACAAACACTTAATATTTGGCAGCATTTAAAAAAAGAGGCTAGTGCTATTGAAACTATTCATGTTTCAGAGCGGCAAAATTTTGTCTCGCTTAGGATTAAATGTGAAGAAGATTCTCCTTTAGGCTTTGTAGTTGAGATGCAAAATATAAATTCTGTTTTAATTAAGATGCTGGATGAAAAAAATATTATTACAAAAGCGAAGCTGATTAAATTAAATTATACCGATGGCCTCGCAACAATTTTAACCGATGATGGTGAAGTTAAGATTAAAGCAGGTTTAATCATAGCCGCCGATGGCACTGATTCAACCGCGCGAAATTTATGTGATTTAAGCGCTGAATCCAAAGATTATAATCAGCATGCATTAGTAGCTAATATTGGATTAGCTCGTTCTCATAAGCAATATGCCTATGAACGTTTTACAAGTAGTGGCCCTTTAGCCCTTTTACCAATGACTGGATTGCGTTCATCATTGGTTTGGTCTTTAGAACCTAAAGAGGCTGCAATGTATCGAACTTGTAGTGAAGAGTTTTTTTTAAAATCTTTGCAGCGCGCTTTTGGTTATCGTTTAGGTCGTTTGGTTAAGGTTGGCGAACGGATGGTTTATCCTTTGCGCCAAGTTATTATGAATGAGACCGTTATCGGAAAAGTAGTTTTTATTGGCAATGCCGCTCATACTTTACACCCAGTTGCAGGGCAAGGATTTAATTTAGGCTTACGCGATGTTGCAACTTTAGCGCAATTTATAGTTAAAGATGGTATAAGCTCAAAAATGTTAGAGGCATATAAATTAGCGCGCCGTCATGATCAAAACTCTATTTTAAAGTTCACCGATTTTTTAGCCGAGATATTTACAAGTCACTTGCCAGGATTATCTTTGATGAGAGGGGCAGGTTTAATCGCATTGGACAATTCAGAAATATTAAAAAAAATATTAGCGCGTTATGCGCGAGGGTTTGGAGGTGTTATTCCAGATTTGGCCTGCGGGTTGCCATTAAAATATTAACATAGCCCCAAAAACTATGATTTAGTCATCAGCTAAGGTTGGGCTTAAGGTCAGTTCCATCGATCAAGCCTTTATCTTCTAAATCATCGCCTAGTAAAATTTGTTTTATATCAAGTAGTTTTCGTGTGAAAACTGTTTGTGTCGCAATCGGTTCTTGTCTAGGTTGATGAGTTATTTCTATAGGTCTATTGGTTTCTTCTTGCGCTTCTCTAGCCGCAGGTGAGCTATTATTTAAAGAAAATATCCGTTTAAATAAATTGGTTACGGCTTTAATAATTGCTTCAA
>JBAXLJ010000007.1:0-4792 GCA_037134915.1 Candidatus Falkowiibacteriota bacterium | reverse complement strand
CCCACAGAGTGGGCAAGATAAATACCACCGGCTTATTGCCGGTGGTAGTTTATTTATAAATTAATTAACAAAAAGTATGAACACAAACTATCAGAACTTACCTGATAAAAAAGGATTTTTTGGTCCTTACGGCGGTAGACAGGTTCCGCCAGAATTAGAAAGAGATTTCCAAAAAATTTCAGAATCTTTTGGCAGGTTAAAAAATGATGCTGATTTTTTATTAGAGTATCAGAATTTATTAAGAGACTATGTTGGCCGGCCCTCGCCGCTTTATTTGGCTAAAAACCTGAGCACCAAACTTGGTGGCGCTAAGATTTATTTAAAAAGAGAGGACTTAAATCACACCGGTTCTCATAAAATTAATCACTGTTTAGGTGAAGCATTACTGGCTAAAAAATTAGGCAAGAAAAGGGTTCTGGCTGAAACCGGGGCGGGGCAGCATGGCGTAGCTTTAGCTACTGCCGCCTCTTTGTTAAGGTTAGAATGTGAAATCCATATTGGTGCTATTGACGCGGTTAAGCAAAGTGAAAACGTTAGAAAGATGAAGTTACTAGGAGCTAAAGTGGTTGAGGTAACTGAGGGTGGGAAGTCTTTAAAAGAAGCTGTCGATAGCGCTTTTAATTCCTATATTAAAAATTATCAAGACACTTTTTTTGCGATTGGATCGGTCGTCGGTCCTCACCCTTATCCAGCTATGGTGGCTTATTTTCAGAGTGTTGTCGGCCGAGAAGTCCGTCAACAAATATTAAAACAAGAACAATGCTTACCAGATTATTTAATCGCTTGTGTTGGTGGTGGCTCAAATGCGATGGGGTTATTTTATGATTTTTTAAATGATAATGTAAAAATGATTGGCGTTGAACCTGGTGGCCGCAGCTTTAAAAACGGTGAACATTCGGCTACCCTCACTTTGGGCGCCCCGGGTTATTTGCACGGGATGTATACTTATTTATTACAAGATAAAAATGGTCAGCCGTCAGCAGTACATTCAGTTGCCTCTGGCCTCGATTATCCTGGTGTTGGTCCTTTTCACTCTTTTTTAAAGGATGAAGGTCGAGTCGACTATCAAACTATTAGTGATCAGGAAGCTGTTAAAGCTTATGTGGCTCTGGCGCGACTGGAAGGCATAATACCGGCCTTAGAAAGTTCTCACGCCCTAGCTTATGCCATTAAATTGGCGCCGACGCTAACTAATGATAAAATAATCGTCGTTAATCTTTCTGGTCGCGGTGACAAAGATTTAAACTATGTCATTGATAATTTTCCAGAAATTGCTTTTGATTAGTTAATAAAGTAAAATAAAGAAGTAAATAATAATTATATGGAACAAAAGAAGAAGATATTTTCTGGCATTAAGCCTAGCGGACACTTAAATATTGGTGGCTATATTGGCGCTTTGTCGCAATGGATTGAAATGCAAGATAAATATGATTGCGTTTTTTGTGTGGTTGATTATCATGCCATTACTGTTAAACAAGATCCTAAAGAATTGCACAAGCGGACAATGGAGTTAGTCAAAACTTATGTTGCCTCTGGGCTTGATCCTGAAAAAGCGATTATTTTTAAACAATCAGAATCTTCGGCTCACACTGAGCTGGCTTGGATTTTGAATTGTTGCGCTGCTCGAATCGCCGATTTAAATAAAATGATTCAGTTTAAAGATAAGGCGGGAAAGCACCAAGAATCAGCTACGGTTGGCTTGTATGACTACCCGGTTTTAATGGCAGCGGATATTTTACTTTATAATACTGAAGTAGTTCCCGTGGGTGAAGATCAGAGACAACACGTAGAGCTGGCCCGTGATTTAGCGCGTCGCTTTAATAAGGAATATGCCGAAGTTTTTAAGATTCCCGAAGCGGTTATTAGAAAAGAAGGAGCGAGAATTATGAGTTTACAAGACCCAACTAAAAAGATGAGTAAGAGTGATGAATCTCCTCTAGGCTGCATCGAATTACTAGACGATATTGAGTCGGCTAAGAAAAAAATTATGCGTTCAGTTAGTGACTCTGGTAGCGACGTTAAGTATGATTTGAAAAATAAGGGAGCTATTTCCAATTTACTAACTATCTATTCTTATCTTAGTGGTAAAACAATTAAAGCTTTAGAAAAAGAATATGCCGGTCGAGGATATGGAGATTTTAAAAAAGATTTGGCTCAAGTAGTGGCTCAATTTCTGCAGGATTTTCAGGATAAGTATTATGCCATTTCTGATGATCAAGTTTTAGATATATTAGAAGAGGGCCGAAAAAAGGCTGAGGCGATTGCCAAATTAACTTTAGAAAAAGCAAAACAAGCTATTGGCGTTAGATAATTAACTATAAATATATGAATCATCAAAATGTTACTACCGCTTTAGAGTTGCCGGGAGCTAAGATAATAAAAAATTTAGGATTAGTAAAAGGAATTATCGTCCGCTCCCGTTCAATTTTTGGTTCTATTGGTGGCTCACTTCAAACTTTAGTGGGCGGAAATATTTCTTTGTTTACTCAGCTCTGTGAAAGTACTCGCGAAGATGCTTATAATTTAATGATTAAACATGCTGAAGATTTAGGGGCTAATGCGATTATCAGTGTTCGTTATGATGCAACTGAAGTGATGGGCGGCGTAACTGAAGTTTTATGTTACGGTACGGCCGTATTGATTGAATAAAATTTATAAAAATAAAAAGAAAAAGGACTTCATTTTGAAGCCCTTTTTTTATTTTTTGGGAGGAATTAACTTTCTCCAGATAACCATTCGCCTAAATCTTTAGGAAAAATTTTCCTAATAGCTAGCCCTATTAAAAAGGCCATCATTGAGATTACAATAATACAGACGGCCGTCTCGGCACCCGCAAAAAGACAAGTTATTAGTCCAATTATCAAGCCATAAAACAAGCCGTAATGGTTTATTGATTGGCTAAGGAATCCTGTTGTAATCGTTACCGCTAAAGTTAATATTACAGTTAACCCAAGGCCCATAGCGCCACCAATAATACCGAATATTATACCAAAGGCAAGGAGGATCAACATTGAAGATTTTTTATCATCAATTTTAGCATCTTTCAAATCATCCTTTGGCAGATAATTTTTCTGCCAAAGCCTTACTATTGATATTATAAAGATAAATATCAGCGGTAAATCCCAGAGTCTCGACAGCGTTAAATGGCAGATGATGAAATCAGACGGTATCGTTGAGACGAAAACCTTGTCAGCTACTGGAATTTCTTTTTTAAGCCAAAAATTTATAACGTAAACTAGAACAATAATAATAAATAAGCACAACGACACGCGCCACAACTGTTTCTTTTCTCTTGTTTTCATTTTAAGATTTTTTTGGGGTTAATTTAATCCGGCGATTGAAGAAAAATCACTAAAATTTTCCCTATTTAATTTTTGGGTGTAAATAGTGATATTGATCAGACTGTAGTGAATTATTAAAATGGGGGCATCTTCTCTATTATCAATGAAACCAGTAAACGTCCACTGGCTTTTCATTAGCAAACCACTAAAAAATTCATCTATTCGCGCCAGACCATTGTTCACTCTTTTTTCTAAATCAGTGTTGAAGAAAGATTGGGTCTGGCAATTAATTTGTTCTGGTGAAAATATTCTTTTAATAACGAGTTTTATTCTAATAGTGCGGTTAGTTTCTATCTCTATTAGAGCGCTGGTTTCTAATTGATTAATTAATCCATGGCTCAGCATTTTCCACTGAGCTTCTTGACTTTCTAATTTTAATATACCGGTGGCTGGCAATTTCATGATTTTTATTTTTTTAAGGTTAAAATTTTGAGTTAATTATTAGAATTACCCGGAGCTAAATAGATAAGGCTAATAATTAACTCAAATTAACCGGTTGTTAAGGATCAATTTGACTGATTATTATATAATTTTATTTAAATATTGTCAAATATTACTTGACGTTAGTATGTTTTTGGCCTAATATTTGGTTAGTTAACAAGATTTTAGAACCTTAAAAACAGAAAAAAATGGAAAAGATACCAAAATTTACTATTACTAAAGTCCAAAAGACCGAATCAGTTCTATTTACAATGAAAAATGGCTTTGTGACTATTTCGGAGCAAGATTCCACTGGAAAAACTTTTGAGGAAATTTATACTCAAGTGGCAGAAACTGAATTAGCTAATCGTGAATTAGCTGCGGGGCATGGTTTTAAGGACTATTATCAGAGATTTATGTATTATATTAGCGAGTATGAAGTTTTGACCGATAATCGCTCTATTTTCGGTCACGAAGACCAGACAACTAAAAGAGAACTTAGTAAGAGTGCCAATATTTTTGTGGCCGGTAAATTGACCACCCTGGAAGATTTTTTTGCCAGTGATGATTTTCAAAAACTTGGGGCAAGAGGTCGGTCAAAATTTTATAGCTTTATGGGGAGTCAGTTTGGGATTCAACCTGACATGGTAGAATTTATAAGTCACCTGTCAGATATAAAATTTATTTACATTGCCCAAGAAGCAACCCTGGAATCCGACGGCATGTTTTACTGGAAATTTGAGGAAGGGAAGGATATCTATAAACCTTTTGATTTCTAAAAAATAGCAGTTCAAAAATGAGTCAGACAATTGACTCATTTTTTTTGTAACAAAAAAGACCCTAAAGAAGGTCTTTTTTATTTAACAATTTCAATTTTTGTGTTTGTGAAGTTTTAAGTCTAATTGGCACCAATTCGGATCGACTGATAGTTTAGAATTAATGATTTGACTCAATAATCTGAACTATTATTTCTCCCTAGAAAGGAGGTGATCCATCCACAGCTTCCGCTACGGATGCCTTGTTACGACTTC
>JBAXLJ010000006.1:0-20785 GCA_037134915.1 Candidatus Falkowiibacteriota bacterium | reverse complement strand
GTTGCCCCAAAAAAGGTGGTAAAAAAAGCTGCCCCTAAGAAGGCCGTTAAAAAAGCCGTCAAAAAGGTTGCTAAAAAGAAATAGTATTCAAAAATACTAAACTTTTATATAAAATCAATAAAGTTTATTGATTTAAAAATTATACAGAAACCATCCTAGCAATAGGGTGGTTTTTGTAATAAAAAATTTAAGATAAATTCATTTAGATCTTGATAAAATGTCTTTATGAAAAAATCTTATCTATTTATTACAATTGTTGTGTTTCTGATTTATCTGGTGGTGTCGCGCCGGTTATTTTTTAAATCAGATTCTTTTAAAATATCTTTTTTTGATGTCGGTCAGGGTGATTCGGCTTTAATTATTACGCCAGGCGGACAGACAATTTTAATAGACGGTGGCCCCGACAGAAAAGTTCTTAAAGAGCTTGGCAGCTCCTTGCCTTTTTGGCAGCGTCAGATAGATTTAATGATTATAACCCATGCCCACGACGATCATATTAGTGGTTTGATTGAAGTTAGCCGTCGGTATCAGATCAAGAATGTTTTGTATAATAATTTAAATTTTAAAACTCCGGCCTTAGAAGCTTTGCTTGAAACTTTTAAAAAAAATAAGACCAATCTCACTAAGGCCGTTCCAGAATCGACTCTTGAGTTGGATAGTGGTTGCTCTTTGTCTGTTTTATCAGCTCTTGGTGAAGAGCAAAAAAATGATAATGATTATTCAATCGTTACCATGTTTAATTGTTTAAATAAGAAAGTCTTACTAACCGGTGATGCCGGTGTGGCAGTTGAAAAATATTTATTAACTAAGCAAGTCGATTTGGCGGCTGATATTTTTAAAGTAGCTCATCACGGCTCACTAAGTGCCAGCTCTCCGGATTTCTTGGCTGCCGTAAAACCCAGGGTAGCGATTATTTCTGTTGGCGCTGATAATAAATTTGGACACCCAGCACCTATTACTCTGGATAAACTAAGAGTTCTGTCTTTAGATACGTACCGAACAGATTATTTAGGCACTATTAGTTTTTTAGCTAATTATAAATCAATAATTCTAAGAAAATAGTTTGAAATCGAGCCTCTGTCTAACCCCTTGACAAAGATTTATTCATATGATATAGTTAATCGTTAACAAGTGAAGAGGAAAAATAAGGCCATTTTGAACGGGTCAGGCACGACAAGCATGGGGATGTTCTCACTAGGGTTTTTTGGGCCTGCAAAAGTTGATCAAATTTATTTAATCATTTTTTGCGGGCTCTGGAATTCCTAGGAGATATTTTCTTGCCTACCCGTTTAAGCTGGTCTTTTTTTGTATAAAAAAATCATCCAAGAATAATTGGATGATTTTTTATAAATTCTTAATTAGTGGAAGTAGCGTGGGTAGTTGAAGCAATGTTTACAATTGGCGTAGAGCTCGCATTTGTCTTACCAATTAAACAAACTTCTTGCCAAGGTACGTAATGTGATTTAAAACGATTGCTTTTAATGTCTCCGCTAGGATAAGTAACTGAGTAATCAAAATAAGCATCAGCCCCATTGTGAGCTTTTTCGGTGCATTTTTTTTCTCCTGGTTTTAAATCAGTAGTCTCTATTAATTTGGCTGGTTCCGGCTTGGTAATATTATAGACAACCGGCGTGGTTGAGGTGGCAATTCGCCCATCCTTTTTGCCCCAGAAATCGAAATATAAATTATCTTTAACAATTCGCGACTGGATAAGGATGTAATTTCCTGAATCATTTACAAAACGAACATCTGGCCAAGGGTCATAAATAGCGGCATCGGTTCCGGCTGGCTCATAATAAGCCACGCGATAAGAGTGGTTTTGTCTGGCGGTTATCGGCAAACCTGACATCAGGGCGGAACGGAAAATAGTAGTACCGACTTGGCAAAGACCGCCGCCGTATTCCGGAATCGTCTTATTATTTTTTATGACCAGTTCCGGAAGATAACCGGAGCTAGCATCAATTTCCCCTAAGGCTTTAACTAAAGAAAACTCTTCTCCGGGAGCAATTAAAATACCATTAACCGCATCTGCACCAACTTGAATATTATGCCTTCTATTGGCTGGTGATCCAGAAAAAGTTGATTTTCCGGTGCCAATTATCTCTTGGATATTAAATTCGTCAGTGTTTTTTGATAAATCACCTTGGACATCGTCAACAACCAATTCAACATCAAGAAGACCATTAACTAAATATTGTTCTTTTATTTTAATGGCGCTATTTTCCAAATTTAATTTTCGGCCAGCGGCTCCAGTTTGCCAACTAGATATTTTACCGTTTATCATTTCGTATCTGGTCTTTTTAGCCTCTTGGTCAATAGTGGGGGAAATATTATTTTTAAGATAATCCGCTATTTTGTTGGTATCAAGAGAGAGGTGATAATTTCCGGTTTCACCTTCACTGATAATCCAAGAAGCTAAGGTTGCTTTTTTAATAACCCAAGAGCTGCTCGCTATACCATTAGCTGTTAAGGTTAAATCCCCGCGCGAGATCAATGATTCGGCCGCCGGCTGTAGAGATTCTAAATCGCTAGCATGGACTAGCGGTCGAGAAGTAATAGTTTTAAGGGGGATATTTTGGTTATCCAATTTCTTTAGCTGATCATTTAATTGTTCTAAGGCTAAATCAAAATCGATCTGTCGACCGATTCTTTCAGGATCAATTGTAAAAGATATCCCGTTAATATCTTTTTTAGCTTCAAAGGCGGCGTTTAGCGGCGGAACTTCTACGCCATCTAAATTCTCTCGGATATAAGCCTTAGCTCGACTTTCATCGAGGAAATAAATCATGGAAATATTCTTATCCGAAAAAGTTTTCTTTAGGTAATTTAAAAGATAAGATATAAAAGAATTAGGAGGACTGGCCAGAGTTAGTTCTTTTAAAGTCTCATCTCGATTATAAGTAAAAACCGGGAAAGATAAATCAGTATTAACGGCAATTACTCCTGGTAAAATTATTTTTTTTCCTCCATAACTAAAAGGTAGTCCGGTTGACTCTAGACGGTCGGCTTCGGCACTTATTTTTTTCTCAGCCTGGTCGAAAGTTAATCCGCTTAGATCTATTTGGCCGATTTTTATACCGGGGTTTATGTGATTGCGATAGTTGTTATTCCAGTCGCTGTATAGCCAGCTAGTAAAACCGCTGATTAATAATAAAAAAACCACTGTTATGATAATGGCCTTTTTATTTTTAATTATTTTATTCATATTTTTCCAAACAGCCTTCAGCTCTTATCGCTGAGAATTTCGTTTAATATTTCCTTAGCTAAAATATTTTCGTGACCAGCAGATTCAAAATTAATTTGTAAATTGATAGTTTGTCCAATATTTAAACTGTCTGGTAGTTTGTCTTTAGGCAGATAGATAAGGTTATTGTCTTGGTCTTGTAAAATAGCTTGTTCACTAGATAGATCTTTTATTATAAGAGGATATTCCATAAATTAATTTTTGGTTTTTATTTCGATACGACTAGGATGAGTTTTTTGCAGAGTTATTATTAAGAGTCCATTTTCTAAGACGGCGTCTACCTGGTGACTGTCTACTTCGGCCGGTAAAATAATTGATCTTGAGAATGATCCAAAATAACATTCTTTATAAAAATAATCTTCTTCTTTGATATTATTTTCAGCTTTCCTTTGTCCTTTTATAGTTAGCAGGTCATGGTGCAGGGAGATTTTTAAATCTTCGGGTTTAATACCGGCAATCGTTGATTTGATAACAATCTCTCGGGGCGTTTGATAAACGTCAATCGGCAGTTCGCCTTCTAAATCTTTTTCGCCGACCCATTCGCTGATTGATGATAATTCATTATCTTCAATAATGGACGGATCTTTTTTTAGAAATAAATTGTTAAGCATAAAAATAAGAGTATTTGATGTGGGCCCGTGCAGACTCGAACTGCAGACCTCTACGATGTCAACGTAGCGCTCTAACCAACTGAGCTACGAGCCCAATTAGAGCTCCCACAATGATTGATACGTTAATGTTACCAGCTTTACTCTGAAAAGTAAATAATCAGAATTAATAAAAAATGCCCGGTTTTATCGGTCATTATTTATGTGCGCCCAGATGGAATCGAACCATCGACCCCCGCTTTATAAGAGCGGTGCTCTAACCGCTGAGCCATGGGCGCTCGATTTTATTCAAAATTAATCTTCTTTATATATAGCACTGGAGGCAGCAGAGCGCAAGATTGGCCACGCTTTATTAGCTGAGATTTTTTAATTTGATTTCGAGGTTATTTAAGTATTTTTGACTTGATTCTTCTAGTTTTCCGGATATTCTAGCATTAGCAATCTTAGGACTGCCTTCAGGGGCATATTCTTTTAGAATCTCTAAAGCGTTAAGGTTTTTTATGGTATACAATAGTATCTTGTTATCTTGGCCAGTTAAATCTTCAAAAATTATAGTAATAATGTAGGCTTCGGGGATATTTATTATCAGTTCATCGATAATATCTAATAGGCTGTCCTCTGAAGCGCCGGCATTCTTAAAATCATCCCGCTTGACTGTTGACCAAATAAGTCGACCATTTAATGAAGAATTTAAGTTGTTTAAAACTTTGCCCCAAAGCTTTAGAGTTTTAAAATCACGAGAACGGTATAATTTATCGATTATCTCTTCGCGCCTAGCCCCTAAATCAATTAGCTTAGAAGTGGAGATTAGAGTTTTTGGGGTTAAATTAACGGTTTTAAAATTTTTTGTATTAGCGATTATGCCTGCCAGCAGGCAAGTGGCAATATCTTCATCTAATAAATCAGGTTTTTCGTCTTGTAATAAACTAAACAGAATTTCGGAATTAGCGGCCGCATTAATATCAATTAAATTTATTTGGCCGAACTCCTCATTGCCTGCCTGGTTATCAATATTTATAATGCTGGTTTTATAAAAAAATTCAACATTGTTTTCGTAAATACTGCTGAGTGATTCTAAATCGGTGGTGCCAATTATAAAAATCAAGTCATTTCTAAAACCACTAGCTGAAGTAGAAACGTCTTCAGCTTTGAACCAGCCTGTCTCCGGGGAAATGACAAAATTTATTTTTTTGTCTTCAATGGCGTATTTTACCTTACTAATTTTAGTCTGGCTGATGTCGAGTGAGATAATAAATTTACGAAGATTGTCTAAGGAATTTTTTATTTCCAGGTGAGCTGGTAAAAATGACCAAACTTGGCTTTTTATGGAAGGAGCCGCTACAATTTCCACTTCTTTTCCTAATTTTTTAAGGAATAAAAACAAGGCTAAAGACGAAGCGACCACATCACCTCGCCAATCGGCCGGGAAAACAATCAGAGGTCTTTCCGATTTTTCAATTTGTTTAAATATTTGTTGAGTAATATCAAGCATTTTCTTGTAATTATAGTTAAGGTCTGACTTGTAAATATATAGCTAATTTAGGCTTAAGTCAAGGCGCTCGAAACGCTTATTTTTAGTTGACTATTAGGCTTTTTTTTGTTAATTTAAAGGATATGAAACAAGAATTAGAAAAGGCTTACATTCCTCAAGATAATGAGGATAAAATTTATAAAATTTGGGAAGAATCTGGGTTTTTTAATCCAGATAATTTAGTTCTAGACGATAGCGCCCCATCTTATACAATTATGTTGCCACCGCCTAATATTACGGCTCAGTTGCATATTGGACATAGTTGTATGTTGGCGATTGAAGATCTTTTAATACGTTATCGTCGAATGACCGGTTATCGAACGCTTTGGTTGCCGGGAACAGATCATGCAGCGATTGCCACTCAGATGGTGGTTGAAAAAAAAATATTTCAAGAGACTGGTCAAACTAGACATGATTTAGGCCGCGAAAAATTACTTGAAGAAATTTGGAAATTTTTAAGAAGTACTCAAGCTACGATTCTGCATCAAACCAGGAAAATGGGCTCATCGCTAGACTGGTCTCGAGTGGCTTTTACTTTTGACGACTCGAGGCAAAACGCGGTTAATCGAATGTTTGTCGATATGTATCGTGAGGGCGTGATTTATCGAGGCGAGCGAATTGTTAATTGGTGTCCACACTGCCACTCAACTTTGGCTGACGATGAGGTTGAATACAAAGAACAGCAAGCTAAATTATACACCTTCAAATATAGCAAGGATTTTCCAATTTCTATTTCGACCACTCGACCCGAAACAAAGTTAGGCGATATGGCCGTAGCAGTTAATCCGAAAGATGAGAGATATCAAGAATATATTGGCCAGGAGTATAAGGTAGATTTCTGTGGGCAATTACTTAACATCAAAATTATAGCTGATCGAAACGTGGAATCAGATTATGGCACCGGTGCTCTTGGCGTTACTCCGGCCCATTCAATGGTTGATTGGCAGATGGCTCAAGCTAATAATTTAGAGATAATTAAAGTTATTGATGAAGACGGCTTAATTCATGAAGGTTTTGGAAAATATTCTAAACTTAAAGCTGAGGAAGCCAGACAGTTAATTAACGAAGAGCTCAGGGTCCGCGGTTTAATGATTGCTGAAGACGACTTAGTTAATAATCTGTCGGTTTGTTATCGTTGCGACACGCCGATTGAGCCTCTTCCATCTAAGCAGTGGTTTGTTGGAGTTGATAAAAAATTGGCCCGGCTGGGCGGCAAATCCTTAAAAGAAAGGGCTTTAGAGGCGGCTAAAAATAAAGAAATTACTTTCATTCCGGAACGCTTTGATAAGCGTTATCAAGATTGGATGGAAAATTTGCATGATTGGTGTATTTCGCGTCAGATTTGGTTCGGACACGCCATCCCGGTTTGGTATAAGGAGGAAGAAATATATTGCGGCGAAACAGCGCCTGAAGGTGAAGGTTGGAGAAAGGACGAGGATACGCTAGATACTTGGTTTTCCTCGGGGATGTGGACTTTTTCAACTCTGGGCTGGCCTGATAACTACAAAGATGGTTTAAAAATTGGTGATTTAGCCAAATTTCATCCGACTCAGATACTCGAAACTGGTTATGAAATTCTAACTTTGTGGGTTTCACGGATGGTGATGATGTCTTTTTTTGCTTTGGGAGAAATTCCTTTTGAAAAAGTTTATTTACACGGCACGATTTTAGATAAGAAAGGAAAGAAAATGAGTAAGAGCAAGGGCAACGGTGTTGATCCTCTAGATGCGATTGAGCAGTACGGCGCTGATGCGTTGCGCTTATCTCTGCTTATGGGCGCAACCCCAGGAAATGATAGTCGTTATAGTGAAGAAAAAATTGAAGCCAAACGTAATTTTATTAATAAATTATGGAATATTTCTCGCTATATTTTAAGTAGCGCAAAAAATGATAATTTACCCCCGAACCCTAAAACAATGGCCGATCGCTGGATTTTAAGTGAACTGGCTGCCACTAGAATTAAAGTTAAAAACAAATTGGAAAACTTTGAATTTTCTTTAGCCGCCGAAGAACTAACAGATTTTACTTGGAATAAACTAGCCGATTGGTATTTAGAAATTTCTAAAATTGAAAAGGAAAAAGACGCTATTTTAATCTATCTATTAAAAAATGTTTTAGTTATGTGGCACCCTTTTATCCCCTATGTAACCGAAACTATTTGGGAGCAGTTAGAGGACGGTTTGTTAATGGTCAAGCAATGGCCTCAAGATGATTTAGTAATAGATGAGGTTGCTCTTAAAGAAATGACAGCTTTGCAGGAAATAATTATTGCAATTCGCAATGCTCGCAGTGAGAATAAAATTGAACCAGGTCGTAAGATAAAAGCTATTATAAAAACTAGCCTGCCTTTAGAGTCGGTCGAATTAATCAAAGGTTTAAAAACTGGTATTAGCGATTTGGAACTGGTAAATACTGGTGAAGCTCCGGCTGGTTCAATTGTGGTGGCGATGCATAATCTAGATATTTATCTTTTAGGGGCGGTTGATGAGACTAAGGAGAGAACTCGCTTGATTAAAGAAAAGGAAAATTTAGAAAAAGTAATTGTTGGTTTACGGACCAGACTTAGCAACGAAGAATTCTTAGCTAAGGCCCCGACTAACATTGTGGACGCGGAAACCGAAAAACTAAATAATTATATTTTGGAGTTAGACAAGATAAATAAACTAATTAATTAATTATGACTTTAAAAAAATATTTGATGGTGACGGCGTTGGCTACGGCTGTTTGTTGGACTATCTTTTTATTTGTTTCAAGTGTTATCAATCCGGAACTAACTAGCTGGCTCGGTTTTTTATTATTTTATTTATCTTTGTTTATGGCAGTTTCCGGAACCGCTTCGCTGATTGGTTTTTTAATAAGATTTGTGGCTTTAAAACACGAGTTAGCTTTTTACGCCGTTAAGATTGCTTACCGCCAGTCATTTTTATTCGCTTTGTTTATTATTGCAATTCTGATTCTGCTATCCCAGGACTTGTTTACCTGGCTTAATTTATTTATGTTAGTTGCCGTCTTTGTTATCGCCGAAACATTTATGATTCATGTGCAGAAAATTAGATAATCTAAAAAATATGAAAATAAAGTTACAACAACTTAAAGAGGAATTTTTAAAACAATTAGAAAATGTTAGTGATCCTGACAAGCTGAAAGAGTTTGAACTGAGATTCTTATCTCGTAAAGGCGAGCTAGCTAAGGTTATGAGCTCTCTTAAGGATTTAAGCGAGGATGCTCGGCGAGAGTTTGGCGGTTTAGCTAATGAGGTTAAATCAGAACTGCAAACACAATTTGAAATTGTCAGAAAAACTTTTGAAAATAAAGAAGCTGGTGATGAATTTTTGGATGTTACTTTGCCTGGAAAAAAAATTAATCGAGGCCATTTACATCCTTTAACCTTGATTCAGAATGAAATTGAGGACTTGTTTACTTCCATGGGGTTTATGGTTCTCGATGGTCCAGAACTAGAGAGTGATTATTATAATTTTGAAGCTTTAAACGTTCCACCTCATCACCCGGCGCGCGATATGCAAGATACTTTTTACATTGATTTAAAAAATAAAGAGGGAGAATATGATCTTCTAATGCGGACACAAACTTCACCGATGCAGGTTCGAGCGATGAGAAAATATGGAGCTCCGCTTAGAGCTATTGTTCCTGGAAGAGCTTTTCGCTCCGAGGCAACTGATGCTAGACACGAACATACCTTTTATCAATTAGAAGGAATAATGATTGATAAAAAAATAAATTTTTCTCACCTTAAAGGTGTTTGCGAAATCGTAGGTAAAAAGCTTTATGGTCCGGAAACTAAATTTAGAATGCGTCCTAAATTTTATCCTTTTGTAGAACCGGGATCTAATGGAGAATATACTTGTTTTTTGTGCCAAGGTAAGGGTTGTAAGGTTTGCAAAAATACTGGCTGGCTGGAAATTTTAGGTTGCGGATTAATTCATCCTGAAGTTCTACGAGCCGGAGGTATTGATCCAGAAGAGTATTCAGGGTTTGCTTTTGGCTTTGGCTTAACACGACTAGCCATGCTTAAATACGGAATCGATGATGTTCGTCTATTTATGGGCGGCGATGAGCGTTTTATTGAACAATTCTAACTACTAAATATTATGTTATTATCTCTCAATTGGTTAAAAGATTTTATAAAGATACCTAAAGGAGTTGGTCCGGAAGACTTAGCTTCTAGATTGACGATGCACACTGTTGAAGTTGAGGGTTGGAGTGATCAATCGCTTAATTTTAAAGGCGTGGTAATTGGTAAAATATTAGAGGTAGCCAAGCACCCCAATGCTGATAGACTACGAGTCACTAAAGTTGATATTAAAAAAGAAATATTAACAATTGTCTGTGGCGCGCCTAATGTCGAAGTTGGACAATTAGTTCCAGTGGCCACTATTGGCACAGTTTTACAAAATGGCTTAGAAATAAAGGAGTCGGAAATCAGAGGTGAAAAATCTTATGGCATGCTTTGCGCGGAAGATGAGTTAGGTTTAGGAACCAGCCACGAAGGAATTTTAATTTTAGATAAAAAGGCTAAAATCGGTCAGTCTTTAGCGGAGCATCTCGGCCTTAATGATATTGTTTTAGAAATTGATAATAAGTCCTTATCTAACCGTTCAGATCTTTGGGGGCACTACGGCATGGCTAGAGAAATAAGCACTTTTTATGATAATGATTTAAAAGATTATAACAGTTTTTTAGAGCCAGCCATTATTCCCGGTGAGAGCAAATTAGATATTAAAGTTGAAGATAAAAAACTTTGCCCTCGTTATATGGCTCTAGCCATTTCGGATATCAAAATTTCCCAATCCCCGAAGTGGTTAAAAGATCGTTTGGTTGCCATTGGACTCAGACCAATTAACAATATAGTTGATGTGACTAATTATGTTATGTTTGAAACTGGGCAGCCATTACACGCTTTTGCTAAAGATAAGGTGGAAAAAATCATTGTGCGTTTAGCTAAAAAAGAGGAGCACATTGAAACCTTGGATGGCAAGGAAAGAGAATTAAGTGAGGATATGCTGGTTATCGCCTCACCTAGCGGCCCAATCGCCGTGGCTGGTGTGATGGGAGGTAAGTGGAGCGCCGTTACTGATGAAACTACGGAAATTATTATTGAAGCCGCTAATTTTGAAGCGGTCTCGATTCGTAAGACCTCCGGAAAATTAGGATTGCGCACTGATGCTTCAATGAGGTATGAAAAATCTCTAGACCCCAATTTAACTGAGATCGCTTTAGCTCGAGCTTACGCTCTTATTAAAACTATTTGTAAAAATGCCAAAGCCAGTAGCTCAGTGTCTGATGTTAGTAATTTTTCTTTGAATCAGGGGCCAGTTGTTTTAAGCTTAAAATGGATTAATGATAAAATTGGACAAGATATTCCCGAAAAACAAATTATTAGTATTTTAGAGAAGCTCGGGTTTGTTGTTGAAAAAAAAGACGATAAACTCTCGGTTATAATCCCTACTTGGCGGGCCGCTAAAGATGTCACTATTGCTGAAGACATCTTGGAAGAAATAGTTAGAGTCTATGGTTATGATAACATTATTACTTCCGCTCCGCTTACTGATTTAAATCCGCCGGAAATTTTAGCCGAAAGATTATTGGAAAAGGAAATTAAAAATTTTTTGGCCTTAAACTTAGGTTTAAGTGAAACCTATAACTATTCTTTTGTTGGCGAGAGTCAGCTTAAAAAGTTGAATCTGGATTCTAGCGGTTATTTAAAATTAGTTAATCCAATTTCTGATTTAGGGACAATGCTTCGTCAGAGCTTGTTAGTCGGTTTATTAAATAATGTTAAAACTAATCAGTTTAATTATAACGAGATTCGTTTATTTGAATTAGGCCGAGTTTATCTAGATGCACCGGGAATATATAATAAAGTAGGCGATGATAAGGAGCGCTTGCCTTATCAAGAAAAACGTTTGGCTTTTATTCTATCAGGGAAAAGTGGTGATTATTTTCGAGAAGCCAAAGGTATTATCGAGGCTTTAATCGAAACTATCTATAATAAAACCTGGGAGATTGAGTTTGTGGCTGTCGAGGATTTTCCGGTTTATAGCGACAATAAAAAATCGGTAAGAATTCGGGTGGCTAATCGTGATTTAGGAATTATCACTACGATTAATAGCGAGGTAAAAAATAATTATAGTTTGAAAAATGAAACAGTCTTTGTAGAATTAAATTTTGCGGAACTTTTAATCCTGTTTGGTAATTGCCGAATACTTAAATATGAAGCAGCCCCTAAATATCCAGCGATTTCACGTGATTTGGCCTTTGTGGTCGACGGCGGAATGTTGTATAATGATTTAAGAAGAGAAATAAAATCATTTAATGATTTAATTACTGAGGTTGAGCTATTTGATAGTTATCAGGGAGGCAAACTTGGGGAAGACAAAAAGAGTTTAGCTTTTCATGTTGTTTATCAGTCTTTGGAGCGAACCTTGCGAACCGAGGAAGTTGATTTGATTCAGAGTGATTTAATCTCGAGGCTTGAAGAAAAGTTCCACGCCCAAATTAGAAATTTCTAAATTTAATTTAAAAATAATTTTATGTTTGAAACTTCCGGTGATGTGCTTAACCTGATTTTATCGGTTTGCATCATGGCTCTTACTTTTTTCTTGTGTTGGGGGATTTATTACTTCGTCGTCGCCGTTCAAAAATGGTATAAGATTACCAGGCAAGTTGAAAAGGGTGTCACTGAAGTAGAAGAAATTATTGTAACGGTTAAAGAAAAATTACATGGTAGTGCGGCTTATCTGCTAACTTTAGGTGATGTCGCTAAAAAAGTCTTTGATTATGTTAAAGAGAAGAAAGAAGAAAGTGATTATAAACAAGAAACTAAGCGGACTAAAACAAAAAAAACTAAAAAGAGTAAATAAAATAATCCCGCTTTTAAGCGGGATTATTTAAAATAAAAAATAATTAAGTCTTATGTCAAACAATATTAAAAAGATTATTCTGGGGGCTTTTATTATTCTTTGTGTCGGCATCGGTATTTTTTATTGGTATCAAAAAATATTTTTGGTAAGCGTACCCATATCAAAAAATACAGCCGCTAAAAATTTAAACGATGGGGTTATAAACGCTGTTACTTTTAACTGCGCTAACAGTAAAAGTATTAGAGCTATATTTTTTAAGGATCGAGTGGAATTATCTTTAAGCGATAGTAGACAAATGCTGCTGGCTCAGGCAGTTTCTGCTTCGGGCGCGCGCTATGCTAATTCCGATGAGTCATTTATTTTTTGGAATAAGGGCGACACGGCTTTTGTAGAAGAAAAATCCGAGACCACTTTTAAAGATTGTGTTATTTTAAATGATAAACAGGAAACAGCTGCCGACTCAGTTGATAAGTTTAACTTGAATACTGATTCACTTCCTTTATATCCAGGTTTATCTTGGGGTGAAAAAACTGCGACGACGACTGATATTTTTGGCTGGCATCTAGCTGGTTTTAGGATTGATTCAAGTGCTATTAAAGATGAAAAATATTTTAAATTAGATACGACTTTTAAAAAATATTATGATGATAAACTAATAGCAGCTGGCTGGCTTCAAGATAAAAATAATCAGGCGGATGGAGCCGGTAGTTCGGTTTGGGCTTATACTAAGAATGACGAGGTTGTTGTTCTTTCCTATGTTTCCGAGGCTATAAATCAGAAAATAGACGAGCCTTTATCTTGTCCGTGTAATATGACATTTTCAATTTTCTTGGGAAGAAAGTAGGAATATTAAATTAAAAAATAGCCCGACTAAACGGGCTATTTTTTTATTCTTTAGTTTTAGTTTTTTTAGAGGTACTCTTAGCCTTTTCTTTGTAAGTGCATTCTCGATTACTGCATTTTACTATTTCCATTTTAGCGTCTCTAATAAGCAAGCCGCCGCATTTTGGGCAATTAGCGCCAGTCGGTTCACCGTAGTAGGCATTTTTACAAGAAGGGTAATTATCACAGGCATAAAAAGCCCCGCGCTTACTGAACTTCTTAACAATATTGCCTTGGTTGCAGACCGGGCACTTCACATCAGGGGCGTCACTCGTTTTGATATTTTTGATATTCTTACATTTAGGATAAGCAGTGCAGGCCAAAAATGGACCATACTTGCCGTTTTTAACGGCCATATCAGCGCCGCACTTTTCACACTTTTCGCCGGCGTATTTAGTCGTCAGCTCAGTCATTTTAGGATTTTCAGGAACACCTTCTTTAGGACCACCTAAAGATTTAATATTTTTACAGGCAGGAAAACCGCTGCAAGCTAAAAACTTTCCGTAACGTCCGGTTTTGATTAACATTTTAGCGCCGCACTTTTCACACTTTTCTTCACTAATTTCTTCAGGCATAATATCAGTTTTATTAATTTCCTCGTATTTAGTTTCTAAATTTCCGTGGAACTTATCGTAAAAATTTTTGATTATTGGTTGCCATTTTTCTTCACCGGTTGCCACTTTATCTAAGTCATCTTCCATTTTAGCAGTAAATTTGTAATCAATTATTTCTGGAAAGTGAGCGATTAGCAAATCGCTAACCACAAAAGCAATATCACTGGGTTCTAATTTTTTATTATCGTCACGACTAACATAACCGCGGGTTATAATAGTATTAATGGTCGGTGCATAGGTCGATGGTCGGCCAATGCCATGTTTTTCTAATTCTTTAACTAGAGTGGCGTCCGAATATCTGCCAGGAGCTTTGGTGAAGTGTTGTTCACTTTTAATTTCCAGTAGTTTTAAGAGATCCGCTTTAGTAACTAGGGGTAATTCTTGTTCGCTAGTTTTTTCTCGATAGACTTTTAAGTAACCAGGGAAGTCTAAAACTTGACCGCTGGCCCTTAGACCATATTTATCAGCTTTAACGTAGATAGTCGTAGCACTTAAAATTGCCGGCGGCATTTGACTAGCGACAGCGCGCTCCCAAATAAGTTTATATAGGCGATAATTACCTCTTTCTAAGGTATCTTTTAAACTTTCCGGATCCTTTAAAACTTCAGTCGGGCGGATAGCTTCGTGAGCCTCTTGAGCATTTTTATTTTTTGTTTTAAATATTCTTGGTTCGCTTAGAACATAGTCGGCGCCCAAATTATCCTTTAACCATTTAGCCGATTCGCCCAAAAATTTTCCGGACAAGTTAAGAGAGTCGGTTCTCATGTAAGTGATGTAGCCTTGTTCGTATAGCTTTTGAGCTAGAGTCATTGTTTGCTTAGCCGAGTAACCTAAATGACGATTAGCGCTTTGTTGTAAGGTCGAAGTAGTAAATGGGGCTGGCGCATTTTTGCTTACTTTTTTTTTCTCTACTTTTTCAACGGTATATTCGGATGATTCTAAATCTTTTCGGTAGGCTTCGGCTTTAGTCGCGTCAATCTCTAGTTTGTCTAAAGATTTATCGCTTATTTTGTATAATTCGGCGCTAAATTTTTCTTGTTTTTTGGTTTCCAGATCGGCCGTAACACTCCAGTACTCATCACTTTTAAAAGCTTTGATCTCTTTTTCGCGTTCAACTACTAGACGCATGGCAACGCTTTGTACGCGACCAGCCGATAAGCCTTTAGCGACTTTTTTCCATAAAAATGGTGAGAGTTCGTAACCAACTAAGCGGTCTAGGACACGTCTAGCCTGTTGAGCATCAACCATTTTCATATCTAAATTACGAGGATGTTCTAAGGCGCTTAGAATCGCTTCTTTGGTTATTTCGTGAAAGACAATTCGCTTTGCTTTGGCTGGATCAATTTTTAAAGCTTCAGCCAAATGCCAAGCGATGGCCTCTCCTTCGCGATCTTCATCCGAGGCTAAAATAATAGTGTCCGCTAAAGCGGCTTGTTTCTTTAAATTACTCACGGTTTTCTTAGCCGCGGTCGGAATGATGTATTTTGGCGTAAAACCATTAGGGATATCGATCCCCATATCGCTCTTCGGTAAATCACGAATATGACCGAATGATGATTCGACGGTATATTTCTTATCCAAAAATTTAGAGATGGTGCGGGCCTTAGTTGGCGACTCAACAATAATTAAGGTCATAAATTTAGCTAAGTTTTTTAATCTGTTATAACTAGTGTACTATTTACTCGTAACATGTCAACCACTGGTTTAAATCTAGAATATCCTTTATTTCCGGGGAACTTGTTATGGGAGTGGCCCCTTGGGCAATCAAAAAGTGGCAACCTTGACTTAATTCATTAAAAATTGAACCAGGGACAGCGAGGACATCCCGTCCGTTTTCTAGAGCTAAGCGGGCCGTAATCAGAGATCCAGATCTTCTTTTAGCTTGAACGACTAGAACGGCTCGGCTTAATCCAGCAATGATTCGATTTCTTTCCGGAAAATGGCTAGCTTTAGCTTTGGTGCCTAAGGGGTACTCAGAAATTATTAAACCACCAGAATTAATAATTTTTTTGAAGATGGATAAATTCTTTTTAGGATAGAAACTGGCTTCGTCTAATCCTGTGCCTAAAACAGCAATTGTGTGTCTAGCTATTTTGTGGGCCATAGTGTCAACGCCTTCGGCTAAGCCACTGACAATAACCACTTTTTCTAAAATATCAGAATCTAGAATATTTAAGATCGCCGCCTGGCTGTAATTATCTGCCTGCCGGCTGCCTACAACCGCCAAGGGGTAAAGATTCCTTGGAGGAAAATCACCGATATAATATAAAGTCTGAGGTGGATTACTTATATTTTTTAGAAGCGGTGGATATTTCGGGTCATTAATCTTTATTTTTTTAATTTCGTAAGGTGACATAAAAATATAATACCCGGATTATCTTAATTCGGGTATTATTGCTAATTGATTTTTTTTGTATTAAGCTATTTATGGCCTGGTTCTAAACTTTTACCCAGAATCTTGCCTAAAATATATCAGGATTAAGCCGCCCCTCCTTGGCTTAACGGCCGATTTTTTAGGCAGAATTCTGGGTATTATTTTTTTATAAAGTTTTTAGGGCCTCCTTTAAAACAGAAGCGATAATAGTTTTTTCTTCACTATTAAAATTTTGTAAGACAAATTTTTCGGCGGGAATTTTAGTTCGGAGTAATTCATTTTTAACTCCGATTTTTATTCTCTGAAATTTTTTAGTTTTTAAATGATTGATAATGGAATTAATTCCATTGTTTCCGCCACTCCTAGAATCGTGGGCGATTTTCCATTTGCCAATCTCGATATCAATGTCATCATGAATAACCGTTAAGACATCATTTAAATCGGAATCGCTTTTACTAAAAACGCCCAAGGTTTTCGGCAGTAGTCCGTAGTAAGACATTATAGCTTGGACGGCTTCTCCAGAATTATTCATGAAAGTTTGAGGTTTGAGATAAATGCAGTCATTAGCTTCATAGATTAAAGCTTTAAATTTTTTACTAAACTGCCACTTGGCCTCGGGTAGTAATGCGTCTAAGGCCATAAAGCCGAGGTTGTGACGATTTTTAGCATACTGCTCTCCGGGGTTACCTAGTCCGACAATAATACGCATAAAGTTTATTTATTTAAATTAACGTTTTAATTATACAACACTGGCCGCTAAAATACGATTTAGGTAGAATAATTTAAAAACTAAGTTAGAATAAAGATAACCTTAAGATAATTGACGCACTACTCTTTATTTTTTTGTAAATTTAAGATTTTCTATCCTTGTGATTCTATTTTTATGATTATTTTTAGACTAACTGTGGAAAGTGAAAAAAGTAATCTGTAAAAAAAATCTCCAAATGAATGGAGATATTTTTTTAAGAGGCGGTGCCGTGAACTTTACGGTTTTTAGAAACAGTCATTTTAATTGGTGTCCCGGTAAAGCCGTATTTCTCGCGGAGGCGGTTTTCCATAAACCTGACATATGAAAAGTGCAAATTATCTTTGGAACCGATTCGAATATCAAACATTGGCGGGTTGCTGCGTCCCTGGGTAAACTCATAAATACGAGGTGCCTTTAAACCTTTGCCTTTGGCTGGTAAATGAATTTTAACAATCTTCATTAAGAATTTTTGAAGCTGTGAATCGGAGATTTCGATTTTACGGGCCTCCGCAATCGTTGTTACCAGGTCCATGATTTTTTGTACTTTAAGACCGGTCTTAGCTGAAATAAATTGAAGAGGGGCCCAAGAAGCAAAGGGGAGCTCGTGATAAATATCTTGAGTCCATTTCTTAGTATCTTTAAGTTCAATTTTATCCCATTTATTAGCAATTAAAATCAGACTTTTGTGACGTTCGATAATTTCACCAACAATTTTAGCGTCTTGATGGGTAATTGGTTCACTAATATCAAACACTAATAAGGCGATATCAGCCTTGTCCAAAACGTGTAATGATTTACCAATCCCTAATTTTTGAATACCATCACCTTTGTGACCCTGACGAGAAATACCAGCGGTATCAACAAAGCGAATCTTTTTTTCACCCCAAACAACAACCGTGTCTTGCGGTTCGCGAGTGGTGTGTGGTTCGTCGCTAACAATCACGCGCTCGTAACCTAAGATAGAATTAAGTAGGGAGGATTTACCAACATTTGGTTTGCCAATAATACAAACTTTAATTTCATCACGCCGGTCTTCTTCAATTATTTTTTCGTCAGCAAATGATTTTAGGCGAATTACAATTTCATCTAATAGGTCGCCGGTCCCAGAACCAGTCGTCGAAGAAATAAGTCTTGGCCCGCCTAATCCTAATTTAACAAAACCCTCAGCTTCAGCGGCATGTTTTTGGCTATCAACCTTATTAACCACGATAATAGTTTTTTTAAGAAGTTCCGGATTTTTTTTAAGGGCGGCGGCTAAGTGACGATCTTCAGTTAACAGACCCGCCCTATTATCAACCATAAAAATAATTAAGGCAGCGTCATCTAAAATTTGACGGACTTGTTTTTGCGCTAAAAAATCAATACCATTTTCAGCTTTTTTAAATTCATTATTCAAATGTTTAGCATCGAAAATACCGGCGGTATCAACCAGTTCAAAATCACGGTTATTCCAAGAAACATAACCAAAATTACTGTCGCGGGTCGTACCGGCAACATCAGAAACTAGAGCCTGTTGTTTCTCGGTCAGACAATTAAAGAGAGTTGATTTGCCGACATTAGCTCGGCCCAGTAAGGCCACTAGCGGTAAATTGTGTTTTTGGTTGTTCATTTTATTTTATATTCCAATCTTCTGCGTCAGTTCCTAAAATTAAAACTAAGTCAGGTGTAGAAGTGTTAGTTTTTAAAGCTGTCAGCCATGAAGGGTTGTCATAGCTTAGAGTGGCACCGGTTAAGTCAGTTAAAGTTTTTATCGCTTGGTCGTTCCGTCCGTAAGATAAATCGTAAATAGCGCTTTTGGTAAGATTACGTTCGACGCCATTACCAATTTTAGCAATATTAAAGTTATAAGTTTCTAGCGGAGTCGCAATTTTACTAGCGAGCCCGGTGACCCAGGTTCCATTAATAATTTGTAAATTAACTTTTTGTTCCAAAGGTTTAACCTCGACTGCGACTGGATTATCATTAAAAATATCCTGAACAAAAGTTTTGACGTTATTGTAATTCCCGGAACGAGGCATTAGTAAGTAGGCGCCGTCGACGCCAGTTTGGTCAACTAATAGACCACCCGCGCTGTTATCAATAACCTTATTTATTATATTAGAATGATCAATGTTCTTATAACCATCCCAAAGGGCAATCATGTCAGTCACCGAAATATTGGTATCTATATGTTCACTTAACTGAGCGGAAATACGAACAATCATGGCTGGTTTAAGCAAAGTACTTTTGGATAATAATTTGTCTTTTACGGCCTGTAAGATTAATTGCTGTCTTTTGGCTCTAGCGAAATCTGATCCTTCGCCATTTATGCCGTGGCGGCTGCGGGCAAATTTAAGAGCTAGGCTGCCATCCATTTTTTGTAGACCGGTATCAACGTGTAAATGTTCATATCTAGAATAATAATCTGGATTATCTTCTCGACCAAGAATCGGATAAGCGTAATCATCTAAAGTATGCTCGACATTAACCGTGACGCCGCCCATTTCATCAACAATATTTATAAAACCATCAAAATCAGCGCGGACGTAATAAGTAATCGGGGTTCCTAAAAGATCACTAATAGCTTTAGTTGTGGCCGCTCCGCCGCTACCTGGTTGTTTAGCTTCAGCATTAGCATTAATGGAATTTATTTTTCGCCAAGAGCCATCTTCTACAGGTACGGTCATATCTCGAGGAATGGAAATCATCGCCACCTGCTTAGTCGAAGGTTTGATGCTAACTAACATGATGGTGTCAGTTAAGTAAGCGCCGTCATGATTTTTCCCCCCCATACCTAGTAACAGAATATTGATACGGTCGTTTTCTTCGCCAATTAATTTTTTGTTTACGGAAACTGATATGTGGGATATTCTGTTAAATAAATTTCCGGAGTTGAACCAGGAGTCACCATTAGGGCCAGACATTAAAACTTGACCGGCAAAGATAATACCAATGATAATTATTACTCCTAGATAAGTAAAAAATCTTTTTCTTTTTTTATCCTTATATTCGACAGGAACGCCAGCTTCTGGCTCCATACCTTGTTTGAAGTCTATCATATATAATAAAAATAATTCAATAACTGGAGCAGTATTGAATTACTGGGATAGGGGAGCTAATTTATTACGATTACTTAAGCTATTATATAATCATTTTTGATTTTTGGCAACTTGACAAATATTAGCAAAAAACGTCCTTACTTGAAGACGTTTTTTGCTTAAGTGGTCGGGTTGCCCGGAATCGAACCGGGATTACACGAACCCGAATCGTGCGTAATACCACTATACCACAACCCGTTTTTTGCCGGTGGACTTGAGGGGACTCGGACCCCTTACCTCTGCAATGCGAATGCAGCGCTCTACCAGATGAGCTACAAGCCCCTGGGTTTTAGAACTGTCGGGCTGCCCGGAATTGAACCGGGGCTACATGCCCCCCAGGCACGCGTACTGCCACTATACTACAGCCCGTTTTAAATTAATTGATTAATTTTATATCCGTATCTTAATTTGATTTAGTTTTTTTGTCAAAAAAAACTTGACTAAGTTGAAAGTCCGGACTAAAATGCTTGTAGGTAAGTTATGCTTATCTTGTAACTTGTAAATTTTTTAAAACTCACGTCTAGATCCCGGGTAACCGGGGTTGGGTCTAGATTTTCACTAGTTAGTGAAGAGTGATTTGTGCGTTAGTGCAGATCCGGTCTCCTCCGTAATCACAGGATAAACATTGTCGCTATTTATAGTGGAGATGTTGAAAGGGATTTTATTTTTTTGGCCCCCTTGGGGTCATTTTTTATAAAATAATAAAGGTGGCACCGCGGGAACTCCCGTCCTTTTATCCAAACTTTTTTGTTTGGTTAAAAGGACGGGAGTTTTTTTATAAGCCATTAAAACCGCCCGCTTTAGCGGGCGTGTGCGTTTAGAGCGA
>JBAXLJ010000005.1:0-39553 GCA_037134915.1 Candidatus Falkowiibacteriota bacterium | reverse complement strand
ACACACAGACACCGGAAGTGTTGCAAGTTTGACCAGCGGCACAACTACCTGCATTTGTTCCACAGGTGCCACCACAACCATCGGAACCACAATTTTTTCCAGTACAACTAGGTGTACAAGTAGACACACAGACACCGGAAGTGTTGCAAGTTTGACCAGAGGCACAGCCGCCGCCATTTGAACCACAGTAGCCGCCACAACCATCGGAACCACAATTTTTTCCAGTACATTGAGGCGTACAAATAGGGGCCGTACAAACCCCTGAGGCCGAACAAGTATTAGTTCCTGTGCAGGCGCCGCCATTTGAACCACAGTAACCACCACAACCATCGGAACCACAATTTTTTCCAGTACATTGAGGCGTACAAACAGCTGTTGTACAAACGCCACCGTTGCAAGTTTGACCGCTGGCACAACCCGGACCGCAAATATTACCACAAGCATCTAAGCCACAAGCTTTACCAGCGCAATAAGTTGTCACGGGATCAGTTAAAGGATTACAAGTTGTGCCTAAAAGACCATTGGCCCCGCAAGAATACTGACCGGAAATTGAACAAGTACCATAAGGAGAACTACAACTTACTTTATTAGAGTTAATCGTGAAGGAGCATTTTCCGCCAGCACCGCAGGCGTCGGTGGTACAAATATTATTATCATCACAGCCACCACATTGAATAGAATTTCCACAATCATCCACAAAAGTTCCACAGACCATGCCGGCTGTGGCGCAAGTAGTAGTTGGCTTACAGACTGGGGTTTTTGAGCAGCCAGCCGTACTAACTTGGCCGTTTACACAAGTTAAGGTCCCTAGATCAAAACCATAAGTGACACAAGAATTAGTACCAAAACTAGCCACCGTGCATTTTCCGCCACAGCCATCATCGCCGCCGCAAGTTTTGCCGGCACAAGTTGGACTACAAATACAGGTATCAGTGGCCGTAGTACCAGAACAAACAGTTCCGGTCGGACAAGTAGCGCAAGTTGCACCACAAGTGCCAACAGCGCACGCGCATTGGCCAGCCGAGGTACAAACTTTAGTCGGATCACAAGTTCCGCAAGGAGCGCCGGTTACTGAATCATAACCACATTGTTTGGTAGCACAATCGGAATTAGGAATACAACTGCCGCCTAGACAAGTACCATTACAAGTACCACAAGTGTTACCATAACTATCTAAGCCACAAGTTCTAAGTCCACAATCATTTTTTAAAACGCAAGTGCCAGAAACCGTTGAACATTCGTAGTTAGTTGGACAAGCACCGGCACCGCAGGTGCCGCCGCAACCATCAGAACCACAGGTTCGTCCTGCGCAAGATATTGGTGTACAGGCGCAGGTACCATTAGCGGCGCAAGTTTGACCACTAGCACAGAAGCCACAGATATTACCGCAGCCATCCGGACCACAAGTTTTTCCGGAACAGTTTCGAGTACACATCGACATTGAATAAGGATCATATTGAAAACTAAGACGACAGAAAACAGCGCCACCGGAAGCAGGTGTATTTTGATCCCAAATATAGGGGCCGCCGAGAAACAAGGCTCGGGCCGTAATCAGGGCCGGGCTAAGCCAAGAGGAGTCATTAAATCCTGGAGTCGTCCAAGCCGATAAAGAAGCTGGTTCATAGTCGACAGCCGATAAAACACCGCCTAAACTAGGGGCTGGACTACACTTCACACCAACATTACTGCCATTAAATTCCGCGAAACTAGTAACGGTAACATTATTATTCATGGGGCTCGGTCCAATGTTTATTTTAAAAGCTAAACCATAGCCCGCATCATTTAAATTGCTATTCCAAAAAGCAAAGACATTTTTGCCAGCAATTAAGGTTGTAGTCGCCGTATCGATAGCGGTCGCACTAGTTTCTTTATAAAGACGAGTCGCATTAGCATAAACTATATGCTCTTGATCGGCGTTAGAAGTAATAGTCGCGATACAAGAACCACAATCCTGCTGACAATTCCAACAATTTTCCATGGCTTGAGGTTGACCATTGACCGGAATTTGAAATTGGCAAAGACCGTCTCCACAATAGCCGCCGCCATTATCACCTGGTTTAAAGACGCAGCTTTGATTATTTAGAATAGGATAAGGTGAATCACCGTTGGTTGTGCAACCGTATTGCAAATCCGAAGAAGTGCTAATTGTACTTGTAATTACCCCCGCGGCACCATCACAAGCTTCATTGCCATCATTATAAAAACCCCCGCGACCTTCTGTGTTAGGCTGCTGCTTAATACCGTCACCACAAAAATTATTAATATTTAAATTAAAAATTTTGGTTGAAGACGCTCCGTATTCGTTAGTTGCCTTGACACTAATGGCATTAGGACCGACTGTACCAGAAATAAAAGGCGCTTCTAAATAAGCATTGGAGCTAGTGGCATCGGTTCTGATTATTAAACTAGTGGCACTAGTTGTGCTGGTAACGCTATAAGTTAAACTATGGTTGCCGCTCTTTAAGCTACCAAGTAAACATGAACGAGGAATATTGGTGGTGCTTATCTGGTAAGGCTTACCAAAACGAGCCATATTTTCACATTCAAAATCTAAATAAGGCTGCTCTATCTTTAAATTAAGATTAACATCTTTAGTGGCCGTCGCACCGTTAACTGTAGCTGAAATACGATACGGCAAAGTAATGTCGACGGGAATTTTAGCCGATGGGGAGATTAAAATTGAATAATCAACTTTAACGCGATTCAAACCAACCATCGTTAAAGTTGGTGTATAGCCCGTTATCTGACTGTTAATCGCTTGGTTAAATCCAGCGTTAAGAGGCTTAAAAGAAAAATTGGAAATAGCAGGGATTGAATTGCTTCCCTGAATATAAAAAGTATATTTAAGTGGGTTGATTGGATCAACATAGTAATCAATGCTATCAGCTTCAATCACTGGTTTATTGGCCGCACTAACATTAAAAGTTAAAGTGGTGCTACTAGCTGCGCCACGACTATCACTTAAAGTTAAAAGCATTTTATAAACTCCGGGCGCTCCTGTCTTTAAGGCATAAATCTTTTTTTGATTATTACTGCCAGCGTCTTGCAAAACCGGGGCGGCGCTCCAAGATGACCAGGCCCCAGAAGATGGGGTTAGTTTCCAAAAAATTTGATCGCCTTCAGTGTCTTGAGCTCTGACATAACCATTAAATTCTTTGCCGGTCTCGCCGTCGGTGTAAGAACTAATTAGAACTGGCGCTGTATTAGAGTTGGAACCGCTGTAACCGGCTCCCACAGCACAAGAACTGGCGGTGAATTTACCTTCAGCGGTATCAATGCCAGCACTCTTCGATTCAAAAACAGCACATAAATTATAATTAACACCATTCGAAGTGGCTCCGTACATCAAAGCATAGCTACCATAAGGCAAGACTAGTTTAGGACTCACAAATTCGTTGGTATTATTATTCCAACAAGTAGTAGCATCATAGCCAGCACAGTAGCCTAAAATATTTATCGGATCAATAACCGGTTGGGTTAACTTTATTTGCGGACCTAGAGTTTGTTGCCAACTCGGCCAGAGAGAAATACTATTACCCAGAACATAAGTGCCAGCCTGCAAACCGGGATAAGTGCCGTTTATTACCTTGTAACTTTCAGCTAAATCTTTTAGTTGATTAAGCGCACCTAAACGCTTAACATCACGAGTTAACTTAGCTTTTAAGCTGTCACAGAACAGACTAATTGGGCAGTCACTATCAATTAAGCATTGCTTGTTATCTTTTAAGACACATTTCCCTTGGCTAGGGCTAGTGGCCGAGTTAGAACAAATATAATCTTTAGCACAATCGGAATCAGCCTGGCAAAGCTTATTGGAAATTGAACACTGACCAGGTGCCACGACATTGTTATTAAACTTCCAATGAGAAACTAATTGTCCCAAAATATCCACTGTCTTAGGAGCTGATTCTTGATTATAAGAAATTAGATAAACATTAGTGTAAAGCTTGTTGCCAACCGTATCTAGATTAGCCGCGTTTACAAAAACTGTTCGGCCGTCGCGAATTGCTTCATAACCATCAACAATCAGACTTTGGGGCGAGCCTCTAAAACCTTGCTTCGCATACCAGCTCTCGATACTATCATGATTAGGGTTAGGCATTACTCTAACGCCAATAGCATCTGATTGCTCAGCCGCCTTAGTTTGTAAGATTAGAAAAGTGAAAATGGCACTGGTAATAATCAGACCGATCCCCAGCTTTTTCCACTTAGTTCTGTTATTCTGCATAGTTTTTATATTTTAAAAACAAAAAAATTATTGAGCACTAACAACTGGTACGGTCAATTTAACCTCACTAGACATCGGACTAACATTACCGCTTTTATCAACCGCTGATAAATAGAAGAAGTGGTCTCCGGCGCGATAAAGACTCTGATCAAACTGTAGACTGGTAACTCCATTAGGGGAATCGACCGAATCAGCTATCTTGCCACTAAAAAGTCCGTGGAATAATCTATAAAAAAGTGCGTCATCAGTATTAGCCTGCCAAGTAATTAATATTTGACCATTTAAAACTTGGGCTGTAAGACCGGTCGGAGCAGCTGGTGCAGTGGTGTCAGTGGGAATAACTTCCTTACTGCCCGTTAATGGGCTTTCTGCTTTTTTATCAGACACTGAAGAAACTTTAAAATAATAATTTTGGCCGTCAATTAAATTATTAACTTTATAAGAACAATAATTTTTCCCTTGTGAAGCGTTACAAGAAGCTTCCTGAAGAGTCAAAGAGGTGACATAAGAACTAGCTGACCCCGAAGTTAAGCCATAATAGATTTTAAAGGCGGTCACTGTGGTCGAAGTGCTAATTGGTGAATACCAGCTTAAAACTACTTGTCCGCCAACACCAGTACTAGTAATCTGGGTTATTTCTCCGGCCTGAGGAATTGCTTCTCTGAAGAAATATGACTCTTTAAGAACATCCCAAATACAAGTACCACCCGTGCCACAAGCTGCCCCAGAGACAGCGCATGAAGTGCCATCGGTGCTACAAACTAAATTAGATGAACCTAATATTAGAGCGGGATCCACCACGGCTGGCAGATCATCAAAAGTACCCGGATCACCAGCATCACGACAGTAATAAAATTTATAATTATAATTAACACATTGAGGAATCTGACCACCGGCGGCATTAGTACACTTATCAGCCCAAGGAGTCCAAATTCCATTTTTTTCCATCGGCCAAGGATTGGCGCACAGGAAAACATAAAGAGTCGAATCGCCCATGGTGCCGTCTCCATCTAAAGTAGCATTACAACATTTATTAGAACAATTGACTCCACTACAGGAACAATTACTTGCGACGCAGCCACCGGCGCTACTAAAATTAGTCATGTTAACCGTCGCACTGATCTGCGTACTCTTATCAACTACCCCTGTCATGGCCGCTATCACTATTTGATTAGCTTTAAGCCCAACGGTATTTAGATTTTTAGCCACGGTTGCATCAGCAATCTTCCAATCGAAATTCCAGTAATACCCAGTAACTGGTTGTAGTAATTGATTGTCAACGCTATAGGCTAAAGCCATTAACGCGCGATCGTTATCATTTTTAGTATCAAAAGATTGAGTGCCAGGATTGTCATCACTAGGATCGTTGTCGGCGACATTAATTAAGAATGAGCTAGGATTAACTACAACATCGCTGATAGTACATAAGCCATTTTTACCGCTATTATTATCCATCGTCGTAAATCCAAAAGTATAAGAATTTTTGAAAACTACTTGATTGAAGGCGGCATTAGCAATCGGGCTTGATCCACTACCATTTAAACCAATTTTATCCGCGCTCATTACACCTGAATTGCTATCCAAATTTTCGTCACCTTTAACTACTACGAAGTAGTTAGTAAGTGCACTTAGAACTTTTAACGGTTGGATATAAACTACGGTTGAAGAGGCCCCGGTCGGAGTAAAAGCCGGCTGAGAGTCAATCGCGATGGGGGTGACACAATATAATTTATCAGGAGAGGGGTTAGCAGCAATGGCTCGATAATCACTAATTCCTAGAATATGTCTAAAACTACTGGTCACATTTTGGTACAATCTCACAAAAATATTAAGCGATTTAGGTTTGACATTACTAAAAGAAAGAGTGGTTCCATTTTGGCAAGTATCTTTGCCGTATTCTTTTTCTTCCACTAATAAAATATTAGTGGCTAAAGTAGCTTTATCCATTACCGTGTCAAAGTTAACGACGATCTGGCTATTGCGACATACTTTATCCTGGCCATTAATTGGAGACGTGCTAATTACGTTAGGGCGACCATGACAGCAAGTGTCACCACCGCAACCCTGACTAGCACTATTGCCGCATTGACTGTCTGATTTACAACCGCAACACAAGCCTCGCTTATCCCCGCCACAAGGCGATTTGTTAGGTAAGCATTTTAAACCGTCAGTATCAGAGCAAGCATTAGCGTCTTGGGGATTACAGCAGCAAACCCCGCAATCACCAATACTTGGCGGCGCACCAGCATCAGTTCGACATGAATAAGGATTACCACAAAAACTAGTATTACAAGTATTGATATTAGCTGAAGCACAAGTAGATCCTGGAGAGGTTATAATCGAAGAACAACCGATTTGGCAATTTGGTACACCTAAATATTTTCCAGTGGTACTAGCCGAGCCGATATCACAAATTTTATTAGTCGTATCACAGTTATAATAAGTACAATAATTTATTCCGCCCGAACTAATTTTATCTAAGCCGTCTGTGCATTTATTATTCTTAAAATCAAAACAACAAGAACCATAAGTCGAACACTTTGTAGAATCCGCGCCCGCTAAATCGCAAACCGATAAAGGATTACTGGCGCAGGTGGTAGCACAAGTTGAAGTAGCTAAAAATTGACCAGTAGTAGTGGCATTATTATTGCATTTAGTTTTGTCAGAGGCGTCGCAGTCATAGTAAGCGCATTTACCTCCGGGAAGAATCGTCCCATCACCACCCTGACAAGTATTTCTAGCGGCATCAAAACAGCACTGTTGCGAGTGCAAAGAACAACCGGCAGCATCTAAAGAAGCGCAATCAACACAAGCCCCGCCAGGATTTTTAGCATCAATTTGACAATACTTGCCACTGGCGGTGCTACAGTTACAAGCGGCATCGTGTTCTGTGGCTGTTGTTCCTACGCCAGCACAACCCGAGCAAAGACCTAAGCCAACGCCATCATTAGTGGTGTCACTGCCACAAGTGCCGCCGCATTTTAGAGGAGCACAGCAATCTCTGGCATCCTGACCAATTTCACAACAGCAATCGCACTTTTTTTGTTCGGCCTTAAGGCAAGAAAATTTAGAAGGAATATCTGGATTAACGCCACAAGAAGCGCCTAGCTCACAAATTTTACTAGACTGGCAAATACCTAAATCGTTACCAGCGCCATTATCAGTACATTTAAAATTGGCTGGGCAAGGCTCACAAGCAACTGGAGTTGTATTAACACAATATCCGCTATCGGCCGCCACCCAACCGCTAGGACAGGAAGTATTTACCTTTAGTTCCTTAACAAAAGTAGTTTTACCCGTTACTTTATTATTATAAGCTCGACAACTGAGAGTTCCCGTATACTTAGTAGTAGCCCCGCTCAAAACATACTCTAAATTATTTTCCAATTGACAGGTTTTAGTCTCACAAGCATCGCTAGTTTTGTTATAAGTACAAGCGCCGACATTGCTATTACAATAATCGAGAGCCCCGCACTCTGAAGTCGCTCCACCACAATCACCAGATATCTCTGGTTTAGTCGGACTAAAAGGCGAACACTTACCTGGTGAATTAGGACAGAATTGACCAGTCTGACAAGCGCCGAAAAAAGCCGCCATACCGATACAACTATCGAATTGACCGGTAGTGGTGCTAGTTAAGGAAGTATTAAATTTAGTTTCATAAACCGAATTAGGAACATCAAAATAACAGGACAAGAGAGAGGCGGCACAAGAACCAGATTTATAAGTATTATCCGTACAACAAACTGGACTAGAGGCGCCACATTCACTGTTACTGGCACATTTACCAACCACAAAGTTAAGTTCATTGCCCCACTCACCATTTTTCATAACGTGAACCGGACCAGTAATGGCCGGTACTGCTGGCGTTTTACTGGTATCAATCGGGACCACGGTATCAACTCTGTCAGCTAAGCCATCTTTAATAATTTTAGAAGAGGTGCTAACACCACGGCTAAAGACAGTTAAAATGTCAGTCCCCGTATTGCCAAAATATTCACCCCATAAAGAAACTTTATCCCCAATTTGTCCACGAATCGGATCAATTTTACACAGACTAGTCTTTAGAGACTCGGCCGGATTAAATTTAAAAGTGTTATTGGGGCTAAGTAAATCGGTATTAATAATTAAATTATCGCCCAAATCTATTTTAAGACTGTAACTACCTAAAGTTAAACCTTCTGGAACCTTAACCACAATTTGATTATTATTCCAAACGGAGTTAGCACAAACTTCAGGAAAAGTGTAAGAGGCTTCTTTGTCACCAAAAAATACCTGGCGGCTACCCCTCATATTACCGAAGCCATTGCCAGAAATAGTGACATATTGACCAGCCTGACCAGTTACCGGATAAAAAGAAGAAATATAAGGACCAGCGGCCGGATCTTGCTGTTTAGTAAAGTTAAGGGCATTACTCTTTTGATTAATCCCAAGCAAGCTCTGCTCCACAAAGGTGGTTGTGAGTCCAGCAGCAATACTGGGCGCCAAAGTTTGACCAGATAAATTATCACTTAAGAAATTAGAATTAATTCCGGCAAAAGCATTAGAATAAGCTCCAAAATAAGCAGTGCTATTTTTTAAATTTATACCCTGATAAACCACCTTTGATCCTAGTAATCCTTGCACCGGATTAATTAGACATAGACCCGGACGAGAAATACTATTTTTTATAAAATCAGGAATTTTGGGCCCCACCGCATCATTTGTTTTATCGATGTTGTTCGCGAAATTACCTTCACGCTGAACCTCAATGGGGCCAGTAAGCGCTCCACTAGGCACAGCAATAATAATCTGGCGATCCGTCCATGAGTTAATGCAGCTGGGATTTAACAAACTAGGATTATTAGCTGGTTGCCCTTGGCCAACTCCATTACCCAAAAAAGTAACCTGACCATTATTACTTAATTTAACTAGAGAAAAATCATCCACATACAAATCGGTCCCCTTACCGGTCGTATTGTAGTCAGCTAAAAAACTAATCTCTCTAGTCTTATTACCAAGACTATCGAGCCAATTATCCATTTCTGGAGTGTATTGAAAACTATAAGAATAAAGAGTCCAATCGTTAGTTACGCCCCCAGGAATTGAGGTCATATTCAACGGCCCAGCTGAAACAGAAATATCCGAAGCTGAGTTACCCTTGTAATAAAAGCTAACTGAATAAGTCTCACCGACTACTAAATTCAGAGGGGCAAAATTATATTTTAAATCGGCCAGCATCACATTATAAGAATTAACCCCAACTAGAGATTCCCCTTGACGATAAACCGCCGGCCCGCTTAAGTGAGCAGCATCACTGCCCGTAAAATGACAGGTGCCATCAGCCGCACTCCAAGTACAAGTACTTAAGTCCTGACAGGTTATTTTGCTGCAGGTTCCTGGATAACTCAAATTAGCATCCTGGTGTAATTTAATACTCTGTTTTCCTGACTTAAAATCGGTACCCGAAATTCCTACACTAGAATGTTTTTGGGTTACTGCCGTCCAGTTAGCCGGAATCGAACCCAAGGCACTCTGTTCAAAATCATTTTTAACTAAAATATTTTCGGCCAACTGAGAAGTTGTGCCAAAATTATAACCATAAATTGTAATAAAATTATTAGTGGTTCCATTTGGAGTATTAACGTCACATTTAGCCCCTCCCAAACAATCAGTATCCAAATTACAACCGCGATTTTGATCGTTAGCACAAAAACCACCAGCTGGACTAACGCCAGTAATTACTGGCGGACCAACACAGATGCAACTACTGGAATCACATTTTAAATAAGGCCCGCATAGATTATCATCAGCCTTACAAGTACTACCACTAGCATCTGCATTACAGGAATCCCCTAAACCAGCTTTTGGTGTACACAGACAATCTGGGCCACATAAATAATCCGCACCACACAAGCTATTGTCAGCCTGGCAAGAAGCTAGAGATAGATTACCATCGCAGCTAGTTTTATTATCAATTAAACAACTAGAATTAAGACATGGGCCCCAGCTGCCGCCATTACAAGTTTGAGCGCCGCCGCAACCACAAGAAGTGACCGATCCACTAGTGCAAGACCCTAGACCATTATCAATCCCGCCCGTGACACCGACTAATTTACTTAAAATAAAGAAAGCGATGCCCCAAGCTGATAAAATAATAATCAACCCAATGGCACCGTTTTTTAAAATTTTCTTAGCGGTTTCAATCTTTTCTTCACTACCGTTTGAGGTCATCCAGATAAAACCGCCCCAGAGAATTAAACAAAGCGCTAATAAACTTAAAAGTCCCAATAAAAAATTAATAATATTAGTGACCACGGTAAACGGACTGGTATTATTTAAAACGAGCGCACTGTCCACAGCGCCAGTTCCGACATCAACAGTCGCCGCTAAAGATTGTTGAGCGACCAAAAAAACAGTGCCAAAAATTAAAATAAAAAGTATTAGGCGTTTAAATTTGCTTAGCATATTTATATCTGGTATTATCGTCAAAAAAATTAATTAACACAATTACCGTTAGAGTCTAAAGCATTAGTCGGTGAACCAAAACAGCAGGAGGGGTTTGATTCGCTTAAACTTAAACAAGCTGGTCCGACACTAGGTTTAAAACAATTTTGATAAATGTTTTTTACACCCGAACCGATTTGTGAAACATAAGTAACTGATTCAAAAAAATCCGAATGCATAATTCGCGAAGAAGTATAATCTGGCTCACCATTGGGAACCCCTCGCTCCTTATTGTCGCTTTCAATCCAATAACCTAAAGGATTATTGCTGGAACTGCGTAAATTAAGCAGTTTATGATTGGCGTTTACTAAACCATTATTAATATCCGCGCTCCCCGTCCTTAAGGTGCTATTCATCATCAAATCATTAAAATCAATCACTACCGGATTAGTAACTCTAACTCCAGTTTCTAAAAGCCGAGGTGAAGTTAAAGAAATGGTTGGTGGGGTTGAATTGATTTGATTACTAATAAAAAATGAAAATTCAAAACCATCCCGTTTGTCTAAATTAGCTTCTCCCTCCACAAAATAAGGATAAACAGTTAGAACTGGACCATCGGCCTTCTTATCACGATTACCGTCCAAAGAATTAAAAGCTAGATCAACGACGCCATTTAAATTTAAAGTGTCCGCCATCGGATAATTAACATTATTAGCGGTGTCGCGACAAATGCCAGAAGTACAGGTTGAATAAGGCGCAAAAGCCTGACAATCAGAAGAAGTGCTGCAAGCCTTTAAAGTTGCCGCATTTATTTTAAGTGATAAATGGCTGCTGGCCGGCAAACAATACATAATTTCCCCACAACTATTAACGCCACATTCCTTATCAGAGATAAATTCCAAAGTTTTATAAACATTACTGAGTACAAATTTTCCGCCAACATAATTACCCACGCAAGCCGAGGCTTGGCAGTTATATGATAGGCAGTCACTATTCAAGCTACAAGCCTGACCACTTGTTCTCGCTACCTTATTAGCATTAACCAGCTGAATATAAGATTTAACCTCATCGGCCGAACCAGATAAAGTCATGGGGTTAACCGCCTCATTAAAGTTAACTTGAATAATTGAATTCATCGGTTTATCCTGAAGCCCTACAATTGTATAAGTATCGGATTTCTCCGCTCCACCAGCAAACTTTTGTAAAAACAAACCTTGCCCATTAGATGACAGGGTTAGGCTATTTCCCGCCACCCCAGCTGTCTTAGCAAAGAGCGTTAGGGTTCCACCAGAAGCAGTAGTAACCACATCACTATTACCGCTTAAGGCAATAGAGATGTTGGCCGCCATTTCCGCCGGAGAGCAAGAACTAGGAACTAAAATTTCATTACCACTATTAGTTTTTGTACTGACAAAAATATAGGAATTAGAGCCGACGCTTAAATTTTCAGCTGCTTGAGCTGGGCTAACAACCACATTCCAAGAATCACCTTGGGTCGCTTTAGTAATGCTAACCGTAAAGTAACCAGTAAAAGTCGCCTGATTATTAACTACATCACTGGCTCCTAATAAATTACTACCACTAAATAAACGCATCTTATTGACGCTTTCCGACAAGTCGATGGTAAAATTAGTAATCGCCCCAGAATAATTAGGATCAACTGTCACGGCTGCATCAGAAGAGTTCCCAGTTTTCTGGACGCTAATTAATCTGGCCGGCAAATAAGTTTGCGGACAGCCGGTGACAACTATTTGAGCTTGAGCAGCCTTAGCCACTGAATTAGAAGAAATAGTATCAGCGGCACTATCTACTGGAGGAAAGATTCCCGAGGCCAAAACTTGAGGTGGTTCTAAATCTAGATTACTGCTAGTTTCAAAAATCCATTCCAAAAAATCTGAAGAACAAGTAGAAAATAAAGCTTGCCCACCATTTTTTTTAATATCGTTAGTTAGATGGACTCCATACTCGACGTTACCACTGGAATTTCCTAAATAACTTAGTGGTCTTAAAACTAAAGTTTTATTGCCAGTCGGCACGGACACTTCGACGTCCGAAACATTAGTCGAACAATTGCCGGAAACGCAAGAATTACCATCAGAAGTTTTATATATTTGAATATTCTTAGGATTGATTAGATTACAATTAGAGGTATTGTCGCAAGCGCAAGCGGCTTTAGTATTTTTATTGATACAAACTGTGTCCAACTGCAAAGGCTCTTTAACAGTAATTAAAATAGAAGTATTACGAGCCACTTCTTTGCTACCGGGCTGCGGATAAACAGTTTCCACTGAACAAGAACCCAAAGCTCCTAAACTTAAATTCTTAAAATTATTAGTTGTTTGGTCACTGGAAATATTACCGGTGGTCACACCAACTAACTTTGATAAGACAAATAAAACAATCCCCCAAGCTGACAAAATAATAATAATGCCAATGGTCGCATTTTTTAATAATCTTTGCGCCTCCTTAATTTTATCTTCACTACCCATGGAAGTCATCCATAAGTAACCGGCATAAATTACAATACTAATAGCAATAACCGATAATAGTCCCAGAAGTACTTGAATTATGCGACCAATAATAACAATAGGCGAACTGTTACTCAGAATAATACTGCTATCTACCGGGGCAATTCCCACGTTAACATCACCAGCTGCTAAAGCGATTTTGAATAACAAAAAACTGGCCAAAAATGCCAAAATAGGCAGACCAAATTTCCTAAAAAAAGAAGCTGGATTTTTCATCTTTTATTTATAATAATTAACTGACTATGTTATAATAATTATAACAGAAAAATATAAAAAAGAAAAAGCTATGACCATCGATCGCATCGTCAAAAAGTTTAAAGAAAATCATCCTCAAATCGATGCGGAAATTTTGTGGTTGGCTTATGATTTTGCTAACGAAGCTCATAAAGAACAATTTAGAAAAAATGGTGAACCTTATATTAATCACCCTCTGCACACCGCCTATTTGCTAACCGAAATGAAAGCCGACTTAGCCACGGTAACCGCCGGCTTACTTCATGACGTTCCCGAGGATACCGAATACTCTATTGAAGATGTAGAAAAGAATTTCGGTGAAGAAGTTGCTAGTTTAGTTCGCGGTGTTACCAAATTAGGAAAATTAAAGTATCGCGGCATCGAACGCTATAGAGAAAATATTAAAAAGATGTTTTTGGCTATGACCAGCGATATTCGGATTGTCTTTATTAAATTTTGCGATCGTTTACATAACCTTAGAACTCTCGAATCATTACCAGAGGAAAAGAGGCGTCGCATCGCCAAAGAAACCCTGGAAATATATGCCCCGATTGCTGGTATGTTGGGAATTTGGCGTCTTAAATGGCAAATGGAAGATTTGTGTTTTAAATTTCTTTACCCCGAGGAGTTCGATACCTTAGAACAAGAATATGAGGTTGAAAAAAAAGCCGAACGAAATTTGTTTTTTCAAAAAGTCAGAAATATCATGGCGCCGCGACTTGAAGAAGGAAAAGTAAAATATGAAATTGAGGTTCGCTTTAAACATCTCTACAGTATTTGGAAAAAAATGCAAAATAAAAATCGCCGTTTTGACGAAATTTATGACGTTTTTGCGTTGCGCTTAATTGTGGAAAATATTAATGACTGCTACAAAGTCCTGGGCATCATTCATACTATTTGGAAACCTAAACCTAATCGTTTTAAAGACTATATCGCCGTACCCAAACCCAATGGTTATCAATCGCTGCACACCACGGTTTTTGGACCCGAAGGCAAGGCGGTGGAATTTCAAATCAGAACTCAGGAAATGCAGGAAGAATCCGTTTACGGTTTGGCAGCTCATTGGTACTACAAGGCTCAGAGTAACAAAGAGTTTGACAAACAACCGAAATGGCTACAAGAAATTGCCGATGTTCAAAAAGAAATTACCAACACTTCAGAGTTTATTAAAAATGTTCAACTCAACGTTTTTCGTGACCGAATATTTGTATTTTCACCCAAAGGAGATGTTTTTGAACTCCCTGAGGGGTCAACGCCAATTGATTTTGCCTACGCTATCCATAGTAATGTCGGCAATCACGCCTCAGGGGCGATTATTAATGATCGACAAGGACGTTTAGACCAAGAGCTTAAAAATGGTGACCTGGTAGAAATTGTGATCGAAAAAGGACGACAACACCCCAGCAAGGACTGGATTAAATTTGCTAAAACTAAAAGAGCCAGAGATCATATCAAACAATACGCCAAAAAATCAACGCTCGAAAATATCAAACGTTTTATCCCAGGAATCAAAAAATAAAAAAAGAACTCCGAATTAACGGAGTTCTTTTTTTAAAACTATCTTCTCATTTCTTCTTCTGGTAACTTACCAGTTTTACGTAAGAAGTCTTTTTCTTTTTTAAGTTTTAAGCTGGTGAGGGCGTACTTTTTTTGTTGACGCTTAGTTTTTTTAGGAACTAAGTGTTGTTTCTCGCGAGCTTTTTCAAGACGTTTACCGTTCTTCAAAGCTTTCTTAAATTTTCTTAAGAAACTCTCAAAACTCTCTCCAGTTTTTCTTTTAAAATCAGCCATAAATAACACCTACCTTTCTAATTATTTTCTTATTTAATTTTTCTTTAATCTTTTTTTGAGCCACAATTTCCTGGACACCTGACTCCATATCTCTCATTAAAATCGTTTCATCCATAACCTCTTTCTTGCCCAGAACTAAAGTTATTTTAGCTTTTAAGCGACCCGCTTCTTCAATTTGAGAACGAAGACTATCAACTGAAAAAGATTGACGAACATTAAAACCTGAGGATCTTAAATCCTCAAACAATAACAAAGCTTTAGTTTTAGCTTGTTCTCCAATTTGCGCCACGTAAATTAACTCCTCTTCATCCGGATAAACAGCAAAAGAGTTTTTTTCCTTAAGCTTCATCATGGCTCGCTCCATACCAATTGCTAAACCGACTCCAGGAGTTGGTTTGCCACCCAGACTTTCAACTAATAAGTCGCAACGTCCGCCGCCAGCTAAAGCTAATTTACCATTAGCCACGCCGTCTTCGCCCACGGGCCAAAATTCAAAAACGGTATCATTATAATAACTTAAACCACGAACTAAATAGGAATTAAAGTTATAAGGAATATTAAGTTCGTCTAAGTATTCTAAAACTTTACCAAAATGTTCGCGGCTAGCCGCTGATAAATAATCAGCGATTTGCGGGGCGCCTTCTCGGATTTTAACACAAGAATCTTCCCGGCAATCAAGCAAAGACAAAGGACTCTTAAGCAAATTTTTCTTACAGTGGTTACATAACTTTGACCGACGTCCACGCTCCTTATAAAAAGAGGCTAGTTTGCTATTATATTCTTTTCTGGTTTCCGTATCACCTAAACTATTTATTTGTACCTGAACATTAATTTGTAATTCTTTAAAAAAGCGATAAGCGCTATTTATTAAAACCGCTTCAGCCATCGGCTTCTTCTCACCAATAATCTCTAAGTCAAACTGATTAGATTCGCGATAACGGCCGCTAGCCATTTTTTCCTGGCGAAAAACTGGGCCAACAGAAAATAAACGAATCGGTTGAGGAAGTTCTTCCATCTTATTTTCTAAATAAGAGCGAATCATTCCCTGAGTAAGTTCAGGACGTAAGACTGCTTTTTCGCCTCTTTCAAAATCAACAAAATAGAATTCCTTTTCTGAATTTTTTCTCGTTGACTTCTTGTAAAGGCTAAAATCTTCAATAATTGGAGTTCTTAGCGGCGAAAAACCAAAAATTCGAGCCAGTTCCCAGGCCTTAGTCATCGCTAAATCCCAACTTAAGAAATCAGCGCCTACATAATCCTTTAAACCTAAAAGACGGCCAATTGCTTTAGCACTTTTCTTCTCTATTTTTTTAGCCGAGACCGACTCTTTAGTCGAACTAGTGGCAATTTTTTGCTTTGGCATATTGATTAGTATTTTGGTAAATTATTGTTCGTAAAAACTTTGGCCTCGCTAATTGGTAAACCACGTAACCAGACTCTGCCGGTAATAAAACTCTTATTAACCGCTCCAAAGAAACGAGAATCCTGGGAAGCATTTCGATTATCCCCAAGAACAAAATATTCATCTGATTTTAAAGTGATTTCGTTTTCGTTATTAGCGATAGTAACATCGCCTGGTTTCAAATAGGTTTCTTTTAGAAGAAAGCCTTCGGGGTGTTCACTGTTATAAATGTACACTCCGCCATTTTTAATTTGAACGCTTTCTCCTGGCAAACCAATTATCCTTTTAATAAAATGCTCTTGGGGATCACGCGGGTAGCGAAAAACTACAATCTCTCCTCTTTGAGGGGCGTGAAAACGATAGCTCAGTTCATCAATAATCAAATATTCATAATTATGAAAATTTGGTTCCATTGAAGTGCCTTTAACATAAAAAGGCTGAATTAAAAAATAGCGGACCGGAACGATAATCACCAAAGCAATAGCCGCTAGCTTAATAAGTTCCCTTAAGAACAAAAATATTTTTTTAAACATAACAAAAATTAAAAATGATCGCTAAAACCTAAAATAGATTAACATCTTAGGCAAAATTTTATTCAATTTAAGATAATAAATCAATAAAACTTTTGTCTATTCTAACATCAAAAATAAAAAAAAGCAAATGCCCCGATTTAACAACTAATTTTGAATTTTTTTTCACTAATCTTAGACAATGAACATGGCGTCACCATAAGAAAAAAAGCGATAATTTAAGGCTACAGCCGTCCGGTAAGCCTCTTCCGTAAGTTTTTTACCTGCTAAAGCAGAAACTAGCATTAGTAAAGTGGATTTGGGCAGATGAAAATTAGTAATTAAGCCACTCACCACTTCAAAATGGTAACCTGGGTAGATAAAAATATCGGTCCATTTGGAAAATTCATCTGGCTCACCGTCCTGCCCCCAAGATTCTAAAGTACGAGCACTAGTGGTACCGACAGCAATAATTCTCCGGCCGGCTATTTTAGCTTTTTTAAGTCTGGAAATAGTTGCCCGATCAATCTCAGCGTACTCAGCATGCATTTTATGATTTAAAATATTCTCGGTTTTGACTGGCGAAAAAGTTCCTAGCCCGACGTGCAAAGTAACATTTTCAATAACAACCCCTTGAGACTGTAATTTTTTAATTAGACGCGGCGTAAAATGCAAACCGGCTGTCGGCGCCGCCACGGAACCAATTTTTTCCGAACTAGCATAGATTGTTTGATAATTTCTTTTATCTTCTTTTTGATCTTTGAGTCTTTTAATATAGGGTGGCAAAGGCAAATGGCCAATCCGAGATATCTGTGAAAAAAAATCTGAACCAGTTTTATTAAATTTCACTAGCCAAGTGCCATCTTGATTGTTTTCTAAAGTCACTGCTTCAAAGTTAGGTGCTAACTCAATCACCGTGCCCACTTTTATTCTTCCGCCTAATAAGCATTCCCACTCACTATCACTAATTTTTTTATGCAAAAAAATTTCCACGGCACCCCCAGTCTTTTTTTTATGACCGAATAAGCGAGCGGGAAAAACTTTGGAATTATTAACTACTAGAATATCATCCTTCTTTAAATAGTCTGCCAAGTCGCTAAATTTTTTATGCTCCAATTTTTTAGTCTCTTTATCAACTATCAAAAGACGAGCTAAATCACGTGGCTTAACTGGTTGTTGAGCAATAAGCTCTGAAGGTAAATTATAATCAAAGTCACTTAATTTATATTTCATAACTCAAGAATTATTTAGCTACAAAATCTAAACCTAAGTGCTTATAAGCGGTTTCCGTAACTAAACGGCCGCGTGGCGAACGATCTAAAAAACCAAGTTGCAACAGATATGGCTCGTAAACGTTAAGAATTGTGTCAATATCTTCACCAGTAGCCGCCGATAAAGTATTAAGTCCGACGGGGCCGCCTTTAAATTTCTTAATAATAGTTATGAGTAATTTTCGATCAACATGGTCTAAACCTAAATCATCTACTTCCATCATTTTAAATGCCTCTTCACAAACCTTTAGATCAATATAGCCATCACCTTTAACTTGGCAATAATCACGCACTCGTTTAAGCAGACGATTAGCAATTCTTGGTGTTTTTCTAGAGCGGCTAGCAATTAAAGTGGCAGCCTTGGAATCCAATTCGATGTTTAATAATTTAGCGCTACGCCTAATAATGCGCTCAATGTCTTCGAGTTCGTAAAAATCCAAATGATGAATATGCCCAAAACGATCGCGCAGTGGCGCCGAGAGCAAACTAGCCATCGTCGTGGCGCCAATAATCGTAAAGTGAGGCAAATCTAAGCGCAGAGTTCGAGCGCTCGGCCCCTTGCCCATAATAATATCTAAGGCAAAATCTTCCATAGCGGGATATAAAATCTCTTCAATATTTTTATTTAATCTATGAATTTCATCAATAAATAAAAGATCGCCCTCTTCTAAATTAGAAAGGATGGCCGCTAAATCACCACTTTTTTCAATCGCCGGTCCGGAAGTGACTTTAATATGCGCACCGATTTCATTGGCAATAACGTGGGCTAAAGTAGTTTTTCCTAAACCAGGAGCACCATAGAGCAAGACGTGTTCAATTGGCTCTTGTCTTTTCTTGGCAGCCGAAATAGCAATCTCCAAGTTAGACTTAACCTTGTTCTGTCCGATATATTCGCTCAAAGTTTTAGGGCGCAGAGAAAAATCAAAAGACTCTTCGTCGCCCTGTCCTTTTGGATCAATGATTCTTTTTTCTTTTTCCATAAAATTATAAGTAGCGACTTAGTCCCAAGTTTGTTCACCGTCGCCGCTAATATCATAAGTTTCTCCAGCATATCGAGGATTAACCGCAAAAGCAATACTCAGCCAAGCTTTAACCCTGGCTAAAATTTCCCGTTGTTTCATTTTATTTATCTCGGTGTATTGGTGTAGATCAGCTGAACAGCCCAGAGCATCAATATTTAGTTCGTGGCTAAAATATAGAGCGCGAGGCAAATGAAAGTCTTGAGTAATAACTAGGGCTCGATCTACCTTAAAAATATTTTTAGCTCGGTAAATAGAATCGTAAGTATCAAATCCAGCGTGATCTAAAAAAATGTCATTAGCCGACACACCGTGATCTAATAAATACTTTTTACCGGCATTTACTTCATCATAATTTACTTGACCATGATCGCCGGAAACTAAAATTTTAGTAATCTTCTTTTTATTATAAAGATTAACTCCGGTTTGTAATCTATCGGCATAAACACCGTCAATTACCTTAGCGCCAACCACTCTGGCTCCTAAAACAATCCCTATTGGATAATTACTAATATCTTTATCACAATCAATCGCAATATAACTAGCGCCAGACATCACCTTGATGTTAGCAAACCAAATAAACCATAAGCCAAGAATAGCCATGTAAAAGAAATAACGAATTTTAAACCAGGATAAATTCATATAATTATTTATAACGCCACTGACAGATATCACGGAAGTCACAATATTTACAAAGCTCGCTTGGGTTAGGAGGAAAATTACCTTTTTTAATTTCCGCAATCTCTTCTAAAACCTCTAATCTTAATTTTTCAACATCCTTATCTTTAGCCTCAAAAGAAGTTTTATAAGTACCTTCTAAATAATAGTAACTTAATTTAGAAACTTTTATCTTTAAAAATTCTTCCAAAAATATTTTATATAAAATTAACTGGCGCTTATCGGCATATTCTAATTTTTCTTTCGGATTACCAGTTTTATAATCAATAATTTCTAAGGTGCCGTCAGTTAATCTATCTACTCTATCGATAGCACCTTTAATAACACCGTCACCAATTTTAAAGGTGAAGTTTTTTTCTAAGAATAAAATTTCAGGAAACTCTTCGGCGGCTAAATTAGCCCAGAAAGTTTTCAAAATCTTTTTTCCTTTCTGATAATATTTTTCGCGTTCCTCTTTGCTACCATAACCATCAGCTTGCCACCGTTCTTCATATAATTCCAAAAGTTTTTCTTCGTCTAACTTAACTTCTTTTTTACCAAACAAAGAATCTTGTAAATCGCTAGATTCTAGTGGTTCTAAGAAGTCATGCAAAACATTATGCAAGACACGACCAAAAATTAAAGAAGCTTTATCTGATGGTGCCGGAATTTTAAGCACAAACGCAAACTTATACTGCAACGGACAAGTTGAAAAAGCCGCTAACTGCGAGAAAGAAAATTTATCAGGCAGTACTAATTTTTCTGGTTTTTCAGGATCTTTTTGATCCAGTCTTTCAAGGTCGCGAACTAATTCTAATTTATTAGAAAAATTTTCATCAGCGCCTACTTCAAAAATATTAAGTCCCATCTCAGCAATAAAAGCCGATGGTTTTTTCTCACGAGCGCCGCCGTAATCTTTGGCGCCCGTAATAAATAATTCTTCTTTAGCTCTGGTAATGGCCACGTAGAATAAACGACGTTCCTCTTCAATATGAGCATCCTTACTGCTAACAATTTTTTCTTTAACTAAATTATCAGGGATACTAATTTTCTCAGAACGCGAAATAGTTGGAAACTTTTTGTCTACTATGTTTACTAAAAAGACATATTTAAATTCTAAACCTTTAGCGGCGTGAACCGTCATAATTTTCACGGTGTCATTATCAGAAAAATCTAAACGCAGGGCCCCCACTTCTCCAGCTTCAAGTTCTAAATCCATCAGTTGCATGAAGTCATTTAGACGTGAGGCAGGTAGTGTATCTTCAAACTTTTTTATTTTTTGGTAGAACTGATTAAGATAAGAAAAAATTTCTTGATCACGGTCAAAATCATAAGAAGCCACGAGTCCTGAGTCGTAAGCAAAGCGTAAAAATATTTTGGATGGTTCAGAGTCAGCAACTAATTTAGAGTGTTTATCTAATAGTTCAAGTAGTTTATCGATATTATTTCGACCCGTTTCAGAGACATTAGGAATAGCCGAAATATTTTTTAAGGCTTCAAACAATGACCAGACTTTATGCTTCGCAAATTTATTAATCGTAATAATATCTAAATGACTAACTTTAAAATTAGGCATGTTAAGCACGCGAAATAAAGCTGATGATTCATGATAATTATCTAGAAGTCTAAGATAAGCTAAACAATCTAAAATAATATCTTTAAAATACAAACCTTTGAGCGACACGAATTGATTTGGAATTCCTAGTCGTGTTAATTCCTTAACATAAGCATCAGCGGTATCATTGGCGCGCACTAAAATTGCAAAGTCCAACCACTGACCTTTTTTCTGCTGATATAAATCAGCAATTTGGGAAGAGACAAAACCAACTTCTTCCTCGCCACGATTAAATTGTAAGTATCTAACCGCGGCCGCTTCTTTAGTTTCAAAATTAGCCCCTGATTTAAGTTGCTTATCAATATGTAATTTTTCTTCTAAGCGATTAGGGTTATTATGTTTAATAAACTCATAAGAATAATCTAAAATTTCCTGGCGAGAACGATAATTATCGACGAGCACTAATTCTTTGGCGTCTTTGTAGTCATCTTTAAACTGCATGATGTTCGAAATTGAAGCGCCCCGGAATTTGTAGATTGAATTGTGAACCGCAATACCATCGGCGATGAAATTATGGGTGCGCGCGATTTCTAAATCATAAACAGTTTCTATTTTTTCTTTTTCACTGCGGCTAATTATTTCTTCGTATACCAAACCTTTGTCGGACATTACTGGTAGTGACATGCCAGGAAAAATATTTTTAGCAGGAATAACTAAAGACTTTAGATATTTTTCTTTATTGGTGGCAATATTCATTTTTACCTCAATAAAGCCACCGACTTCATGTTGGATTTTTTTAGCCACGGCGCCCAAATAAGCTAAATCAGTGCTAGTAATTCTAACTCGCTTACCTTTTTTAGCGGCAGTAACTGATAAATTTAATTTTTTAAGTTTAGCAATTACTTTAGCATCGCTAGTTTCTAGACTTAGTGAGTGGAAAATTTGTGGATGATCTAAAAAACCATTTTTATCATATTTAGAACGATAACTGCGGCAACACATTTCTAAACCAATAATAATCCTGGATTTACCACCACATTTAACGCCTTGCAAAATATATGGCGGATAATTCAAATCTAAATTTTTATCTTGAGATAATAATCTAACACCGTCATCAACTTTAAGTTCTTTATATAATCTTTCTGACCAAATTTTCTTGTCCATGATGCCGTCACGCTCCATAAAACAAGAGATTGGAATTCCATATCTTAAAGATAAAAGTTCTTCATTAAATCTAGCTTCTTCTAAAGAATCAAAACAGCCAACGGGCATAATGCTATCAGCCCCTCGCTCTAATCTTAAACGAGTCGCTAAATCATTGGTCATACCCATGCGCCAACCGAGTTCTTGTTTAAACATCAAATAAACGTAGTAATATTTCTTAATAGAAATACGAGGTGTAAAAGCAAAAAGTTTATGATTATCAGTTACGGTTATTTTCTTTCCAGATTTCAATTTAAAAGTTATCAGGCGACATTTCTTTTTGGTTTTATTTATATATTCAACTGGACTATAACTTAAATAACCTTTACCAACAGCCGTAGTCACTTCATCGCCAATTTTTATATCCTTTATTTTCTTTGATTTTCCTCTAGTTGAAATTAAAGCGTCACCAGATAAACACTGGTCATCATCACCAACAACAGTTAAGTTATTGCTTGGTAGCGCTAACATTTTAATTAACTCATACTGCGCCCAATTGGTATCTTGAAATTCATCGACCATAATATGTTTAAACTGCTTTTGATAAGCACTTAAAATATTAGGTCTAGTTTTAAATAGTTTAAGAGTAAAGACAATTAAGTCGCCAAAATCTAAAAAATTATTTTCGAGTAATAGTTCATTGTAAGTTTGATAAGCGGTTGCTAGTTCCTTTAAGCGTTTTACTTCCAGCTCATCTTCATCTATATTTTTAGACGCTGTTTCTAGATAATCTAAAGCCGAGACATCTTCATCTTTAAGACGAGAAAAGTGGCGTAGTAATTCCGAGATAAACTTAGTTGGATTGCCCAGTGGCTTATAATAATCTAAATCAAAACGAGCTAGATTTTTCTTAATCAAAATCCATTGTTCGGTAGCCGAAATTAATTTAAAATCAGCGGCTAGTCCAATATCTAAAGCGTGTTCACGCAAAATACGTTCACAAAAACCGTGAAAAGTATGAATCCACAAATCAACGTAGCCATACGGCAGCAAGGTGTCAGCGCGAGCTTCTAATTCACTAGCGGATTTTTCAGTAAAAGTAAGCAGTAAGATTTCTTCAGTAGATAGCCCTTTATCTAAAACTAAATGCGCTAAACGATTAATTAACACCGTTGTTTTTCCAGTTCCCGCGCCAGCCACAATTAAAAGCGGGCCGGATTCATGAGTGACGGCTTCTTTTTGACGACTATTTAATTTTTGCATTAAGTCCTCAACCACAGGTTTATAATTTTAAGGCTTTTCTTAAAACAGCTTCCTTTTTAACATCAATTGGTCCAATTAAAGCTAAGTTTAAATTATGTTCGACAAATATTTTTTTGGCGATACGACGTAAATCAGCGGCCGTAATCTTATTAATTTCTTCAGCATAGTCTTCTGGGGTAATATATTTCTTGCGCAAAATCGCTTGCCGCCCGTACCAATTAGCTAAATCATCTGACGCCTCAAGTGAAATGGCCAGACGTCCTTTGAGCATGTCTTTGGCGCGAATTAATTCTTCTTCAGGAACAAGCTCAGTCGATACTTTTTTATAAGCATCAATAATTAAATTAACCACCTCTTCTTCATGATTTAATTTAATACCGGTAGTTGTAGTTAAATAACCGGAATCAGAATAAAATTCCGTTCCCGTTCTGACAGAATAAGCGAGTCCGCGACGCTCTCTAATCTCACTAAACAATCTAGAACTCATTGAACCACCTAAAATAATCGCCAGTAGCTTAATAATAAATTCATCCTTATGACCGATGGCTGAGGTTCTGACACCTAAAGATAAAGTCACTTGATCGGTTTTTTTAACCACCTTTAAAAGTGCTGGTGTTTTTTGATTTTCCCTGACCTTAACCTTATCTTTCCAGGCATTCTTAGTAAAAGGCGAAAAATATTTTTTAACTAAGTTATTAGTATTTTTTGGTAAATTACCAGCTACAATTAAAGTCGAGCTTTTGGTGCCGTATTGGCGCTCGAAATACTTAATAAAATCCTGACGCTTAAAGGCTTTAATATTAGAGATTGTCCCAATAGTATCCCAACCAGCCGGGGTATCGCCATAAAGACAGGTCTCAAAAACATCTTCAATCTTCATCAAAGGGTTGTCTTCATACATATTAAGTTCTTCGATGATTGTGCCTTTCTCTCGTTCGATTTCTTCGGCCGGAAAAGTAGAATTAAGCAACATGTCAGAAACTAACTCTAAAGCAATTTCTGTTTTCTCTGAAGAAACTTTTATCCAATACCCCGTATACTCTTTGGAAGTAAAGGCGTTATACTCACCGCCAACACTATCAAGTTCTGAGGCTAAAGCTAGGGCGGTGGGGCGCTTTATCGTCCCCTTAAAAAACATGTGCTCTAAAAAGTGAGACAAGCCGCTTTCTCGGCGACTTTCATATTTAGAGCCAGTTTTAATAACAACTAAAACGGTAATAGTTTTCGTGCCCGCCAGAGGCGCGCTAATATAAGCTAATTTATTATCTAAAGTATTAATATTATACTGTTTCATATGATTTGTATTATAAGTTTTATACTTTAAATTTATCACAAGTCTGCTATAATTGGAACTAGCCAGACTTATTTACTTATGGCCCTAACTTCTTTATCTATGGCGACTTACAAAATTAACGATCACGATCTTATCTTGAGTGGTGATAAGAAATATGTCTTGCGCGTTAAAGACCTGCCAACCACCGACAAACCTCGAGAAAAAATGATCAGCCGCGGCGCCAGCGAACTATCTTCCGCCGAACTACTGGCCATTATTTTAAACACGGGTGACAAAAAAGAGGGAGTTTTAGAGCTCAGTTCCCGCCTGTTAAAAGAATATGGCGAAAAAGCAATTATCAGCCAGTCTAATCCGGAAAAATTATCCAAGGAACTTAAGGTGCCAATAGTAAAAGCTTGCCAAATCGTGGCTTGCTTTGAACTGGGTCGCCGTTTCTTTTTAAAAAAACCTCATGGATCAGTCACTATTAGAAGTGCCAAACAAGCCTTTGAGCACCTCAAAGAAATGGGCGATTTAGGCAAAGAAAATTTCCGTGGCTTATATTTAAATAGCCGCTATCAACTAGTTCATGACGAAGTAATTTCCGTTGGCAGTCTAACTTCTAGTTTGGTCCACCCTCGAGAAGTTTTTAAGCCCGCCTTTGAATATAGCGCCGTAGCCGTCATTATTGCCCACAACCATCCATCAGGATCCTTAAAAGTAACGCCTGCCGATTTAGAAGTAACCGCTAATTTAGTTGAAGCCGGAAAAGTTCTTGGCATCGACGTTTTAGATCATCTAATTATTGCCGGTAATAAATTTATTAGTGTGCCTTTAAAATAGCGAGTCACCCCCTCAGATTTCAAATTAGTATGATAACTTCTTATCAAATTAAGTCTTATAATTTTTTATTGCATGACGAAGAGAGTATCCGATTTCACGTCGAATCCGATGATTATTTTGGAACTTTGGCCACCATTTTATCTCTATATCAAAAACAAAATAAGTGGCCTGAAAGTTATCCGGAGATTCATGATGACCTGATGAATTTACAAAAAAATTACTACATCAAAAAACGAGCCAAATAAGCTCGTTTTTTTTATTAAAAAAGGACCTTAGTTTAAATAACACCTGTTAGATAAACTAAGGTCCAAAAAGTTAAACGGCAACAGCAATTGCGGCTACTTTCCCCTCATTATAGGGGGCGCAAAATATCCAACACCAACCCCAAGATCCTTTTAGGCTGTCCCAAGATAGTGCCCGAAAACAGATTCCTTCATCATGATTATAATAAGCGGTCCCTCGAAAAACAATCTTTTTTTCAGTCACCCATTCATTAGGAATAAGATGAGGGTGTGCCAATAAATAATCTAAAACATTGGCGTTCAAAAACAAAGTATTCATAGACTCCTTCCTTAAACCATACTGGACCTCGTTTTCCCCAGATAGTTTTTTAAATTTAAATAAAGAAAGCTTTGAAAGTTTAAACTTAAATAAGCCTCTTTTTTTATGATTAACTACTTTCCAATACTGGATAACCATCGGAGACTCATCACAATTAACCTCGTGTTCAATTTCTTTAATTTGATGGGTGCCCCTGGCTGTCCCCAGATAAAGCTTATGTTCATTGGGGGTTTTTTCAATAACTATTTTTTGAAGAATCTCGATAGAATCTTCGTATAAAATAGTCCCCTCGCTTATCCGACGAATAATCTCGGTAGTTTTTTTAAATAATTTACCAATTTCTTCATCGGAAAGCTTTCTCTTGTCGACAACAGAACTTTCCGTTTTCATGACAATATAATTTTTAAATTCACCGCTCTCAAACCATCGTTGATTTTGCTGCAGTAGTAAAGGTTTTGATTTAAAACACTCACTACTGAAACAAAATATTTGGCAAAGTTCAAAGTTAACAGAGTATCTTAATACTGATATTTAATTTTGTAAATAGCTATTAAAAATCCTCATTAAACATCAAAGCGGCTAGCAAGAAAAATGTTATCAGCCCCAGCGGCTGAGTCCAGAGCCAATGATCCAGTAAACTGATAATAAATAAGGCTAGGCCCAGTGGCCATAAATATTTTTTAGCACTAATTTTAATAATCGCCAGCCAAAAAATCAAAGCCCCAAACAAGCCAAAAATTCCCAGCTCGGCCCAAACGAGCAGCCAATAATTATGAACCGGCTGATAATACCAAGTCTCGTGGCTGCTATCATCACTCTTCTGCTCAGCTAAAACATAATTGCCAGCGCCAACCCCTTGAAGGGGTTTTTTGATAATAAGTCTAGTTGCTTGGCCTAAATAAGTTTCTCTTTCGGTAATGGATTTTTTTTCTAGACGACTAGAGGCATCAACCCTTCCTAAAAATAAATCGCTATAAGGAATAATAATTATGGCCGAGATAAAAACCAACAAAAATAAAAACAAAGCAATCATTTTTTTTTGAAAAACACCTTGTCTCCAAAAATGAAATATCAAAAAAGGCGCGCTGACAAAAAAAGCGATAATCCCCGATCGAGAAAAAGAAAGAAGCAGAGCGGTATAAAAAATAGCAAAACTAATAAAATAGAAGAGCCGATTGTTACGGCTGATAATTTTTTGCAAACTTAAATATAGAGCCAGAATTAAAGCGACAGCCATCAGACCGCCTAAAATATTAGGATGATCAAATGAGCCGTAAGCTCTTAGATAACGGCCCGCACTAGTTTCAATTATTGAATCTCCGAGAATAACGGCTGAGTGATAAGCCAACCCCAGATACTTATTGGCTGAAGCGCTCTGAGAAAAAAATTGCCAAATTCCTAAAATGGCCGGCGGGATTAATCCGATTAAAAATATTTTTCCCACTTGAGTGACTTTTACAAAATCAGATCGTTTTACTAAATAAAATAATAAAATACCAAGCACTAAAATCAGGTAACGAGATAGCGCTAATATTTTATCGTCAGCCCAAAAGATTGATAAAAAAGTTATAAACTCCAACAGAATTAAGCCACTCCACCAGAGCGGTTTATCTAGTTCTTTTTTAAAACGAAAATAATCCTCCGTAAAAATTCGCCGCCCCCAAATTAAAATTGGAATTAGCAATAGCAACAAAGACAAAAAAAATGATATCTCTAGATAGTTAGAGCTGGCCGCTACTAAAATTAATTTAGCTTGCCAGGGCCAGGCTAGTAGCCACAAATAAAGAGCATATTGGCTCAATTTATTTTGGTTCATAAACTTTAAAGTTAGCTAAGTGGTCATAATATTTTTGATGGAATTCGGCTCGGCGATCGTTTAAATAAAAACGTAAAACAGAATCAGTAATCACTACCCCTGACTCTTTTTTAGCTAAATTTTTTAAAGTTAAGGGCATAATCGCGATCTGAATTTTTTTAGCTACAAAATCCAGCCAGTCACCGACACAGAAAAATATCTTTTCGAGCAAAGTGCGCTGCCAATAATTATCTGGAAACTTTTCCTTAAGTAACAAACTATTAGGGAAAGAATTTTTTAGCCAAGGATTTTTAAACCGTAGATAAGCTAGATATCTATCCTCATCATAAATCGGATAAAGACCCAGAAACCAGTGATCAAAATAAGGATCGTCTGGTTTAAAGCGTAACGATTCCATGCATAGTCCATCAACACTGACATAAAAACTCAAACAAATTTTATTCTGTTTATACTGCTTAGTCGGGCGTTTATTCATAATTTTCATTAACCCCGTGCAATATAAACGTGTCAACCAGAGGCGGTGAGGCGAGGAAACCACAAAGATATCAATATCACTTTCATTACGCAAATTATGATGACCAATTAAATTAGAAACAGCGACTAATTTTACACTTGGCAGTAACCTAAATAATCTTGAAGCACGGCGCGCCAATTTAATTTTATAATTGGCATAATTATAACGTGCCCGTCTAATTTCAATTAGATCCTCCCTGCCAGGCAAAAAACAAAAGCCTTCTTTTTGATAAATATTTTTTTCAACCACGAGCTCATTTATAATATCTTCTAAAATATTCAAATTGGATTCAAATTTTAAATTCTGCCAAATCTCCCAATGAGTTAGGGGGTAATTAAAAAGATCAAAAAAGACAAGCGTTTCCATAACGGCTTCACGAAGCTCGAGAGCATTGGCTTTGTAATTATTATTCATCATTTTTTGGTCGATCAATTTTAATAACCTCAACCTCGCTAACTCCGCCCGTAATTTTAATGACGTCTTTATCAATTTTTTTAAATTCCGCCGAAGCATTATTATAATGGTTAACCGTCGTCGCTAAGCTGTTACCCATTTTCTGTAAAAAGTCATCGTAAGAAACGATATGTCTACCTAATTTCTCAACATTTTGTTTTATCTCAATCGCTTTTTCTTCAATTTGCATCGCCTTTAAACCTTGTAAAACCGTCTGTAAATAAGCCAAAAATGAAGTTGGCGAAATTATAATAACTTTCTTTTCACGAAAAGCATATTCAATCAAATCACGGCTATTTACTTTAACGCCACCGACACTGCCAACTAATAAATCATAATAGATAGACTCTGACGGAATAAACATGAAAGCAAATTCTAGTGTACCGAAGTTAGGCATCACATATTTTGAGGTTTCGTCGATTCGATTTTTCAAATCAGTTTTAAAAGCAATTTCTAATTTTTTACGAGTTTCAGTGTCTGAACAATTAAGTAAGCGCTCATAATTTTCTAAAGAGAACTTGGCATCAATTGGAATGATTTTATCTTTAACAAACACCACCGCGTCCACAATTAAATCTTTGCCAGTCTTTTCATCTTTACCCATTTTATACTGCATTTCATAAGACTTGGGCGGCAAAACGTTTTTTAAAGTTTCCTCCAAATAATATTCTCCCAGGACTCCACGCTGCTTTGGATTTTTTAAAATATCTTGTAAACTCTGCAGTTGCGCTGAAAAATTCACCACCTGTTTATTAGTTTCATCTAACTTAGTTAATTTCTCAGTAACCTCAGCAATCAGCTTAGCCGATTGACCGGTAATATTTTGAATGGTCCGCTGTGTCTGCTCAAATTGCCCCTGGCTAGCTCGATGCGTTTCTGACAGTTTATGGTCTAATTCTTGACGAAGCTCTGAATTTTGACGATTTAACTGATTAAGTTGCTCCGACTGAATGACTAGCCGTTCCATAAACGGTGCTAATTTATCCTCTCCGGCATCTTTTTTCTTGAGCAAGATAAAAATAACGATTGCTAAGCCGGCTAAGACCAGGACGAATAAAAAGATAAGCGAAGTATCCATAGAATATGTAAAAAATTTAATTAATAGTTAATTATATTATATCTCTTTTAGACTTATTATGGCATATTGACATCAACTTTATAATGTAGTGTAATTAACTTATCAAGTTTATTAACAACCAAAAAATAATCATATGAAAAATGTGAAAGAAATCTTCGTGATGACCGGACAAACCCTCTTTTGGTCTTCAGCTTTTTTTCTGCTACTACTTATCGACATAGTGGCTACTATTGCCACTTATTTTCATTTTAAAATAACCAGTAGTTCCTTTATCGGCTTAGAGTTACTATTTTCGGCAACCATAGTTTTAAATATCTTTCTGGCGATTGACACCAGAAAGTTGTTGAAAGAAAAAACCGAAAGAAAATTTATTTCTAAATGGGCTTACTTTATTGCTACAATTATTCTGGTAATATCATTATTTTTATTAAACCAAAACTAAAAAGAGGAAAGGAGGACACATGAAGAAACGCCAGCCAAAAAAGCGGCAAAAAAAGCTGACTCACAATGAGCCAGCTTTTTTCATATCATTTTTTATTTATCTATAAATTTAAGCCCAGGTAACACTGGCCACCCGGTCATCATCCGCCTTAAACCTCATAATCTTAACGCCCTGGGTATCACGACCCAAAACGCTTACTGACTTAAATGGAACGCGAATCACCTGACCGTTGTCAGAGATAATGACAATATCGCGATCTTCCATGCTTTCTGAATTAAGTAAGAAGGCGTTAGTGATTTCGCCGGTCTTGTCGGTAATCTTGGCTGTTTTAATACCCGAGCCGCCACGGCCTTGAACTTTGTATAAACTAAAATCAGTTCGCTTACCGTAACCACGAGCCATGATAGTTAGAATCTGATATTTTCTAATCTTATCCTTATCAGTTTTAGCCACACCCATACCGATTAAACGATCATTCTTATGAAGTCTTACACCATTAACACCTGAGGCATTTCGTCCCATATCACGGACGTCGGTTTCCTTAAAGCGAATGGCCTGGCCTTGTGCGGTGACTAAATGAATGTGGTCGCTACCAGAAGTTGGTTTAGCCCAGATTAATTTATCATCCTCCTTAATCTTAATTGCCATCAGTCCGCTGCGTCTGACATTAGCAAAGGCGCTGACATCAACTTTCTTAACCAAGCCTTTTTCCGTGGCGAAGAATAAATAACGGCTGGTTGATATTTTATCTAGTGGTAAAATTGAAGTCACTTGTTCACCGCCGGTAAGCTGCAAGAAATTGACAATTGGGGTGCCTTTAGCGATACGGGAAGCCTGCGGAATTTCATAAGCTTTAAGTTGGAACACGCGCCCCTTAGTGGTAAAGAATAAAATATCATTATGGGTAAGCGTGGTAAACATAAACAGAACAGAGTCTTCTTCTTTGGTGGTTAAGCCGATGATTCCTTTACCGCCTCGAGCCTGAACTTTAAAAGTATCCGGTTCCGTGCGTTTGATATAACCATCGCGCGTCATCATCACAATCGCTTCTTCATTTGGCACTAAATCTTCCATGTTAAATTCTTTAATGCCATGAGAAACGATTTCCGTGCGTCTTTCGTCGCCGAATTTTTCAGTTAGAGCAACAAGTTCATCTTTAATTAGGGCTCGAATCTTAGTTAATGAAGCAAGTAGGGTTTCCAGTTCGGAAATCAGCTTTTTCTTTTCTTTTAGTTCATCTTCAATTTTCTGTTGTTCCAAGTTGGCTAAATTCTGCAAACGCATTTCCAAAATAGCCACCGCCTGACGCTCAGATAATTTAAATTTCTTGATTAAACTCTGCTTAGCCGCCTCCTTATCTTTTGAGGCTTTAATAGTTTTAATCACTTCATCAATATTTTTAAGGGCAATCATTAAGCCTTCTAAAATATGCGCCCGATCTAAAGCTTTATTAAGTTCGTACTGAGTACGGCGCTTAACCACTTCCTCACGATGTTTAATATATTCTTCCAAAATCATCTTTAAGGTTAAAACTTTGGGCTGAATACCGCCATCAACCAGAGCTAACATGTTTAAGTGGAAGGTGGTTTGCAGTGAGGTGTGTTTATATAAAGCGTTTAAAATCTTTTTAGGGTAAGCCTCTTTCTTCATTTCAATAACCACGCGAACACCATCGCGATCGGACTCATCGCGCAAAGCTTTAATTCCATCTATTTTTTTGTCTTTAACTAAGTCAGCAATCTTTTCCACTAAATCTGCCTTATTAACTTGATAAGGAATTTCGGAAATAATAATTTGAAAACCATTTTTGTTTTCTTGAATATCAGCCTTACCTCTCATCACAATTCCACCTTTACCAGTGGCGTAAGCGGTTAAAATATCTTTTTTATTATAAATAATACCACCGGTTGGAAAATCTGGCCCTTTAACAAACTCCATTAAATCTTCAATACTCGCTTCTGGATTATCGAGCAAATGAATAATTGCGCCCGATAACTCCCTTAAATTGTGAGGCGGAATATTGGTCGACATACCAACCGCGATACCCATGGTTCCGTTTAGTAATAAGTTTGGTAGTTTGGCTGGTAGAACTCTTGGTTCCTTGCATGAACCATCAAAGTTAGGAATAAAATCAACGGTATCTTTATCAATATCAAATAACATTTCTTCAGCAATACCGGCGAGTTTTGCTTCGGTATAACGCATGGCCGCCGCACTATCACCGTCCATGGAGCCAAAGTTTCCTTGACCACGAACTAAAGGATAACGCATCGAAAAATCCTGAGCCAGGCGAACCATTGAATCGTAAACCGCACTATCGCCGTGAGGATGGTAGTGACCCAAAACTTCACCGACGACCGTCGCTGATTTTCTGAATTTACCATTTGCCCGAAGACCAATGTCCCACATCGCATATAAAATACGGCGGTGAACCGGCTTCATACCATCACGAACATCAGGCAGAGCCCGAGACACGATAACGCTCATGGCATATTCCAAATAAGAACGGCTCATCTCATCAACGATGGGCTGCTCCTCAACAGTACCAAATTCAGTTTGTTTGCGGATATTTTCTAATTTTTCCGGCTTTTCAGTCTCGTTAGACATAAACTTCTAATATTTAATAAGCAATTTGAGTAATTTTTTCACAACCAACGGGCACCACGCAAGGTCTAGGGGCGCCAATCGACGGCATACAATTTATATATGGCGGACAATTGATAATTTTTGGCGAGCTAGTAGCCGCAGTTGAGGTGGCGATTTTAGTTAAATTGAATAACTCTTGTTTAAGTTGGGCGGCAGCCGTAGTGGTAGAAATAGACGAAATTGCGGTACTACTAGCCTTGTCCAATAAATCTTTAACAAAGGAAGTATCTGATGAACTGGCAGTGGCGCTAAAAGTGTTTTCGACATCCGAAAAAGATTTGTTCAAATCACTGCCAATTTTTTGCCAAGTAATATCATTGCTAATTTTTTGACTTTCAAAAACACCGCGCAAGTTAGCTAGCCACAAAAAGAAAATTACCGCCACAATAAAAATCAGACTAAATCTAACTAGGAGCAGTTTTTTAAATTCTTGTCCGTCTGGGTTCATAATTTATTCAGTAACGCCATCCAAATTAACATCATAAAGAATTCCTTCGGCCACTAATCTATAATTTAAAATTTCTGATTCATTAAACCAGATTTTAATTTCTCTTTCAGCTTCATCTGTTTGATCGGAACAATGGATCAGATTACGAACGGCGCGATCATCGTAACTTGAGAGCTCATAAGAATCAACCGTATAATCACCACGAATCGTTCCTACATCAGAAGTCAAAGGTTCAGTGCCGCCAACAATTTTTTTAACAATCCCGACTGCCTGATTGCCTTCAAAAATAATTGGTACAATTGGACCTGAGGTCATAAACTTAGCCAAAGCTCTAATAATGTCTTTACCATATTCAAGTGCCTCTTTCTCAACTGGCATACCTAAATCCTGACGATTTTTAATAATATTGGCCCCTTTTTTTAGAAACCAAGCCTCATCTTTATTATAATGATCCCAGCACTGTTGTTCAGTGGCAATTATCATTTTAAGAGCCACCATTTTAAGACCGACGCTTTCAAAACGTTTAATAATTTCCCCCATTAATCCGCGTTGGACAGCGTCTGGCTTAAGGATAACGAAGGTTTTTTCTTTTTTAGGGTGTAACATCATAATTTTCTATTTTATTTTTTTTAAAAACTTAAGATAACGAGCTCCATATCTTCTTGTGGCAGCTCTTTTTTAGTAATTTTTAACTTCTCTTCCCGACTGGGCTCAATTCCTAATTCTTTAATAAATTTTTCAACTGGATCTAAACCTTCGACTGTTAAACCTTCGGTTTGATAGTGCATCGGGATAACAATTCTAGGTTCAATTTGAGAAATAACTTCCACTGCCTTATGTGCGTCTAAAGTATATTTGCCGCCAACTGGTATTAATAGAATATCAATTCCCACCAGTTTCTCGAGTTGGCTATTATCTAAAACATGGCCCAAATCGCCTAAATGAACAATTGAAATATCATCAATTTCAATACGATAAATAGTATTGCCACCACGAAGCTTGCCATTTTCTTCATCATGATAAGAATCAATACCTTCAACTAAAACGCCTTTAGTGTCATATTCCCCCGCACAATCAATTATAAAAGGATTACCGCGTAAAGCTTCCACATTATTATGATCATGATGATCATGAGAAATCGTAACAATGTCAGCCTCAATATTTGGCATTTTAAGACCAATTTCCTTATCATAGGGGTCAGTGATTAGTGTTACACCGTCAGCCCCGATTTTATCTTGCAATTTGAAAGATGAATGCCCTAGCCAGGTTATAATCATATAAATATAAATCTTAAAAACAATAAAAAGGTCCACAGAAACCTATGTGATTATTATATCAGATGAATCTTAAAAGGTCAATTTAAAGGCTAAAATAAAGCCTTTTAGAGGACTGGAATAAAAAAAGAGGCCTGCGAAATTGTATCGCAGGCCCTTATTATATTTTACCAATTAAGTTGGACCGAATTGTCCAGATCGTTTTTTGTAATATCTAGGTATCGGTCTTTTTTTGTAACATGTTTAGGCACAAATACAGTTCGATGGAACATGCCTCGAGGGTCTGTATAAGACACCCGAATATAAAATTGCCCGACCGGAACATCGATTGACCTGGAAGTTTCGCGATAGCCGATTGAAATCGGTTCACCGGAATCTGGTTCAAAGAAAATTTTGTATTCCTGAGCTATCAACCGGATACGCAAGGATTTATTTTCCGAAGTCGACATCTTTTTAATGTCCTTCTGATAAATGTAACAAGCTGTATCCCAAGAATTAACCCGTTTACGAATTTCCGCGTAACGCCAAATGGCTTGATTTTCACCTTCTTTAATTCCAAGACCAATAATTAGATCCTGGTTACGAGGCACATTTAGAACGTAACGATTTTTCGCGTTATCTTCGGCATTTAAACTGTCACCGCCCTTAAACTCTAAGCCTCGGCCAATTTCTGAGAAAATCTTAAAACGATCACTTCCTTTATAAACAAAGGCAATGCGTTCACCGGCGGAGACTGCTGTAGATAATACGATGTTAACCGCATTATTAGGGACTGGGGTCGGCGACGTTGTAACGGCAACATTAGTTTTATTAGTGCCTTTTAAAATGGCCGCTAATGAACCAGTGCCTCCGGTACTTTGGGATGGCAAGACATTTGTAGTCACGGTTTCAGCGCTCTTATTAGGAGCCTGGGGGCTAAAATCTCCCGGTTCAACGCTAACTAATCCACGCCTAGAAACCTCTTTGGAAATGGAAAACTTTATTTTTCCATCGAGAGACTGGCATTCCAACCAGACCGTTCGACCAGAGATTTTAAAGGTCTTGATACCTTTGTAGTTAACTAAATTTTTTTGACCGCCAACCGTAATATTTAGGTCTTGGCCAAAGTTATTAGTTACTTTAAGTTGACCGAAAGCAGTCATTAGACCGCACATAGTCAACACCAATAGAACAAACAGTTTTTTCATTTTCTTATTTTTTTGGTTTTTACTGATTTTATTGTTAAATTGCTTTACCTACAACTTATAGATAATCGTAATATTTTATCAATAAATCTAGTTTTTGTCAACAAGGTTTCTAGTTAACAAAAAAGACCGAAAAAATCGATCTTTTTGCTTAACTTCCAAGGAATAAATTATTTGCGAGCTAAGAATTTTGCCAGCTTCTTGATACCCTCAAAATTCTTATCAAAACTTCGATGGCTACCAGCTAAAGTAAAATTTTTATCACCAACAAAAACACCATTATCAGTTTTAACACCAAAAAGCTCTGTTATTTTCTTAAGCAATTTGACTGGTTCTAGTTTAAGACTTTCATAAACACTTTTATCCAGTGGGCTTAGTTTTTTCCAAGAGATAAGAGCTTTGTCTAATCCGCCGTGACGTGCGAATTTATCAATTGACATTCTACCTTTAAATTCATTAATAAACTCTTGGGGGACACTCTTATTGCTAGCATCAAAAACTTCTTTAATGGTTTTAGCGGCTGAATCCAGAATAATTCGCCCTTCACTGCTCCGATAAATTAGATTCTGACCACTAACCTCAAAAGACTCTGGCTTTAAATGAAAGAGTTTAGCTACGTCCTTAATAAACGGGGCGTTTTTAAGACTGGCTAATTCCGGATTTTTACTAGCAACAGCTAACTCCGAATATCCCGTAAGAGTTTGACCAGGATTTTGAGAAACTTTAGGTGGGGTCACTTCTTTTATAACTTCTGGATTTAAATGACTCGGTTTCAGCCCGTCACCCTGCTCAACACTAATTTTATAGCCATTTTCATCTTGAGACATAAGTACCCGATTACCCTCATGAACCAAATTCTCCACCTCACCACTATTATGAATAGCATTGGCCGTCTGAGTTTCCGCCCAACGATTCAGCGCGACTTGATCACTAGCATCGCCACTATAGCCTAGTTCCTCTGAATGATTTTTGAATATTTCTCGAGTTGAACGCCAAAGCGAATCACCTTTCCCGTTTTCACTTCTTATCTCATCGCTATAAATTTCTGGCTTCGCAATTGATTTTTCAACCGGCGGAATTTTTGAAACTGGTGTTTCTGGCTGAACTGACGGCTCACTATCTACAGCTTGAATCTGACTAGAATTAGCTAGACTTTCAGCTTTTATTTCCGCATTCGGATGGTTTACTAAATTAGTCTCACTAGCAACCTGAGCAGCTTTTTTAACGGCGCCACCAGAAACTTCAGTTTGGCTATCTGATAAAAATAGATTTTTAGTACCCTCCCAGGCGGAGTGCAAGTTTTGACCGATTTGAAGATCATTAACATGGGAAAACTTAATTAAATTATTAAGCTGCGCACTAGTCCAATTCCCTAAACCAGTATGTTCAAAAATCCAAGCGCCGGCCGTGGCAAAACTGGCACCCAGAACAGCACCTTTACCAGCTTCGGTTACTAAATATTTAAACTCGGCACTTTTACGCTTAGTTTCATTATAATCTAAAAAACTAGCTAAACGATCCTCGACACTCAGTTTATGAAGTTCGGTTAATAGTTCAGCATTTTTCCCATTGTTTGACCGAGTAAGTTTGGTCATTTCTTTATCAACCTCTGGGGTAACTGTTCTAAGGCCATACAAGATGCTTAAATTGTTAAAAATAAGAGATTTAGCATTTTCTAGTGAATTTAATAACTTGTAATAGTTAACTGCCCTCTCTGAAGGTGAGCCAAAAGAAACCAAATCATCTTCCATTTTTTGAGTCGTGTATTCAATTCTTTGATTGAGGCGTTCACCTAATTCATCTAGTTCCTTTTGAGCTGCTTCTAACTCTGGCGCTAGGGCGCCCGCTTTTTTTAAATCAATCAACTTAGTCTCTAATAAGCTATACCGATCTGATAAAGTTTCTAATTTCTCCGCTAAACCAAAATTAATTATTTTTCCCTCACGCTCTTTAAGGCCAGCTGCTAAATTTAAATTGTCCGCGGTTTTACTATCATCTTTAACGCCTAACTTAGCTAGCTCTGATTTTTCCTCTAGACTATCATAGGCTTTATTATAAGCCCTGACGCCACCCATAACCGAGGCTACCGCTGGACCAACGGCATAGGTAAAACCTTTACCAATTAAGGCTGTAGCGATTTCACTTCGAAGCCCGACTCGAGCGGCCATACCGATTCCGGCATATTGAGCCTTATCTTTGTGACCCCCAACAATCATTTTAAATTTATCCCAGCCACCTAAAGAATTATTAACCAAATCTTCAATTACCTTTTCTGATTCAAAATCTGCTCTTAAAAATTGATGAAGCTTCAATTGCCTTTCAGCCTCGATCAACCTGACCACTAAATCATTTTGGTCATCATTATCTTTAGCTGAGTCCAATAAATCATTGCATGATCTATTTAAAGCCTTAGCCCAATAATTATCTTTCATTTTTCCAGAAGGATGCTGCGACAAATAATAAGCATTATTATTATAAATATTTATTAGTTCTAGTCTTTTTTCGTCATCGCCGGCTTCCGGAATTAAGTAGTCGACACTGACCTGGTCATCGTTATCCTGATCAACTTTTATTTCTGGGCCATTTTTAATGACATTTATAAGCCAAGAAAACTCGGCCTCACCATAACCTTCTAAACCCTGCTCATGGATATTTTTAGCCGCCAGAACCTCGTGTTTCTTTTTATGAAATTTTTCATTAAAAGCAAAACCAACTTGCCACCATTTTTTAGAAGCTTTTTCATTATTAAAATTGTAATTAGCCTCTACTTTTATTTTATTTAAAGATGACCGATTTAAAACTTCGAGAACAAACTCCTGTTGAGCTGAATTAAGATTAGTAAATTCTTGATTTTTTTCTAGCTCTTCAGATTTGACGCCCATCATCTTGGCGTATTCCAGAACAGCACTATTAAACCTAAGGGGCTCTGTATTAATAGTTGGCTCTGTATTAATAGTTGGCTCTGTATTAATAGTTGGCTCTGTATTAATAGTTG
>JBAXLJ010000004.1:0-116010 GCA_037134915.1 Candidatus Falkowiibacteriota bacterium | reverse complement strand
GATAGGTGAGTTAGTAATTAGTCCTGGGAAGTTATCGGTGATGGCGATAGTGGGAACAACCGAATCAACCGTAATAGCCCGAGTTCCGTTAGCGGAAACATTTCCAGCGGCATCAGTAGCGACGGCGGTTAGAGTTTCAGCTCCTTCCCCAAAAGCAGTGATAGCGGCCGTACTTAAGACATAAGACCAAGTGGTACCGGTCACAACTGTGGTAGCGTTACCATTTAAAGTCACCGTTGAGCCGGATTCGTTAGTACCGGTAACGGTAACCGTGGCCGCTTTTTCGGCGGCGTTAATTATATCATCAGTGGCCACAATATTAATTACTGGAGTGGTTGGAGTAATACTGTCAACGGTAATATTTCTAGTGCCCGAAGAAGTGTTACCGGCCGCATCAGTAGCGACTGCCGTTAGAGTTTCAGCGCCCTCACCAAAAGCAGTGATAGCGGCCGTACTTAAGACATAAGACCAAGTGGTAGCGGTCACTACTGTCGTAGCGTTACCATTTAAAGTCACCGTTGAGCCGGATTCGTTAGTACCAGTTACTGTAACTGTAGCCGCTTTTTCGGCGGCGTTAATTATATCATCAGTGGCGACGGCATTAATTACTGGAGCGGCTGGAGCGGCCGAATCAATTGTAATATTTCGAGTGCCCGAAGAAGTGTTACCGGCCGCATCAGTGGCGACTGCCGTTAAAGTCTTAGCGCCTTCGCCTAAAGCAGTGATAGCGGCCGTACTTAGCACATAAGACCAAGTGGTAGCGGTCACAACTGTAGTAGCATTACCATTTAAAGTCACCGTTGAGCCGGATTCGTTAGTACCGGTAACGGTAACTGTGGCCGCTTTTTCGGCGGCGTTAATGACATCATTACCAGCTACTATATTAATAACGGGAACCGTCGGAGCCACCGAATCAACTGTAATGGCCCGAGTTCCGTTAGAAGAAGTGTTACCAGCGGCATCAGTGGCGACTGCCGTTAAAGTTTCGGCGCCCTCACCAAAAGCAGTGATGGCGGCCGTACTTAAGACATAAGACCAAGTGGTAGCAGTTACAACCGTGGTAGCGTTACCATTTAAAGTAACGGTCGAACCAGATTCTTTAGTACCAGTCACTGTAACCGTGGCCGCTTTTTCCGTAGCATTAATAATATCATCGCCAGCGACAACATTAATTACCGGAGCGGTTGGATCAACAGTATCAACAGTAATCGATCTAGTTCCTGAAGAGGTATTACCAGATGCATCAGTGGCAACTGCCGTTAAAGTTTCAGCTCCTTGACCAAAAGCGGTAATGGCCGCGGCACTTAGAGCATAAGACCAAGTAGTTGAAGTTAAAACTGTTACTGAATTACCATTTAGTTTAACAGTTGAGCCAGATTCGTTGGTACCGGTTACCGTTACCCCGGAAGCTTCAGAACTATTAATAATATCATCCCCCGCTACGACATTAATCACCGGTGAAGTCGGAGCTACCGAATCAACGGTAATATTTCTAGTGCCCGAAGAAGTGTTCCCGGCCGCATCAGTAGCGACGGCGGTTAGAGTTTCAGCTCCTTCCCCAAAAGCAGTGATAGCAGCTGTACTTAAGACATAAGACCAAGTGGTAGCGGTCACAACTGTAGTAGCATTACCATTTAATTTAACCGTTGAGCCAGATTCATTAGTACCAGTAACGGTAACCGTGGCGGCTTTTTCGGCGGCGTTAATTATATCATCAGTGGCGACGGCATTAATTACCGGAGCCGTGGGTGCTACACTATCTACACTAATAGCTCTAGTTCCAGTTGCTGAACCACCTGCATTAGTGGCGACTGCCGTTAAAGTTTCAGCTCCTTCACCAAAAGCGGTGATGGCCGCGGTGCTTAGGACGTAAGACCAAGAGGTGCCAGCCACTGTAGCTGCATTACCATTTAAAGTCACTGTTGTACCGGAGTCAGTGGTACCAGTCACCGTAACGGTCGCCGCTTTTTCGGCGGCGTTAATTACATCATCACCCGCAACGGTACTAATTACTGGTGAAGCTGGCGCTGGGGTACTAGAATAAGTTCGAGTTAGTGAATTAGAAGCTAAACTACCATTACCATCAACATTAGTGGCCGCATCGGCCGGAAGGCTAATAGTTACTAAGCCATCAGCCGTTGGCGTGACCACAAAAGTATAAGTAGTTCCGGATCCAGAGAGTGAACCAGCAGTACCGTTAGTTACCGAGATATTACCTAGAACAAAATTGGAAACTGATTGACTAAAAGTCGCTGTCACGGAAATATTGCCACTGGTAGGGTCTGAGGTCGCCGAACTTAAAGTTACCGTAGGTTTTATAGTATTAACAGTTAAAGAATTAGACCAAGCCGTACTACTATTACCAGCTAAATCAGTGTAAACACCAGCTGGAGCCGAAAAAGTTGCCGTGGTATTACTGTTATTAGTTGGCGTGAAAGTCATGGTGTAATACCCCGCACTATTATTAACAAAATTAGAAATAGTGCCACCAGTTACTGTAATATCACTGGACGTAAAATTAGTTGAAGTTTCGGTCAGTAAAGCAACCATGGGGTTAACACCATATTTAACTGGCTTAGTTATAAAACCAAAATTATCACCAATAGCTGGTGCCGCATTATCAATCACTATCGCCTTAGCTTGAGTAGCTGATATACCGCCGGCCACATTAGCCACGACATCATAGGCTCCATCAGATAAAGAAACGCTTGGACTCGGCACGCTCATACTAACATGTGAGCCAAAACCACCATTACTGCCCGAAGAAACCGTTTGACCATTAACAGTCACGCTATAAGTATAAGGAGCTCCGGCTTCAGTTCCGTAGTACCACCAACTAATCGGGCAAGAAGAGGCATTCTTAGCATAACAAGCCGCCGAAGATGTCGGCGAATCAATAGTAATATTAAGAACCGTCGCTTGAGCAGCTTGCCCGCCGAGCAAACCTAACGCCAAAATAAAAATAAGTCCGAGGAGACCCTTTAACCTTATAAATTTCTTCATAAACTATTTAGATTTTATTATTAACAAATATATTAATATTTTACCATAAAAAAAATAGCCTGAGAAGCTATTTTCTGACTTATTGGCGTAATTTAAATTTTATTTTTTGAAAAAATATTTTTTACTTTTTTTGTGACAGAAAAAAACCAACCAGATAATACCCGCGACTAACAAAAACCATTGTATTTCCTGATAATATTTAATCAGCAGCGCTTGATTAGCACCCAAAGTGTAACCTAAAATCGCCAAGGTACTAACCCATAAAAATGAACCGAGAGCAGTAAACAAAGCAAAAGACCCAAAAGGCATTTTAGTAAACCCGGCCGGAATCGAAATTAAATGGCGAACCACGGGAATTAAACGACCGACAAAGGTCGCCTGTTTAGCATTTTGTAAAAACATTTCCTCCGTCTCTTCTAATTTAGATTTTTTAAGTCTAAGTATTTTGGCCAGTTTAGTTTCCATTAACTTATAAACTATCGGGCGGCCCAGCCAACGTGATAAAAAATAATTAAGCGAAGCTCCGAGGACGCTGCCCAAGGTACCCATAATAATTATCCAAAACAAATTAAGCTGCCCCTGACTGGCCAGCCAAGCAGCAGGCGGAATCACTAACTCTGAAGGTAGCGGGATAAAAGAGCTTTCGATCGTCATTAAGACAAAAACACCTAAATAACTTAAGCCTTGAGTAATTCCAAGAATCCAATTGATAAATGTGATAAACATGCTTATAATAATAACATGCCTGAAAAAAGATACAAAGTAATATTTATGGGAACACCAGATTTTGCTGTTCCTGGACTAAGAGCACTCTCCTGTGACGCTCGTTTTGAAATTATCAGTGTGGTCACTCAAGAAGATAAGCCCATCGGCCGTAAACAAGAATTAAATGCTCCGGCAGTAAAAAGAGCCGCCCAAGAATTAAGCCTAAATGTCTTACAGCCAACTCGCTTAAAGAATATCACTACTGAATTAGTAAATTTAGCGCCAGATTTTATCGTTGTAATTGCCTATGGTCGGATTTTACCGGAAGCGATTTTAAATATTCCCAAAATTGCCTGCGTTAATGTCCATGCTTCCCTGTTACCTAAATATCGCGGCGCCGCCTGCTTGCAAGCCCCAATCTTAAATGGTGATAGTGAAACCGGAATTACAGTAATGCTCATGGACAAAGGATTAGATACTGGCGATATTCTGCGTCAAGCCAAAATTAAATTAGACGGCAGTGAAAATTTAGAAATTATTCATGATCGGCTGTCAAAAATCGGAGCGGAAATTTTAGGCGACACCCTAATTGATTTTGCTGATAAAAAAATTAAGCCCCAAAAACAAGATGAGTCTTTTACCTCCTATGTTAAGATAATCGACAAAAAGGATGGCCAGATAAATTGGGATAGCGACGCTCAAAAAATTGAACGCCAAATTCGCGCCTTTAATCCTTGGCCAGGGACTTTTAGCTTTTTAGAAAGTAAAATGCTCAAAATTATAAAAGCCCAGGTAATAGAAAACGCCGATAATAAACTAGAAATTGGCCAAATATTTACAGAAAACAAACAATTACTAGTTAAGTGTAGACAAAATGCTTTGCTTATATTAGAATTACAGCTTGAAGGTAAAAAAGTAATGGATTCGCCAAGCTTTTTAGCCGGACACGCTGATATTAGCGGCAAAAAGTTAAAATAATCTTGGTCCCTTCGTCTAATGGTTAGGACGCCAGATTCTCATTCTGGCAATAGGGGTTCGATTCCCCTAGGGACTACAGAATAAGAAATAGGCTAAAGGCCTATTTTTTATTGGTTTTTTTTGAAGATATTAATGTTTTAGCCGGTATAGATAAAACTAATTTTCCACTTTCCGTATCAGAATTTGTGGCCAAGAAGTGACAATGATTATATAAATATAAATAACAAATCCGCTCTTTTGAAGCGGATTTCTTTTGAGTTGTTTTAACTCTTGGGTTCCCATATTTCTCCATCATCATATTCATCGAGGAAGCCCTTTTCACTTCTCGTGCAAGGATAGCATAAGTATTGCGCCACGGGGTTGGTATTAATAATTGTTCCGGCATAGGGAGATTGTGGGCCGCTCCAATATTCTATGTCATTAATATTGGCATCTGAAAGATTAAACTCTTTTTTCACCTTCTCCAGCACATCACTGGAAAGCCCCACTCTTTTAGGTATTAATGTTCTGCTCATAACTTAAGGATTTGGTGAATAATTATTTTACACTACAGTAATATTTATGTTTTGTCAACGATGCCCATTGTTCTCCTTCGAAAGTAATATGTTATATATCACAACATTTTAAACTTTTATAATTTCCACCCACTTCTCGATTTCCCCAATAATCTCACTAATTTTTTCGGGAACTTGCGACTTTAGGACTACATCAAAAAAAGAGATTCCGTATTTACTGGATCTCTTTTTGTTTAAGAAAAAAAGCTCTTCTGGAGAATAGAGCTTTTAGTGTTGAACTTCTGTCCAAGTTAATTTGTGCTGAAGTTTTTTTGAGAGGGTTTAGGCGATGAGATCCGAAGACGCTCATAAATTTGCAGGTGTTGTCGGTCTCTCCAGAAACCATCTTTTTAGACAATCCTATAACCTCGGCTAGTTTAAAGTACTAAACTTTTATCTAGTGGATTTGGCCTGTTTCCTTGGAGGCAAAGCCACTTGGCGGAAATCACTATTGTATTATTCCCTCTTGATTAAATTATATAACTTAACGATCTAAAAAGTCAATAAGTTTATATTTATCCTAAAACTTCTGTCCACCTCTCAGTTCCAACTATGATCTCGTTAAAATTTTGAGAAATATCATATCCCAAGACTACAAAAATAAAGATAGACTTAAAGGCCTATTTTTTGATAAAAAAAATCCCCAGGTCGCATTATGCAATCTGAGGCGAACTTACTAATGTAAGTTTTGTTGTTGTTTTTCTATAATCAACCAAGGAAAAGGTTTTTCTGGCTCATTAGCCTTAAGTCTTTTGCAAGCTATGTGCCAGGCTTGTGAATAATCGCGAGATCTTTATTTTTCAATATATAAGACTTTTATTGACAAATCAATAAAAACGTGATAAAATTCATTGTTAGCTAAAGTAGCTAATATTCTTTAACAATTTAAAAATAAGATAAAAAATGAAAAGGATCGTAAGAATTACCCTAAAAGTAATCTTGGCTATCATTTTTCTTCAAAATATTGGTTTCTTCTCTTTTATTAGCCATATGCCCGCCGAAAAACAAGCACCGGAAAAAGCGGACCAAGGCAAAGAAGATAATCAATATTTAAATGGAAAAATTAAAAATGCTGAGAGTCTGGGTGATAATTACGGCCCAGAAGAATATTTTGCTGATCTAACAGAAATCAGGCTAAAGACAAAAAATAACGATTTCGATCGTTACGCAATAATTAATGTTAGTTATACGACTAATCTACTGCTGTCTAAGTTCCACACCAATGTTATCAGCCATAGAAAATTATGTTCCCAAAAGGAATATGATAAGTATATGGAGCGGCTGAGAGTCGCTCAGCAAAAATGTATCGCTATTAGCGAACCCGAGATGCAAAAAAGAGATCTGGAATTTAAAATTCAGACCAGTAGCCCAACTTACTGGCGAGACGCTTTGCTAGATATACTGTCTTGGCTATTAAAATTCTATCTCAAAAATTTGCCGCTCGCCCTAGCTCTTTTGTGGATCTGGTGGTATGAGGATAAAAATAAACTAAGCATTAACAATCCGTTAAGCTTTATTATCTGTGTAATTCTCTACCCCATTATCATTATTAGAACTTGGACCCTAAAAACTCGCGAAGTGGCGCGAATCTTCACCATGAGTGTCGACTACCGAAGAAGACAAGCTGATATTTTTTCTTTAATTTCCGATAATGAATTAGCTGACATCAAACGTTTAGCGAAAAGCAGTTTGAAAATCAGCGATTATCAGAATTATTTAAAAAATCGCGGTATGTCTTACCGACATGCTTTAGTTCCGGCGATAATAGCGACCTTCGTTTTATTAATAACGTCGCAGTCAATAGGAGCCGAGGTTAAGCATCAGTCAGATACTTTTACTAAGTGTCAGATTGGCATTAAAGCGCCACCCGACCTTAAGCCATTACCTGATTTTAGCCAGCGCGAACATATTTCATTTGTCGCGGCTTTGCCATCAAAACAAGAAATAGTATTTATTATGATTCTAGTTTGGCGATTAGCTCTCCTCTTGGTATCTAAAAAACACCCTGGGTTTACTACTAATCCCGACCCCATTCCGCTGGTTGCCTAATAATTGCCCAAAGGTTTTCTTCAGTTGAGGAAAATTTAAAACAATTATTAGAGACAATCAAAAGAAAAAGTCATGAAAAATATTATTACAATCATCGTCGTGTTTATTATCAGTTCAGTTTCAAACCAAATTACTGGTCAATCAGTTAATCTAGAAAGTACTATTAACACAAGCAAGGCCGGAACCACTCTCTTAGTCCAAAGGATTGAAGTGAAAAATTCCAGTTTTACCTTAAAGTACGACTACAAGACCAGCGGCAGTGATGTCTTAGGAATTATTATTCCTAAAATTTGGTCAAATGAAACTAGTAGTTTAAGCGGGATGATTGTAAAAAATGGAGATGGAAACTCTAAAGATCAGTTTGCCTTGGATGTCTGGGGCCACAAAAAATTCGGCGAATTAGCAACCATACTAGAAGCTGGACGCATTTTAAGCCCAGCTAGTCAGCCTTGGGACTTTATCGGCACCAGGCTAGCTCGCGGTAATTTCACCGTCGAAGCCTACGTCATTGCCAAGCACCCCATAAGTCAAAGGCTAAATAAAGATGATCTATATTACGCCTGGATTGCCTATCACCCGAAGCACGCTTTTGTGGCTTTAGGAAAACAAGACCGGCAATACTGGGGATACGCGGGAACAAAAGAGCTGAATCACTTTGGTAATTTTACTTTTGTGAATTATCAACCGGAAACTAAAAATTTCTGGTTTAAATCACAAACCGCCTTTGGCGAAATCAATCAAAAATTTTTCTGCCAAGAAAATTACATTATAGCGACCAGCTACTTAACTGTTCCCCTGTTCTATTATCTTCACTTTTCTCCCATTGTAACTAAAGGGACCTTAACTATTAAAGTTGAAGGTCGGCAAACAGCCGGTATCCAAAACTATGAGGTTATGCTGGGCAAGCAGCTCAGTAATAATTTATTTGGTTTTGCCGTCGGGATAAACAGTGAATATAATAAAAGCGATCTCAATTTATCACCATCATTTGAACTGTATAAATCTTGGAAAAATAACATTGGCCAATGTATTGTGGAATTACGATACGACCAGTTACACCAGATTGGCAGCGCCTTCTTAGTGATAAAATACTAAATAAAATATGAGCCGTGACTTAAAATAGTTACGGCTTTTTATTATATAAATTTAAAATAGTTTTTCTAAATTTTATAGAAAACAAAAAGACTTAATTATAAGTCTTTTTATTTCTTGGAATTATCAAATAATTGTAAATATTTTTTTATGAAAGTTTCAATAAAGATAAGAATCTGATCTTTTGCCAGCGGCGGGCTTTGCGCCACCCAGACGGCAAAATTATATAGCTCCTTACTATCAACCGCTAACCACTTGTCATTTTTATAAAGAAAAACCAGAAGAGAGGTGACAGCTAAACGTTTATTTCCATTTTGAAACGGATGATTTTTTATAAGTAAATAAAATAAAACAGCCGCTTTTCCGCTGCCCCCTTGATACAAACTCTTCCTTTCAAACTTCTGAAATGGGGTGGCGATGCAACTTTCAAGAACATTAGGATATCTAGTTTCAAATTCTGGAATAGGTTCATCCCAGTCCATAGTATCAACAGCTAAACGATGAGCTAAATACTTTATTTCGTCAATTCTTAAGGTCTTAAGCATATAATTATTCTTTACCCAGCATTCTAATGGTGTCGCCGTAATCCTTCAAAACTTTGGCAACGCCGGATTTAATCTCATCTTTGTCCTTTTGCGCCAGAAAATTGTCAAACATGCCAGACAAATCTTTTTTATAAATGATATAATTACGTCCAATTTTTTCCGCTTTAATTTGACCTGATTTAATTTTTTTAAAAACGGTTATCCGACTAACGCTCGTTAAATCGGCAAACTCTTTGACGGTAAAATAATCTTTGTTGTTTGTCATATAAATTTATGTTAACTTATTATTTATATGTTAACATATGTTAACTGATATGTAAATAGTTAACATTAAATATGCTATTTTGCTAATATTAAATTAATAGTACCAAAAATTAGAAGCCACCACGACCTCTAAGTCATCTTACTTAAGCAAATAACTTCTCATTGAAATGCTTTTGTAAGCGATACCTTCAGCTAAACTGTTTAATTTCTCGCCGTCAGTTTGCAAGCCTAAAATATATAAGAGGGGTAAGTAATGTTCCGGAGTGGGAATCGCCAGTCTAGCCGCCATCCCCAAATCATTAAAATTAATTAATTTATCATAATCTTTAGCTCTAACTAACTTAGCGACCAGCTCATCGAATTCTGTAGCCCAATCATAAGGCGCAACCGTCTCACCGAATTCCACTCGACCTAAATTATGAACAATATTACCGCTGCCCATAATTAAAACTCCTTGCTCGCGTAAAGGACGCAGCGCCTGCCCCAGAGCATAATGAAAACTAGCCTCTTTTGTATAAGCCAAGCTAAGTTGAACCACCGGAATATCAGCCTCCGGAAAAATCAGACTAAGTGGCACCCAAGCGCCGTGATCAATACCCCAATTATTATCATACTCCACCGCCGTTACCGGCGCTAAAAGTTCTTTAACTTGCCGAGCTAAATCCGGCGAACCGGCAGCTGGATATTTAAGGTTATAAAGCTCTTCCGGAAAACCATAAAAATCATAAATTTGTTTCGGTGCTAGTGAATTAGAAATTAAAGTTTTCTCACTATTCCAATGAGCCGAGATACATAGGATTACCTTTGGCCGAGGTAAACTAGCCCCTAGATTTTTCCAAGCTCGCGTATAAACGTTATCCTCATTAGCATTAGTGGGACTGCCATGACCAATAAAAATGGCCGGCATAAGAGATTTTGACATATATTTTAATTGATACTCGGTAAAAAGAAATTTAGCGAATAGATGAATAAAGCATTAATAATTAGCGTGCCCAGAAACACCCCCGCCAGACATTTCCACAAAGGAATTTTTAAAGAAGCACTAATATAAATAATTAAATCTGTTGGCAGCAGCGGCAAAAAGCTCCAAGCAAAAATAATCGGAATCTCTTTTTTGTCTAAACGTTTTTTTATCTTCTCAATCTGCTGATGATAATTTTTTTCAAAATATTCATCAAAACCCAAAAATTCTGAAAAACGATAGACTAAAACCGAGGAAATCAAAATTCCCAAACTATTGACTAAAAGCACTACTAAAGGCGAAAAGAAGACCGAGCTAGCCAGAGTCATCGGCAGTGGTGAAATTAAAAGCAAACCGCGGAAACAAATAAAAATAAAATAAACAAAAACTGCCGACCGATAATAATTATGGATGACACTGATTAGGTTAGCGATATTAAAGGTTTGCGGGAAAAAAATATAAGCCAATAGACCAAGGCCTAAAACCGATAACCATAAATAGCCGATGAATTTTCTATTTATTTTGATAAGCATTTTTTGAACAAATATTACTAGAAGAAACGTAGACTAAATTCTTTTTCTTACTAATGCCAAAGATATTAATAAAACAAGGATTATCCGGACTAACAACCCGATAAACTTTAAAGAGATTATTTTCTTTAACTACTGAACTATTAAAACGTTCGTGGAATAAATTTAAAAAATCAGATATTTTATAGGCCTTCGGAGCGTCAACAGCAAAATAAATCTTAGCAAACTCTTCCCGAGAATAAACCGAGATTCCCTGCTCCCGGTGGGAATTTCGATCTAAAAATTCTAAATACAAATGCAAGGGCCCGGGATAAGAAAAAATAATCAACCGGCTAGCACCCAGAACTACCCCGATAAAAATCGCCATAATCAGCACGGTCCGAAACCAAAGACTTTTAAATATTTTATTATTTTTCATATATTTATTTATCCTTTAATTCTACTATAATAATTATTCCAGGTAAACACTCTAATCTTTTAATAAATAGCCAAAAAAACGACTAAGTACCACTTCGGGCTCCGGCTCTCTTGTCAAAGGAAAAGATATTTGTTAGTATCAAAATAGTTTGTGTGACGCGCCTATAGCTCAGTTGGTAGAGCAGATCCCTTTTAAGGATAAGGTCGCTGGTTCGAGTCCAGCTGGGCGCACAATAATCCGTCGACCGCGGGTTTTATCGTTTTAAAAGCCGACTTAGCTCAGCTGGTAGAGCAGCTGTCTTGTAAACAGCAGGTCGTCGGTCCGAACCCGACAGTCGGCTCACCTTAGAAAAAAGATTAATCTTTTGAATAAATTGATTAATCTTTTTTTATTATCAGCCAAAACAGTGCATAAAACGTTAACAAAAAGTTGATAAGTGCCGCTTGAATTAAGTTGTCTCTTAAGTTAAGATATAGAAACGATAAAAAAATATTATGGCCATACAATCAGATAAAAATCCTTTAGAAAAAATCCCTCCCCACAGCCTAGAAGCTGAAGAGTCACTACTTGGCTCCTTATTAATTGATAAGGATGCCATTATTCGCGTGGCTGACAATGTTTTGCCTCAAGACTTCTATAAAGACGCTCATAAATTAGTTTATGAAACCATTAAAGAGCTTTACGGCAATCAAGAACCAATTGATATTATTACCCTGTCAAACCGTTTAGAAGAAAAGAAACAACTAACCACTATTGGCGGCCGCACTTTTTTAGCTCATTTATCTAACGTTGTCGCTACTTCCGCTAATATTGTTCATTACGCCAATATCATTCAGCGCAAAGCCACTCTGCGTCGCTTACAACAGGCGGCTTCAGAAATCATGACTATTAGCTATGATGAAGAAAGAGAGATTGATGAAGTGTTGGATGAAACTGAAAAGAAAATTTTCGCCGTTTCCCGCAAATACTTAAAAAATGCTTTTTTGCCAATCGACAGTTTACTCAGTGAAGCTTTTGAAAGAATCGATGACTTACATAAAAAAAGCGGTGGCGGCCTGCGTGGTCTATCGACCGGTTTTAACGACTTAGATAATCTACTAGCTGGTTTACAAAAATCCGATTTGCTCATTCTAGCGGCGCGTCCTTCCGTTGGTAAAACTTCTTTTGCTTTAGATATTGCGCGCCAAGCCGCCATTAAAAATAAAGTGGGGGTGGGCATCTTCTCATTAGAAATGAGCAAAGAACAGTTAGTTGACCGTATGCTCTGCGCCCAGGCCCAGGTTAATCTTTGGAAAATGCGTACTGGTAATTTAAGCGATAAAGAAGATGATAATGATTTTACTAAAATCGCTGATGCCATGGGAAAGCTCGCCGAAGCCCAGATTTATATTGACGACTCCGGAACCCTTTCGATTATGGAAATCCGCGCCAAATGCCGCCGTTTACAGATGGAAAAGGGCTTAGGTTTAATTGTAATCGACTACTTGCAGCTGATGGAAGGTAAAGGTAAATATGGTGAAAATCGCGTTCAAGAAATTGCCGAAATTTCTCGTGGACTTAAATCAATTGCTCGCGAACTTAACGTGCCAATTTTAGCACTCGCCCAGTTATCCCGGGCCGTTGAAGCGTTAACGCCAGCCATTCCTAAATTGTCCCACTTAAGAGACTCAGGATCCATCGAACAAGACGCTGATATTGTGATGTTTATTTATCGTAAGGCCGCTGATAGAAATTATAACCCCGCTGACCTACCGCAAGATGAAAGATATAAAGCTGAAATTCATATTGCTAAACATCGAAACGGTCCAACCGGTAAAATCGATTTATTCTTTGATGAAAACACCGCCAGCTTCCGCAGTGTGGCCAAACATAATAATAACGCGCCCGTAGAATTTTAATAAAAAAAATTAATTTTTATATTTTATGTTTAACAAGTTAAAACAATTAAAAGATTTAAGAAGTACCGCTAAAACCATGCAAGACGCCCTGTCGACTGAAAGAGTCGAAGAAGAAAAAGGTGGCGTAAAAATTGTCATGAATGGCAATATGGAGGTTTTGTCCGTAGTAATAAGTGAAGGCCTGACCAAGTCGGCAATTGAAATTAGCGTTAAAAATTGCATCAACGAAACTATTAAAAAAGCTCAACGTCTCATGGCCAAAAAACTTCAAGACATGGGCGGTTTTCCGGGATTAAATTAAAATAAAAAATGCGCTTTCCTCGAGCCATTACCAATCTAATAGAAGCTTTTTCACAGCTACCGAGCGTCGGTCCTAAAACCGCCGAGCGTTATGTTTTTCACTTACTCAAAAGTTCCCCGGAAAAATTAGAAAATCTCGCCAAATCACTAGCCGAATTAAAAAATAATATTACTGTTTGCCCAAATTGTTTAGCGATTTCTGAAACTAGTCCTTGTACCATTTGCGACAATCCCAGCCGCCGAAACGGAGTTCTCTGCATTGTAGAAAATATTCAAGATTTAGCCTCGATTGAAGCTACGAAACAATATCAAGGACAATATTTTATTCTCGGTGGACTAATTAATACCATTGAAAATGTGAAGCCGGAAAATTTAAATATCCAGAAATTACTCAGCAAGATTAAGCAAGAGAACTACATCGAAATTATTCTCGCCCTCAATTTTACTTTAGAAGGCGAAACCACCGCTTTATATTTAAACAAAATTTTACAAACTTATAATTTAAAAATAACTCGACTCGCCAAAGGTCTGCCGGCTGGCTCTGATTTAGAGTATGCCGACGAAACCACTCTAGCCACAGCTTTAAAATATCGAACAGAAAACAAATAAGAAAAGAGGACTTGTTTGACTGAGGCTCTAATTAGCAAAATAAAAAAATTCGCCCCTTAATGAGACGAATTTTTTATAGCAAATTTTTTAAATTTAAGCGATGGCGGTAATTTTAACAGCGGTTTTCAGTTGACGATGACCCACGGTTTTCTTATAACGAGTTTTACTCTTATATTTAACCACGGTAACTTTGTCATCTTTAGCGGTATTTATTACTTCTCCACTAACTTTTTCTCCCAAAGATGGCGCACCTAATTCTAAATCATTAGCCTCTTCATCGGAAATAAGTAAGGTGTCAAATTTTACAACAGCACCTGATTCAGCTTCCAGTTTTTCCACTTTAATGGTCTGACCTTCCTTGACTCGGTATTGCTTGCCTCCGGTTTTAATAATGGCGATTTTCATAGGATATTTACTAATTTAAGAATAAAAATAGCCAAAGTGCGCGGGGCGCAACACGTGCTGGCTTAAGATATGGTCTTATCTTATCAAATATTTGAAAAATGTCAACAAATAGATTATAGTGAACTAAGAAGACTATAACTAATTAAGATTATTATGCCAAAATTTGTAATTACCGGCGGAGCCAAGTTATCAGGCAAGATTGCCGTTAGCGGCGCTAAAAATTCTGCTTTAAAGATAATCCCGGCTTCCATATTATCTAAGGAACCGATAACCATCAAAAATCTTCCAGAAATTGAAGATGTCGATCGCTCTTTAGAACTACTAGAATCACTGGGAGCAATTATTACGCGAACTACCGGACAGGTTAAAATCGATACCAGCAAAATAAAAGACAGCATTCTAGAACCAAAGTTGGCTGATAAATTTCGCGGTTCAATTATGTTTGTCGGTCCCATGCTGGCTCGATATGGTGAAGTAAAATTTCCTCATCCCGGAGGCTGCGTCATTGGCGCCGGTGGACGCCCAATTGATCTTTTTATTGATGGCTACAAAGCTTACGGAGCAAAGGTCACTGAAGATCACGGCAATTTTTACCACATTAAAGCTAAAAAACTTAAACCGGCTAATTATTTTTTCCCTTTTGTTAGTGTCACTGCTACCGAAAGCATGCTTATGACGGCCTCGATTATTCCAGGACAAACTATTTTAAAAAATTGTGCCATGGAGCCAGAAATTGAAGCTTTGGCTGAATATTTAAATCAACAAGGCGCTAAAATAAAAGGCGCCGGCTCACCAACGATCACTATTGAAGGTAATAGAAAATTAAAAGCAGGTATTTTTACAGTTATTCCCGACCGAATCGAAACTGGATCCTTCGCCATTATGGCCGCAGCCACAAATTCCGAAATCACCATTACCGATTGCACCCCTGATCACATTATGACACTGCTTGTAGTCCTTAAAAAAGTCGGAGTTAACTTTGAAGTTGGAAAAAATTGGATCAAAATGAAAAAAAGCGGTAAACTCACCGCTTGCGATATTAAAACCCACGAGTATCCGGGATTTGCTACTGATTTACAATCACCTTATGTGGTCTTAATGACTCAGGCAACTGGATCCTCGCTGATTCACGAAACTATTTACGACGGCCGTTTAGTGTGGACGGATATGCTGTGTCAAATGGGCGCAAACGTCAACATGTGCGATCCGCACCGAGTCATTGTTCAAGGACCGACTAAATTACACGGCAAACATTTAGTTAGCCCCGATTTACGAGCCGGAATTGCCTTAGTTATTGCCGGTTTAGTAGCCAAAGGTAAAACAGAAATTGATAATATTTATCAAATTGATCGTGGTTATTCACAGTTAGAAACTCGCTTACAAAAAATTGGCGCTAAAATAAAACGAGTCGACTAAAAATATTATGACTAAAAAAACTCGTGATTTTCTATTTGGAACTTTTGTTTTTTTGTTTGTGGTAATTACTATCACCCTCTCTTTATATGCTACTGGTTATCGTTTCAACCTCACCTGGCCCTTAAAATTAAATTTAATGCTGGTTAAAACTGGTACCCTAGCCTTAGATAGCGATCCTCATGGCGCCACCGTTTTAATTACTAGCGAAACTAAAATCAGTTCCGTTTTTTCGTTCAACTCTAAAAAGAGTAAAATAACCCCAATTAAAATAAAGAACTTGCTGCCCGGAGAATATACCGTCTCGTTTACTCTGGAAAATTACTGGCCCTTTGAAAAAAAACTTAACGTAAATCCCGAGCAAACCACCTTCTTAGAAAATGTCATTCTCTTTAAAAAAAGTTTGCCCTTAAACATTTTTTCCAGTAAAACCCAGGCCATTAGCTACTCGCCTAACGGTAACTACGCCTGGTTAAAAGATAGTGGCGAAATAATCAATTTAAAAACCGAACAAGCCGCCACTAAAGTTAGTGCTGCTAAATTAAATTGGGTCGGCAGTAAACAATTACTTGCTGGTTCAAAATTACTTACTTTAGATAATAACAGTAGCTACGACTACAACAGTTTAATCGGTGAAGCCGATGAAGCTAAAATGTCAGAAAATGGCGATTTTCTAATTTACTTATCTAAAAATAATTTAGCGGCTTTTAATTTTTCATCTAAAAGTACGACTATTGTTCCGGCTAGCGGTCAGATTTTAAGTTATGGCACTAGTGGAAATATTTTATTTTTAGTAATCTCTGAAAAAAATAAAACCGAACTTAAAAGTTTTGATTTAATAAATAAAAATTTTATCGCCAGCGCTGATTTACTTAATTCTAAGAATTTTTCAATTAACCAAGACAACAACAAAAATCTCATCTTAACCGATAATGAGCATAAAATTATCTATTTACTGGCCAGCGATAACAGCAATTCGATTATTAGAGACGTGCTTCGCGGCGCCACCGTTTTCAAATGGATTGACGGCAATAAATTAGCTTACACCAGCGAATCAGAAGTTTACATCTATGACTTGTCTCAGAGTAAATCCTATTTAATTACCCGGCTCAGCGAAAAAATAAATTCTCTAGCTTGGAGCCCTAATAATTATTTAATTTACGCCACTGACAATAATATTGGGACAATTAATTTAACTAATAGCGGCAACGACATTACCATTTTATGGCGTGGCAATAATCTCTCCTCTCTTTATCTGGACGGTAAAAATAGTATCTTATATTTTTCCGGAGCCATCGGACAACAAAGTGGTCTCTACAAGTTGGCTCTACAATAAATTAAACTAACAAAAAAGACTTTTATTTAAAGTCTTTTTTGATAACCAATTTAAAGAGTAATGGAAATTTCTTTAATAAGTTTTTTTAGGTTATCACCGACCTCAGGATTCTTTAGACCTAATTTTATAGTGGCCTTAATAAAACCGAATTTATCGCCGGTATCTAACCACTCCCCTTTGAGCTTTAAACCATATAAAGGCTGGCCGCTGCTAAGTAGGACGTCAAAAGCGTCAGCTAAACGAATTTCACCGCCTTTACCACTTTTCATGTTCGAAAGAATTTTAAAAATTTCTGGAGTAATAATATATAAACCAACAGCCACTAAATTAGACGGAGCGGCGTCTGCGGCCGGTTTTTCAACAAATCTTTTAATATCATAAACACCACCAGAAACTTCTTCGCCATCTATAACCCCAAATTTAGAAACATCGGCCGGATTTACTTCTGATAAACCAACAACCGGATAACCATATTTTTCATAAGCCTCGATTAATTGCTTAACTGGGGAAATATCAGCATCGTAGAGAGTATCACCAAACATCACTAACACCGGTTCGTCATCACGCACTAGATGAGCGGCGCAATTAATGGCGTGACCGTCTCCCAACGGAATCGGCTGACGGACATAAGAAAATTTAGCAAGATGCTCAATCGCTTCAACTTTCGCAATTAAATCTAGTTTATTTTTTTCTACCAGCGTTTTAGAAAGCTCAAAAGAATAATCAAAATGATCTTCAATCGCTCGTTTACCGCGACCGGTAACAAAGATTACCTCCTTAATTCCGGCTTCAGCCGCTTGCTCCACTAAATACTGAATAACCGGCTTATCAACAACCGGTAGCATTTCTTTGGGCTGAGCTTTGGTCGCGGGTAAGAAGCGAGTTCCAAAACCAGCTACCGGCATAATTGCCTTTCTAATTTTTTGCATATATTTTATTTTATTTTTCGCCACTTATTAAAATATTTAAAAGCCGATTTCAAATGTTCTCGAGCAATTTTGTCTTGAAACAATGACCGGTACCAAGGTAAACTGGCGCTTTGACGCACATGATCATGAATGACTTTAACTAGTGGGTAATAGACAACTACTTGGCCGCGGCCACTAACCTGACGGCCCAAATCGACATCTTCAAAATACATAAAATAGCGCTCATCAAATAGCTGATCGTTATTTAACTCCAAGCGTCGCACCATAAAACAAGCGCCGAGCAGCCAATTAACCGTCGCCACCTCCTCATGACTGCTAGACTCCATTAAATAATAACTCAGTGATTTAGGAAAAAAACGACCGACAAAAGTACGCCTTAAAACCGGGATGTAAAACTTGGGAAAACGTAGACAAGAATATTGCAAAGATCCGTCCGGATTTAAAAGTTTGGGGCCGATTAAACCGATTTCTGGGTGACTGCTAAAATAATTAAAAAGTTTTTTAATCGTATCTGACTCATAAACAATATCCGGATTGGAAATTAAAATATAATCACCGTTAGAATTTTTAATCCCTAAATTATTACCGCCCCCCATGCCCAGATTCTGATCACTTATAATTACCCGATACTGGCTACTTAAATCAGACAAATCATCGCCGGAATTATTTTCTACAATTACCACTTCATAGCTGATGCCTGACAAATCTGACCGTTTAATTGAATCTAAACAATTAATCAGTTTTATTTTGCTTTTATAATTAACGATAATGATTGATAAATCCATATTATTTGATAAGTTGCCAGAAAAAATTAAACACTGGGTTAACGAAATATTTTAAGAGCGGGTTATCAATTTCTTGAAATTCAATCCGACCCACAAAAGTCCGACTAATGCTTTTTAGAGGAACCCGGGTAATTGCTTTAAGCTGCCGGCGATTTTTAGAAATTAAACGCCAGGCGGCCGGTTTTAAAAAATAAGCATCCACTTTTAATTTTGTGGTAAGCCATGAACCTTTAATTGCTAGAAGCGTCATACCTAAATTCATAGCCACAATAAAAGGTGAAAGAACAATAATCTGCCAATAAGGGTAAAAACTAAAAAAACTCAGCAGACGATTTCGTTCCATAAAATAAAGCATCCGGACACTGCGCTCAAATTCATACTTGTGCCAAACCAAGGATTTGGCGGCTAAAATAACTTTATACCCTGCCAGCCTAACTTTCAAGCTCAGGTCCAAATCATCATGATACATGTAATAATCTTCGTTATACCCGCCAATTTCCTGGAAAATCTCCGGTCTAATAATAAACGAGCAACCGGAAGCATAGAAAATTTCACTATAGTTTTCAACTTTGAGCGCCGACTGCTTTAAACGGTAAGAGCTAGTAAAACCAAAGAATAAAAAATGAATTAAATTACCAGTCGTATTAACTAGAGGGTCTATTTTTTCCGCCTCCGTTTTAGGAGCCAGCAAAATTAAAGATTGGGCTAGAGCCGCTTTAGGATTATTGTCCAAAGCTGCCACCAACTCTTTTAACCAATTAGCTTCAAACTCCGTATCCATATTGGCCGCCACCAAATAATCACAGGCATCTAAAATAGCCTGATTCATCCCTAAGTTATTGGCGGCACAATAATTACCGTCTAAGCGAGGTAAAACCACGGCTTCAGGATAACTGTTTTTTAAATAATTTGAGGAATCGTAAGAACTGGCATTATCAATTAAATAAACCTGAAAATTATCATAAGTTTGTGCCCGCAAAGAATCACGGCAAGCGCTTAAATAATTACGGGCGTAATCTTTATAGTTAACTAAAATTATTCCAACTTTTTTCATTTTATTTTTGAGCCAATAAGCTAATAAGAGAGTTAACTAGCGACCAGGCACCTTTTAATAAATAATACTGCCAAATAGCTTCCCATTTCTTAAAATATTTAAGCATCGAATCTTCAAAATATTTTTGTTTAGTAGCTAGGGCCACTTGTCCAAAACTGGCTCCTACGTAATCCACACACTGGGCCGCCGGACTATACCAGACTTCCCCACCATTTTGAAACACCTGCCGACAAAAATCTACCTCTTCAAACCAAATAAAATAACGTTCATCGAGGGCCAGATTTTTTTGACCGGAAATATTTAAATAAACTTTTTTATTAATCAAAAAGAAAGCCCCGCGAATCGAATCAACTTTAGCCGCTTGTTCATAGTTAAAATCGGTCCATAAATAATGACTTAAAACTCCTGGCAAAAGATGAGGAATTTTACTGATTATCATTAGCTGATCAAAAAAAGACGGAAAACGGCGCACCTGTTTAATAATCTTACCCTGACTATCAACTAGTTTATAGCCAGAAACAACGGCTTGCTGATTATTCTTGGCCCAAGTTAAAGCGTTAATCAGAGTGTCTGGGCGAACTAGCATGTCAGGATTAAGTAATAAGACATAATCCCCCTGAACTTGAATCAAGGCTTGATTATTGGCCTTAGCAAAGCCCCGGTTATCATCATTAGCCAGAAGTTTTACTTGAGGAAATTCCGCTCTGACCATTTCCACGCTGCCATCACCCGAATTATTATCAACGACATAAACTTCATAGGAAAAATCACCCTCTGAAGCATCAAGTGCCTGCAAGTTAGCGCGTAATTTTTCTTTAACTTTCCAAGAGACAATAATGACTGATAAATCCATATTATTTAAGTATTTTTATTAACTTAGTTTTCTCTCCCGCACCGGCAATAATTTTAAAACGATTCTTAGAGACTTGTAATTCTTTAGCTAGAAATTTTATAAGTTCCGCATTAGCTTTACCTTTTTCCGGGGCCGCGGCTACTGCGATTTTGTAAACATCATTTTCCATTAGTTCCCGAAATTCTGTTTTCGCGCTGCCCGGGATTACTTTGACGGCCAAATAAGCTTCACCCTTAATTTTAAGTTGGGTTAGAACATCCTGCCACATACTATTTAGCAAACATAATTACATTAGGAATATCCCGTCCCGGACCAATCATATATTCATCGTTGTAAAACAAAGCCGCACTTGAGCCGCCATCTAAGTTCAAAGCATAGTCCATTTTAAGAGTTTTCATAATGACCGCCAAATCATCCACGGTGGCCGAGTGAGCAATCACCAAATAAACAATACCATGGCCGCCGGTACCGTGATCCTGATAACCAATGGCGTTGCGCAAGTACTTGCCATAACGCTGGCCAGCGTCAACTTCCCATTCAATTAAAGCATTTTTACCCTCCTCCACTAAGCGCGGCTTATTGCCCATTGCCGCTTGCAAAGTCACGCCATATTTTGCTTCAAAGTCAGCGACACTTTTAAAATCACGGGCATCTTTAAAGTAATAAAATTTATTATTGGTATCAAAGACCATCATCGGGCCTGTGGTCCAATATTTAAGCTCCGATTCGTTAATCAAGGTTTTTTTAGCGCTATTATAAACTGGAAAAAAATAATAATTAGCAGCCCCACAACCAGCGCTAGAGCAGAAATAAGTGCCATTCATGCCGGCAAAAGCGTGCGCCGGGAAAACGTAATCAGCTAGCGGTTTCGCCGCACAATTAGATTTACAAGTCGTTTCATTAGCTGTATCCGTTAAAATTTTTAAAGCCGGATCGCTTAAATCAATCTTTATTAAATCGATATAGAAATAACCGCGCTCAGTTTTAACTTTGGTATATTCATAACTACTATATTTGTCTAGCGATTCTTTGAGTTCCGGTTTATGAATTTGAGCTAATTGTTCCGGAGTCACTTGGGTTGCTAGTAATGAGAGATTTTTAAAAAAAGCGGAACTAGTACTTAAATCATATTTTTTAAGGTCAATTGGATTTATATACCAAGCTTCGCCTTTTTTTTCAGTTCGTAAAATAATTTTACCCGCCAACTTTTTAGCCAAGTCTTCATTATTCTTTAGCTTTGAATCAACTCCGATAATTTTCTTGAAATTTAATTCTGAGATGCCAACAAATTTACTCTTAAATAAATTTAAAGTCTCTTTATAATCATTAACCAAGGAACGCTTAAAGTTTTTTAAATTAACCAGCCAGAGTTCCTGACTTTTATCGGCTGTATAAATAACTTGTCCAGAAAAAATTTTAGCCGTGGAGGTAGCAGCCAGAACTGACCGAGAAGTCATTAGCAAAGTTAAAATCAGAAGCATTAAGGATATTTTTTTCATAAAAAATCAGCTAATTTTATAATCTTAATTTATTTATAGTTTAGCCCCTTTTTAAAGGAAAATCAATTAAAAATTAGGCTTATTTAATAATGATAAATCTGCCCTCTGTCAAGATTCTAAAATGTTTAAATATAGCCTATAATTAATAAACAAAATTAATCTTTACTTCTATGAATGAAGAAAAAAAGCTTAGGCCTTCTTGGGATGAATATTTCAGCCATTTGGCTAATTTAGTCGGTGAGCGTGGTACTTGCGACCGAGGCCATTGTGGCGCACTAATTACTAAAGACCGCCGCATTGTTTCCACTGGCTACGCCGGTTCCCCGGTTAACACCATTCACTGCGACGAAGCCGGACACGAAATGCACACCATCATTCATCATGACGGCTCTAAAAGTGAGCACTGCATTAGGACAACTCACGCCGAACAAAACGCCATCTGCCAAGCGGCTAGATTTGGTATCGCTTTAGATGGCGGCACCTTATACACCAAAATGGCACCTTGCTATGCTTGCGCTAAAATGATGATTAACGCCGGGATCAAACGTGTCGTTTGTCTTCAGGATTACCATGACTCAGCCAGGAGCAAAGAAATTTTTAAAGAAGCGGGCGTCGAGTTTGTTTTATTAAGTGATAAGGTGATGGAGTATTAAATATTTTGCTATTGACTTTTGCCAAGATTAGCGATTAGATGTCAATAGTAACTTAAAAAACGAAAGATATGAAACAGTATTTAGATTTACTTAAAGATGTCATGGAAAATGGCACGAGCAAGACTGACCGCACCGGCACCGGCACGCGAAGTGTTTTTGGCAGACAAACTCGTTTCGATTTAAATGAGGGCTTTCCGGTTTTAACCACCAAAAAACTCCACCTCAAATCTATTATCCATGAATTGCTTTGGTTTCTTAAAGGCGATTCCAATATCAAGTATTTAAAGGATAATAAAGTAAACATCTGGAATGAATGGGCCGATGAAAACGGAGAACTAGGCCCAGTCTATGGCGTCCAATGGCGCTCTTGGCCAACCCCTGATGGTCGTCATATCGATCAAATCAGCAACATTATCGAGATGATTAAGAAAAATCCCGATTCCCGGCGTCTGATTGTTTCCGCCTGGAACGTCGCCGAAATTGACAACATGAAATTGCCGCCCTGCCATGCTCTCTTCCAATTCTATGTAGCTGATGGCAAATTATCCTGCCAACTCTACCAAAGAAGCTGTGATTTATTCTTAGGCATCCCCTTTAACATTGCCTCCTACGCCCTACTGACGATGATGGTAGCCCAGGTTTGCAATCTTAAATTAGGGGAATTTGTGCACACTTTCGGTGACTTGCACATCTACAACAACCACTTCGAACAGGTTGCCCTGCAACTGACTCGGACGCCCAAAAAATTGCCGACCATGAAGATTAATCCTGAGGTTAAGGATATCTTTGGTTTTAAATTTGAAGACTTCCAGCTGGAAAATTATGAAGCCGAAGCCACAATTCCAGCACCAATTGCTGTTTAAAATTTTAAAAAGGCCGCTTAAAATATCTAAGCGGCTTTTCTTATAAAGATATGATACCTGTAACTTTAATGATGGCCATTTCCGTTGACGGAAAAATTGCCAAAGACAAAAATCAATTAGCTAATTGGACTAGCCCCGAAGATAAAAAACTCTTTGTCGCCGAATCTAAAAAACATGGTGTAGTGATGATGGGCGAAAATACTTTCAACACCTTTCCCTCCCCTCTGCCTAAGCGTCTAAACGTGGTTTTTTCGGAAAACCAGAAACCCGATTATGATAATGTTAAATACGTCAGCGGCGATTTAATTAAAGTTTTAGACGAGCTAGAAAGTTTAGGCTATAAATCGGCCTTGCTCGGCGGCGGTTGTTATCTTAATTCCCTATTTTTAAAGAATAAATTAATATCTCAAATAATTCTCACTGTTGAACCAAAAATATTCGGCCAAGGCCTATCTTTATTCGATGTTGACCTCGAAGCTTCATTAGAACTTGAAACTTTTGAAAAATTAAATAATAATACTTTAGCAATCCGTTATCAAGTAAAATATACTAACTAAAATGACCAAAAAAATTATCATCGGCTTCACAGGGCTCATGGCCAGCGGTAAAGATGAGGCTAAAAAATATTTAGAGACCAAATACGGCGCCAAAAGCTTTCGTTTTTCCACAATCATGCGCGATATTTTAAAGCGGATTAACATAGAGATAAGCCGTTATAATTTATCCGCCGTATCTCTTTGTCTGCGCCAAACTTTCGGCGAAGATTTATTTGCCAAAGTAATTGCTAGCGACGCCAGCCAAGCTGAAAGTGAAATTGTGGTCGTTGACGGCGTCAGACGTCTCGCTGATATTATCCACCTGACAAAGTTAGACGGTTTTTATTTAATAGCCATTGAAGCCGACCCTAAGATACGTTATGAGCGGATGATAAAAAGAGGTGAAAATGTGGGCGAGTCAGAAAAAACCTATGAACAATTTTTAGCCGATCACCAGACTGAAACCGAACTCACAATCCCTGAAGTCATGTCTCAAGCTGATTTAAAAATCAATAATGATGGTGATTTGACTAACCTATATCAACAAATTGACAAAATAGTAACTAAGATCCAAAATAACTAAGAATCATTTAAAAGTTGAATTGAGCCGCGAAATAATTTAATTTCGAGCTCTTTTTTGTAAAGCTCCATGTCTACTAACCCAGGAAAATTTATTGTCATCGACGGCACTGACGGTTCAGGCAAAACTACGCAATTTAATTTATTAGTTGATAAATTAAAAGCGGAAGGTTTTTTAGTTGAGGTCGCTGATTTTCCTCAATACAATACTAAATCGGCCGGTTTAGTTGAGGAATATCTAAGCGGTAAGTATGGCAGCGCGGACGAGGTTACGCCTTATCAGTCCTCAATTTTTTATGCAATTGACCGCTATGATGCGAGCTTTAAAATCAGGCAGTGGATTCGAGAAGGTAAAATAGTTATTGCCAATCGTTATGTCTCGGCCAGCTTGGGTCATCAAGGTGGAAAAATTGAAAATCCGCTCGAGCGCAAAGTTTTTTTTAATTGGCTCTACGAACTAGAATATAAACTTTTTAATATTCCCAAACCTGACCTCTCTTTAATTTTACACGTCGAAGCTAGTATCGCTCAACAGTTAGCTGCCAAACGTCACCGCGAAGATTGGATTGGAAAAACCCGTGATATCCACGAAGAAAATTTAGATCACTTAAAGAAAGCGGAACAGATTTATTTAGAAATTGCCCAGACTTTTCCGGATTTTAAATTAATTAAATGCACTCGTGATGGTGAAATTATGGATCGCCAAGAGATTCATGATTTAGTTTGGATTTATACTAACCAGGCAATTGGCGGTCGCGGCCAAAAAACGGCTAGCGGTTTTCGCGCTATCTCGGAAATAATCAGTGGTAACCCACAGATTATAAATAACAAAGATTTCTTTTTCAAAAAGGAAGAAGTTTCAAATTATCAGCCCAGCCAAACAACTGAGATAATCCAAAATCAAGAAACAAATATCCCTGTGCCCGAAAATAATTCTCGAATTATTGTTGAAAGAATCAAGCCCGAAGCCAAGCTACCGACCCGAGCTCATGATGGCGATGCCGGACTTGATCTCTATGCCAATGAATATTGTTCTGTCGCCCCTTATCAACAGGGCTTAATTGCGACAGGAATTAAAATGATTATCCCTTACGGTTACGCCGGTTTAATTTGGGATAAAAGCGGTTTAGCCACTCAAGGTATAACTAACTTAGGTGGAGTAATCGATACTGGTTACCGCGGCGAGGTTAAAGTTATTATTAAAAATCTCAGCGAAGATATAATCAACATTGAGCCGGGCCAAAAAATTGCTCAAATTTTAATTCAGAAAGTGGAATTACTAGAACCTGAAGAAGGCTTAATTAATGATCAAACCGAAAGACAAGCCGGCGCTTTTGGTAGTAGTGGTAGTTTCTAAAAATTTATTTATTTCACAAATAAAAACCCCTCTTATTTAAAGAACATTTCAGTTCAATAAATAAGAGGGGATTTTTTATACAGCCGGCACAATAATTATGTTATCAGCACCAGTGGTACGGTAGATGAATTTATTTCCCAAGCGAGTAGGGCTCATGCTCAAGTCTTCACTGCCAATGGAAACGTAAATTACCACCAAATTATCTTTGGGATTGCTCTCAATAATTGGCTTATATTCATTTTTCTTACAAAGAAACTGGGCACGAATATAAGTACTCCTGGTTAACGCATCCCTAAATTGCTCACAAAATTCGATAACCTGGTTTTGTGATAGAACTTTTTGGGCCCAAGTTCCTGGTAGGTCATAAAACATTTGAAAAACATTGGCGTCAGAAATAATTTCATAAACCTGAACTTCTGTCTCCGGAGTGGCCACTCCAATTGGCTGTAAATTTTCCATCACCAGATCGGGCTTGAAATGTTGAAAAGTTTCTGTAGCCATAAAAAGTAACTTTTTTCCATCCAAGGCTTTGATTTTTAAAACCTGATCAAAAGAACGGAGTTTCGTAATCCCATTTCTACTTTTTCTTAAAAAATCTTCCAATTCCGACTACGAAGAGTTAACCAATTTTTTAAGAGCGCTGATAAAGAGCGACTTTTCATTTTGAACCCTCTCAATAGTTGCCTTGATGAGTCCCAAACCAGTGTTTGCAGTTGTTTCCATTTTGCACCAGTATTTGTTTTTAATTTACTTATATTCGTACTTCCCGACGAATTTGGGTGGGTTTAAAACTAAACCCAAGATTATTACATCACTAGAGTTAATATATGTCAAGAATTGTCCTCTTCCCTCTTTCTGCCAATTAAAAAGGCGCTAAATTTTTGTTTAGCGCCCTTTACTATTAAAACATTCCGTTTCTAATTTCGCCGTCCAATTTACTGAAAAAATCACCTAAATCTTGAGACAATTTTTGCCCCAATTCTTTGGAATTTTCCATTTTGGAACTCCTAAATTTTGAGGAAATCTCAACCAGCACGGCGTCTATTTGATGCTTCTTATAATAAAAGAGATTGGTTGTATCACCCTTATAAAGATCTAATTCAGCTGCCGGCAAGTTGCTGGTTCCAGCGCAAAAAATTTGATATTTATCCTTCAACTGCCGATAAAAATACTTATCAATTCCCTTGGGACTCGACTCGCCATTAGTACCTAAAATAATATCAAACTCTACTTCTGGCAGTGGTTGTCGACTAAAACCGTGAAGATCAAAGAGAAAAACTGCCGGCCAGTTTTTTTTTAAGCCGTAAAATAGTATCAGTTATCGCCCCATGATAAGCCTCGTAAAAAGGTTTAATTTTTTCATCAGCGTAGGCCACCTCAGAAACAAAACGATTATAATCAACGAAGGCTCGCGGCAGTAAACCGATTACTGCATTAGCTTGGTATACTTTTAAAGTATCGGCCACGAGGTGCATAATTTGATTATCGCCGCCGATAATTATTTTTTCGCCTTGAATAAGATTTTCCGAAGGGGTATCAGATTTAATCCTCTTTTGAAAAAATAATTCTAGCCAAGAACCATAAGCGATTTTTAAACCGCCATGAGGCACCGTAATAATTATGGGCGAATCATCATTTTGAACATTCAAAATGAAGTTTTCCTGTTTATAATTCATCACTTGAATCATTATTAACCGGTGGCGTTATCAAAATACCGTCAGCGACTAAAAGCTGGCATTCGGCACAACAGTTAGTTTCTGGTTCCGGAGAAGATTCTAAAATCACATCGAGCAAAATGCCGCAATAAAAACAATAAACATAATTTAAAACTCCAGCCGGAGTTCTCTGTTTGCCAATATTCCTGACTCTTCTTTCGTGCAGGCGTCGCGTGAGCCTGATTGTCCACTTGCTTTCCATAGTATTTATTTTAAATTGTTAATTAACTAAATGACCCCCAAATATATAATATAATAGCCTTTTAGTCAACAACTCTTCCCTCACGGCCCTTTTTCCTATAAAATCATAATATATGAAATATGACGCTATCATCGGCCTGGAAATCCACGCCGAAATCAAAACCAAGAGTAAAATGTTCTGCGCCTGCGATAATGATGCGAGCGACCAGGCGCCAAATACGGCCGTCTGTCCCATTTGTTTAGGACACCCGGGAACTTTACCGGTGCCTAACAAAAGAGCCTTAGAGCTCGTTATTTTGGCCGGCTTAGCGACTCATTGCCACATTAACCGAGTCTCTAAATTCGACCGTAAAAATTACTTTTACCCCGACTTGCCTAAGGGCTATCAGATATCCCAATACGACCTACCCTTGTGCTATGACGGTTATTTAGAAATCGACGGCGAAAAAGTTTTAATTACCAGAATTCACATTGAAGAAGATACCGGTAAATCAACCCACCCTAAAGATGGCGACCATACTCTCTTAGACTTTAATCGCGCCGGTACGCCGCTGCTAGAAATGGTCACCGAACCAGTAATTAAGAGCGCCGAAGAAGCTAAAAAATTCGGACAGAAATTTCAGCAGCTTTTACGATATCTTAACATTTCTAGCGCCGACATGGAAAAAGGTGAAATGCGCTGTGAAGCTAATGTCAGTGTCCAGGCCGCAGGTAAATGGGAATATAAAGATAACAAGATAAATGGTTTAGCGGGCTACGAACTTAATCCCAAAGTAGAAGTTAAAAATATTAATTCTTTCCGCTCACTAGAAAAAGCCATTAAATTTGAAATCGAGAGACAAAGCGCCGCCCTAGAAAAAGGTGAAGTAATTGCTGTTGAAACTCGGGGTTGGGATGATTCGAAAAATGTCACTAAAAGCCAGCGCGTTAAAGAAACGGCCGCTGATTATCGTTACTTTCCAGAACCAGATATTCCACCGTTAGCAATTAGTGATGATATGATTGCGAGTATCGCCGAAGAAATTGGTGAACTACCGGAGGCTAAAAGCGCTCGCTTTGTTCTTCAGTACGGCTTTAAAGCCGATTTGGCGGACGTGATTACTTATGACCAAGAATTAGCCAATTGGACTGAAGAGGTAATCTCAGAACTTGGCGCCTGGATAAATGCCCAAGGCGATTCTTATGAGCGCCAAGATAAGAATTTAGCCCAAACAGCCGGTAATTTAATCGCCGGAGAATTACTTTATCATTTAAAAACTGACCACCGAAAAATTAGCGACCTTCATATTACACCGGAAAATTTTGCAGAACTAGTTTGTTTAATTTATCAAGGAAAAATTAATTCCAGCGCCGGACAAACTATTTTAAAAGAAATGTATGCTAACGGTGGCGACCCGGAAGATATTATGAAAAATTTAGGCCTCGAGCAAATTGACAACGAAGCTGAACTAATTGAAGCCATCAAAATTATAATCGAGAAAAATCCAGCTCAAGCCGCTGAATATAAAGCTGGTAAACTGCCACTAATTCAGTTCTTTGTCGGGAAAGTAATGGCGGAAACTAAAGGCAAGGCTAATCCCGAAGTAGTCAGAGGATTACTAGAAAAATTATTAGTTGAATAAAATAAAAACAATTATTTCGTAAGAAAAAACCCGTTTCATTTTGAAACGGGTTTTTTAATTTCACTTACGAACACCAAGGAAGCGATAACGAGTACCCCAGTCACCAGCAACAAAAGAGAGGTTAAGTCCACGCTTATAGTCATTTACGTACAGAAAAGGCACAAAACGACCGACACGAGCCCAGTGCCAAACATAACCGAGAGCAACAATTGGAAATTGTCGTTGCAGTTCAGGAAATAAAATACCTAGAGCCAATAATTCCATTAAAGTAGCTGGGCGATAACCAGCTTTGTCCATCTCAGAAATAACATCATTAGAACTGATGTCGCGATTGAAACGGAATAATTTGGTTTTTATTTCAACTTTTTGCCCAAGCATTTCTGGAGAAATGGGAAAATTTTCAGACGAAATATCGCCGTGATTCCAGTCGTAGTTACCATCAGCAATCGCCTGTTCCAAAGTCCTACCATAATCAACTGTTAGCTCAATTTCACTGGCAACAACAATTATTTTTTCACTTTGAAGATCGCTATTCTCGATAAGTTCCAGGACCTGTGAAAAGGACAGATTTTTACCTTCCATAGCCACAGTTAATTTTTGTAATTCTAAGTCACTGATTCTCATGATTAATAATTTATTAAAAAGCGTTTTTTACAATAATGATTCCTTACGAACACCCAAAAAGCGACAAAGAGCAAGCCAGTCAACATCAAACCAACCGAGGTCAAGCTCACGCTTAGAGCCATTGACATCCAGATAAGATACAAAACGATAGCTATCAGCATCACGCCAAACAGAGCCGAGAGCGACAATTGGAAATTGTCTTTGCAGTTCAGGGAACAAAATACCTAGAGCCAACAGTTCCATTAAAGTAGCGGGGTGATAACCACCCTTGTCCATTTCAGAAATAGTATCATTAGAACTGATGTCGCAATTGAAATGAAATAATTTAGTAGTCACTTCAACTTTTTTTCCAATCATCTCCAGAGAAATGGGAAAATTTTTGGCGGCGATATCTTCATTTTTCCAATCGTAGTTACCATCAGTAATCGCCTGCTCGACGGTTTTAGTGTAATCAACGGTTAGCTTAATTTCTTCAGTAGGGTTAATTACTTGTTCCATGATCTAGAGTTTTATATGGTTATTAATATTTTAAAAAACGACAACTATATCTTGGTACACTTACTATTTTTTGTCAATAGTTAGCCAATCCTTAATTAGTTTCTGAGTCTCTTCTAGGGCGCTTATCCAATTAATAACTCGACCCTGTTTCTCCCAACGTTTGAACCAGGTTTTTTGGCGCTTAGCAAAGCGATAGCTAGCTAGACCTAATTTCTCTACCATTTCGTCATAAGTCAATTTATCCTGCAGGTACCAACTAATAAAACGATACTCTAAACCAAAAGAATTAAGGCGAGCTAAGCTTAAACCACCATCAATTAAACGATCCACTTCGCCAACCATATCTTCGTTATCTAAGCGATCGTTAATTCGTTTAACAATTCGCGCCCTCATTTCCTCATCATCCTGTCTTAAACCTAAGATTAAAAAATCATAAGGCACTTTTTTCTTTGGCGTAGGTTCACCCCCGCGTTCCATAATTTCTAGATAACGGATTAAACGGCGCGGATTATTTTTATCACTGTTATTTAATTTATGAGCAAATTCCGGTTTATCTTTTTCAAGCAGACTATATAATTCGAAAACTGTCAGTGCTTCTAGCGCCTGACGTCTTTTTAAATCCGGTTCATATTTGGATAGCTGATAACCATCAACAATCGCCTGCAAATAAAGACCGGTGCCGCCAACAATAATTGGCAATTTACCTCGAGACAAAATATCTTTAATCGCTTTAAGTGCTAACTTTTGATATTTAGCCAAGTTGAATTCCTCTTCAGCCTTAGCAACGTCGATTAAATGATAAGCAACATTTTTATATTCTTTTAAATCTTTACCAGTGCCAATATCTAGTCCACGATAAACCTGACGACTATCGGCCGAGATAATTTCGCCTTGAAACTTTCGGGCCAATTTAACCGCGAGCGAAGTTTTCCCGGAAGCGGTCGGGCCCAAAATAACTAAAATTTTCTGTTTAGACATAAAATTTATTTCCACTAAACCAGTTCCCCTTCTAAACCGAAATTTTGATTCTTGGTAATTTTTACTTTTACAAAGCGTCCTAAAACTTCTTCCAACTGATGCTTATTTTTGTCAGTAATTAATACTGTCTTAGAGCTTGAGGTCTTACCATAAAATTTTCCGCGAGCATTTACCCCATCGACTAAAACTTCCACTTCTTTATTTAAATATTTTTTATTAGCCGCTAAACTAGTCTTGGCTAAAATCTCGTTTAGGACCTGATCACGAAGTTTCTTCTCCGCTCGCGTCACATCATCTTTCATTTTCCAAGAAACCGTACCAGGACGCGGACTATACTGCGAAACGTAGGCCATTTCAAATTTTAAATCTCTAAATAATTTCGCTGAGGCGGCAAATTGTTTTTTAGTTTCCCCTGGAAAACCGACAATCACATCAGTAGTAATAGAAATACCCGGCTTAGCCGCTCTGATTTTGGTAATTAAGTTTCGATAATGTTCAGCCGTATATTTACGATTCATCGCGGAGAGCATTTTATCATCACCTGACTGAACCGCTAAATGTAGATGATTGGCAATTTTGACCGATGAACCGATAACCTCAATAAGTTCATCGCTCATATCTTTGGGATGGCTCGAAGAAAAACGTAGCCAGAAATAGCCTGGGGTCTCAGTGAGTTGGCGCAGTAATTTAGGAAAATTATAGTCGCCGCTAGCATAGCTATTTACATTTTGCGCGATTAAAACAATTTCCTTGTAACCTTTAGCAACCAAAGATTTAACTTCAGCAATAATTTCTTCGGCGGCGCGATAAACTTCCCGCCCCCGGGCGTAAGGCACTACACAATAAGAACAAAAATTATTACAACCATTACCAATCGGCACATAAGCCGTGTAAGCACTTTCATACTTCGGGATAATAGCTAAATACTTTTCACCGCCAAGTTCTCTTACTTCATCCAAACTCAAGACTTGTTCTGGTTTAGTTCTTTTTAATAATTCAAAAATATTTGGTAATTCATTAATCGGCATAAATAGATCAACCTTACCAATTAAACGGCGCATCACATCTTGGCGCTTGGACAAACAACCAGTAATGACGACCGCTGCTTTTTTATTAGTTTTTCTGATCTGATTAACTAAACCGTAAACCCGATCTTCGGCCGACTGGCGAACGCCACAGGTGGTTAAAATCACCAAATCAACCCCCAACCAATCGGATTTGGCTAAGTAATTATTTTTTTCTAAAAAAGTGGCCACTCGTTCGCTGTCAGCTTTATTCATCGCGCAGCCAATAGTAATTAAGTGATAATATTTATTTGGCATTTTGATTATTAGTTTTAGATATTTTATACAAAGCAAAACGGCCGCCGGTTTTTTTAACTAAGTCCATTTGTAACTGATATTTAGCTAAACGACCCTTATTTAAATAGGTTACTGCCTCCGGCGTGTAAGAAAAATTAAAATAATAAACCGGATAATACTGCAGCAGTTTAACAATATATGGATAATATTTTTCTTCATCCATAACGCCAATCATGATTCTTCTCTCTGGAAATAAAACTTTATCATGATACCGGGTAACAATAACAGCCTCTTGAGAGGTCAGTGAAAAAACCATATCCCCGATTGTTTTATCAACCCGGGTATTGTAATACAAATTAATCAGACCTTCCTCGGACCCAAAAACTAAAAAATTAAGCGAGGAAATAGCAATCAAGAAAACAGCGACCGTTGCTCCACCAAAAACTAAAGCCCTATAACTACTATGCTTTCTAAATAAGAAGAACAAAGCTTTAAGACCTAATTCAATGGCTAAGGCCACTAGAGGAATTGCCATTAAATACATCGGTAACCAATATCTCGTGTAAGAATTACCAATAGTGTAACTAGCGGCGTTAGGATTATCAGTAAAACGCCAAGAACCATAATACAGCACCAAAATAACTGATAAGGTGGCCCAAATTAAAAAATAGACAATATCTTTTTTACGCGGCCGTTTAAAATTTAAAATCACTAAGCCTAAAAAACCAAAGCCTGCTAGATAAGTAAGCCAAGGAAACATTTCAATTACGTAGTGTCTAAACATTTCCCAGGATTGCCCCACGTGAAAACCAAAGAAAAAAATGTTCTTAAAAATGCGGTTAAATATTTCCTGATAACTTGAGAGCTGAACGGTAATGGTGTTCTTAACTAATTCCGTGCCGGCTGAAGAAATATCGACGAGCGAGCGATTCATCTCCGAATAGCCACCATAAAAAGGCGACTGATATAAAATTTGGTTAAAGTAAAAAGCTGGTAGTAGCCCTAAACCAAGGCCGCCAGCAAAAATCAGTAAGCGCGAAAAGCCGATGCGCCGGCCGTAAAATAAAATCACGATTGCTAAAATCGGCGCCAGCCATAGAAGTTCTGAAGCCCGGGTCATCACCGCTAAACCAATAGATAAGCCGGAAATAAACATAAATAGCCAACCAATCAAGATATTTCGAGGTAATTTCCAGCTAATAAGTTTGGGTTTGCTTAGATATGAATAAGCTTTGTCTAAGGACAAGGTTAAAAAATAAAAGCCAATAATAAGAAGTACTAAAAACAGAACATTATGAAACATGCTTCTGACCGAATAATATAAATAGACTGGAAAAATCGCTAAAAGGGCTGCCGACATTAAAGCGAGGCGCCGATTAAATAAACGAGCCACTAATAGATAAAAAAAGATGATGCCTAAGGCCCCGAAAAATGGAGTTAGATAAGGGATGACCGTTGGCGATAAAAGTGATCCAATTTCGCCATAAATTAAAATAATCCCTAAAAAGCTCACTGGTTTTAGCCAGCCATTTTCACTTTTAAAGCTTCGAGGGATTACTAAGTCGCTCGCTACCACGTCAGCCGGCTCAAATTTAGAGAGCTCATGGGTTGTGGCATAACTCTTAGTAAAATAGTAATTAGCCGTTTCATCTGGCGAATTCCATTTAATCGTTCCCTCTCTTTGGGTAATAAAATTATAACTGGAAGCGCCCACAAAAAAAACGAGGGCGATGAGAATGGCCAGTAGTAAATTAAAATCAAATTTAATAATTATCTTATTCATAATACTAATATTATAAAAGAATACCCATTTTAGCAAGAATTTACAATCAGGCTAATAAAGGCTAGAATAATAAGGAAAGAACCAAAGACATGAAAAAAATATTGCTAAAACTAGAAGAAAACATCTTAATTGCCCTCAGTCTCATAATGATTTGGGGCTCTTTAATTTACTATTTTTACAATCTAAGTTGGCCAGCTATCATCTTAACCTTATTTTTAAGCGGACTTTCTTTCTATCTAAGAGCGAGATTTTTTCAATCAAAAAGTGAAAATCAAGAAAAAACTCCGATTTTACCTCAAAAAAATTGGCTTCACACTTGGTGGCCCATAGCTATTTATTTAGTTATAATTAGTGCCACTTTTTATCTGCTAATTAAAAGTTCAAGTTCAAGTGCTTTAATTTCCCCCTGGCAAGTTGTACCCCAAAGCTTCTTCTGGCTATATTTAAGCGCGACGGCTTGGCTGTTTTACGTTTTAAATCGTCAACTTAAGAGTAATTTAAAGATTTGGCTACTTCGAATCCATTATTTTTTGGCCTTTGCTATCGCCGTCATCGTCTATCAAATTGGTTATGGTTTTGACCCCTTTATTCATCAAGCGACGATGGAACTGATTGACAAACAGGGTTTTGTCCTGCCCAAACCCTTATATTATCTAGGTGAATATTCTTTGATTATAATTTTTCATAAGTTTAGTGGCTTATCTATATATTTATTAAATAAAATGCTAGTCCCACTACTATCAGCTTTATTTTTACCTAAAGCAATTTTTTCTTTCTTAGAAAAACACGGCGCCCCCAAACGAGCCGCGATTTCAATTCTTATTTTACTAGCCCTGCCACTTAATCTTTTTATTTTAAGCACGCCACAAAACTTAACTTATCTTTGGCTGCTCTTAGTTATTTTCTATTCTTTCGCTAGTCATCTAAGCTATCTGCCGCTTATCTTGGGACTAGCTACGCTCTCGGTCCACCCTTTAAGCGGACTGCCCGCTTTATTTTTCATCGCTTGGCACGAGCTTCTAAAGCGAAAAGAAAAATTAAAAACTTTTTGGTGGCACACTGATAACATAATTATTTGGATTTTATCAGCCATCTCTTTACCCTTATCTTTTACGCTAGTTACTGGCGAGTCTTGGCGTAATTTATCATTTTCAATTAAGGGCCTCGTAAGTATTTTAAACTTTAATTTCAGCTCAACAAATTTAGGCGGCCTAGTTTTAAACTTCTGTTACTTACTGGCAAGTAACTGGCTTTATATTTTTATAATTTTTAGTCTCTTCGGTTTCTATATTTGGTTTAAGAAAAATTATGACGAAGCTTATTTGCTAGTTAAAATGGGTACCGCCCTGCTGGTTGGTTTTTTACTTAGCGCTTCCCTATCTTTTACTTTTCTCATCGACTATGAGCGCAATAATTATATCTCCCGCCTCCCAATTTTAATTAGTCTTTTTGTTTTACCAAGCGTGGTTCTGGCAGTTGATTATTTAAGCACTAAAATCTGGCGCGCCACTAAGACGGAAATTATTAGTGGCTGGCTACTTTTTAGCCTTTTAATAAGCGCTTCTATCTACCTGTCTTATCCTCGTTTGGATATTTATAATAACTCCCGAGGTTACAGCGTTTCTTGGGCCGATATTTTAGCAGTTAAATCAATCGATAAACAAACCAAAAATCCTTACATTGTTTTAGCTAACCAACAAACTAGCGTGGGAGCCTTAAAAGAATTAGGCTTCAGTCATTATTTTGAAAAGTCTGGTGAGAGCATTTTTTTCTATCCCATACCGACTGGCGGCCAGCTTTATCAATATTATTTAGAAATGGTAAATGACTCACCACAAAGAAAAACTATGGAAAAAGCCATGGATCTAGCGGGTGTTAAAGAGGCTTATTTTGCCGTCAGTAAATACTGGTGGCTAAGTAATCGGATAATCTCTGAAGCAAAAATCACCGCCAACTCCTACTGGGAAGTTGACGGTGGTAGTATTTATGTCTTTAAATTTATTCGCTAACGGCTTTCTTGGTAAGAATAAACTGGTCCAGCCGCTAAATATTTTTCCCCTCTGAGTTCATAGAATAAAACCATAAACTTAATTCCCAAATCCTCATATAAAGTCGCTTTACCGGCTTTTAGAAATAGGCGGCTGGCGGGAGCCTGATCTAATTGATACTGCTTCGCTACCGAGCTGATAAAACTTTGATTATCCGAGCTAAAGGCTTCTCCGTTTAGCTCTTTTTTTATTAAGTCAGAAAATTGTCGAAGCTTGGAATTTTCTTCTTTTAAAGCTAAAGAAACGGCGCTAACTTTTTTGTTTACTCCCATAGCATCAAACATGCCGTAAATCATTTCATTGTCAGCGATCAGTTTTTGAATTAAAGCGTAATTCGGTTCGATATAAAAATTATCATTAAAGATGACATCATTTGATAAACCTTTCTTAAGCGGCGCGCTGGTGGGGGCCAGTTTCTCAAGCGGTAGTTGCATATCAACCCAAGCCGAAGTGGAAACATCAATTAAATGTTGGCGCCAGGAATCAGCTCGAGAATAAGCCTGCATTTGGCCATTGTTAGTTTCAAAGACCGCCTTAATAGTGCTAAGAGTCGACCAGAAATTATTATTATGCCAAATCAGTAAAGTCTTTAATTCGTTTTTTAAAACTAGTAATTTTTCATCATAAGAAGCAAAGTTAGTGTTATCCATCCAATAGCTATCCGTCGTTAATTTATCAGCCACCAAACCGATAACATCCAAGCCAAAACCGTTACAACGTTTCAAATCTTCTTTGCAAACCGTGGAATTACCATATCTAGGTTTTATCTCGCCATAATTGCCAACAGCGTCACCAGATAAACGGTTAAAGACGTACTCATTAGGAAAGTAGTAATCGGACAATAATTTAAAACCCAAGCGCGGTTTATCTTTAGTCTTATCCAAAGCACCCTGAAAATCACTAAAAGGAATACTGAGCAATTTAGCTCTCATCTTATCCATGTTAGCGGCTGAATCTGGATTATCTTCAGCAAATAGAACTTCCGGATCATAAGTTTCTCCGAACAAAGTTTTCATGGCCTCATCATAATGACGGTAAGTCAAATCATCGCGCAAACCCTTAGAATAAGACATTAATTTATAAACTAACGCCCACATATTTTTAAGATCCTGATTGGCGGAGAAATCTTTAGTAATAAAGCTAGAAGCAATCAGACTTAATTTAGCGTCATCTTTATCCAACAAACAATCGGGGCAATTTTTATCTTTAACCACTAAAGGAAAAACCGAGTTAAGCCAAGTGCTAGCTAGATAAAAGTTATACAATTTCTCAGTCCGTCGATATTCAGCTGGCACCACAAAATCAGTGTAATTTTGCGTGTAAAGTAAAACCGGAGATTTAGTTTTGACACTCGCCTCTTTAATTAAACGCACCTCTTCAGCGGCGTCAACCTGCAAATAAGGCAAAATGGTAAAATAAAGCGCCCCCGCTTCGCTCTTAGAAAATTTATTATCATCTTGGCCGGTGGTATTAATTTGCGCTGGTGTAGGCTCAAGCAATTTCAAAGCAACCGCAAAATAAGCTGTCGCCAGTCTTTCGCTTTCTAAAACCTGGTCATTTACATTACCAATTTTAGCCAGCCGGGCTTCATAGCGATTTTTAGAAGACTCATACAACATTTTAGAGATACGCCACATGTTATCATAAAAAATATTTTCCTCAATATCTTTAGAAATCTGTTTCACTGTGTTCTGATGATAATGAATTAAAAAATCAGAAGTAATAAGCAAAGGGATTTCTTTATCAGATAGCCAAGAGTAGGCCGAATAAAAACTGGTAGCCTCTTTAGGTGCTGGATTATCTAAAACAGCAAACCCATTATTATTTAAACTATCTAAGCCGCTATCTAAACTTAACTTCCGGGAAATATCATAATAATTTAAGGCGTCAATTTTTATATTAAGTGGCAAGGTGTAATCCTTAAAAGAAAACTCCGGGATTGGAGCCGGTTCTTGATAATAATCACTAAAATTATATTTTTCAAACTCGTCTGAGGACGTTGCTGTAGTGGTCGCCACTACATTAGTACTGACTTCAACTGGTAAAAAACCAAAAGTACTGGTGGCGGCTGGTTTTACCGGCGCTGGTGTCGGAGTTTTTCTAAAAATAATAACAAGTAAAACGATGAGACAAAGCGAAGCCGCAACAATAATCCAAATTATCCGAGTTCGTTTGGTTTTAGAAATATCCACAGGCGGGACAACTGTGTTCCCCTCTTGAGTGACCTGAGTTATTTGACTTGGCTCAATTTTATTAAACATAGATTAATTAAACTATTTACCAAGATATTTATTTTTATTTCTTAAATGCTCTTCATAGGTAGCGGCGTAAATTATCTTTGAACTGCCAGAAGGTGTTAAAAAATAATTATAGTTTGAAGGTGTCGGGTAAATAGCCGCTTCAATCGCGAGAATCCCCGGGTTAGCAATTGGACCCGGTGGCAAACCAGGGTTACGATAAGTATTATAAGGGGAATTTATTTTGGTATCCGCTTCACTATATTGAGCCTTATCAACTCCTAAAACATAAGCTAGAGTCGCACAAGATTGCAAAGCCTGACCTGATTTAAGGCGTCGCCAAAAAATTCCGGAAATAATTTTAGCATCTACATTGTCAGAGGTGGCATAAGAAATGGGCGCTTCTTTTTCAATAATTGAGGCCATCGTAATTATCTCATTTATCGTTTTACCCTGAGCAGCAATATCAGCGCGCATTTGTGGGCTTAGTTTTTTATCAAAATTGGCTAACATCTTATCAATGATTTCTGAAGCGGAACTTGAAGCATAAACACGATAAGTATCTGGGTATAAATAACCCTCTAAATCAGTATTTTTCGGTTTAGTATCCAAAAAAGAAAATTTACTTTGATCAATTTTTCTCTGAGCTATTAGAAACTCGTCAGGCGTTGCCAGATTATTTTTTTCTAATAAATCAGAAATATCACGATTACGCCAGCCTTCAATAATCCTTAAAGTTTTTTCTTCCTTTAAAACTAAAGGCGCAACCTTCTTTTCGCGCCCTAAAACCTGATCAAACAAACTGACCAAATCATTATTCGCTTTGAAAGCTGACCGGACTACAAAAAATATAATGATAATAATAAATATCAAAGCCAGCAAACAATATTTTAAACCTTTAAGCATAATTATTTTTTAGTGGCAACAATTTTAGCCTCCGCTGCTCGCTTAATTAATTCCGAACTCGCTCTAATTTTCTTGCCCAAACCATCAACCATGGTAATTTCTAATTTTTGGCAAATTGGATATTCCGGCACGTCACCGAGACTCTTCCTGTCACCACCATTAGCAAAAATATCCGGCCGTAGTTTTGTTAGCGACTTACAAACCGTTTTATCACGATCAATAGAAATAAAAACTTCATCAACAGCCCGCAAAGCCGCGATGATTCGTACCCGATCAGGCAGGGTCATAAAAGGCACGCTGCCCTTAAGTTTTACCTGGTGATCGTTGTTAATAATTACCACCAACTTATCGCCTAGTTTGCTGGCCATTTCAATCATATCTAAATGCCCGACATGAAGCGGATTAAAATAGCCGGAAACGGCTACCACGACCGGTTTTTTCTTCTTACTGGAGTCTAACTTAGCGGATTTCATAAATAAATAATTAGCGATTAACTTAAGCTTATTATAACAAAAAATAACACTAACTTGAAGTGGTTTATTAATTTAATAAACTAGGCTAAAATAAGAAGGTAATTTGCTAAATTATTACTATATGACAATTATCCAAAGTTTCATCATGGGACTTGTCGAAGGACTAACCGAATTTTTGCCCATTTCCTCGACGGCTCATTTAATTTTTACGGGAGAACTTTTAAGAATTCCGACTTCAGATTTTTTAAAAAGTTTTGAAATATCCATTCAACTAGGTGCTATTTTATCAGTCGTTATTTTGTACTGGAGTAGAGTTTGGAATAACTTAAATATTATTTGGAAATTAGTGGCTGCTTTTATTCCCACCTCAATTATTGGTTTAATTTTTTATAAATTAGTTAAGGGATATTTAATGGAAAATAATCTAGTTATCGCTATTTCTTTAATTGCCGGTGGTATTATAATCATCCTTTTTGAAAACTGGTATGCGAAGAAAAATATCGCCGAAGTAGCAACGGATGCCGATTTAAATGCAATTACTTATAAACAGGCCATGATTTTAGGAGTAGTTCAAGCGCTAGCAATCGTTCCTGGCGTTTCTCGTGCTGGCGCTACTATTATTGGCGGCCTAGCCCAAGGAATTAAAAGAAAAACAATTGTGGAATTTTCTTTCTTGCTCGCCATTCCAACGATGTTAGCCGCCACGGCTTTAGATATTTATAAAAATCCAACTATCTTTACTGGCAATCAATTAACTTTATGGGTAATTGGTTTTGTAACCTCATTTGTTACGGCCATCATTGGTGTTAAGTTCTTGATTAAATACGTTCAAAAAAATGACTTCAAAGCTTTTGGCTGGTATCGAATAGTTTTAGGACTAATTGTGTTAGGTATAATTTTGTTATAAAAAACAAGCTACCAATTTTAGGCAGCTTGCAAATATTTTAAACTGTTACCAGTTTTGTGCGCTAATAATCCTTTTAGCAAGAGGGGTTAAACGATATATTTCCACCGTTTCACTATCAGCATGAATATATGGCGCAGCACTGCACCACTCATTGATAATGATAATATGAGAAAATTTATCCAACTCTTCTGGCTGGATTTTCTTCTGTAACAACTCCGTGGCAGAACCCTGTTCAAGTCTTTCGATTTTGACAGAAACTAATCCCGGCTCAATCCCCCACAACCTTAGAGAGACATCATGTTGTCCATCCAAATGTATCTCATCTAGATTTATTTCCTCTTTAGAAATAGAGACAGTTCTCTTCCAGCGTTTAGTCTGGTAAGAAGTAAAAATAATCGAAAGAGCGGCGTCACCTACTCTAGCAGGATTCACCTTGTTCTGGTTTGAAAAAAAGTTTTTCAATTTTTTAAAGTATTTCACTGAATCTGGCAGTGTCCAAAATTATTTGTTTACCATTTGGCATTCAGGATGTTTCTTAATTCACCCCATATTTCGCTAATCAAGGAAGCAAAATCAACCTGACTACAGTATAGCATAAGATAGTATTTTTGTCAAATTAAAGAAATTAGATATTAGCAATATTTATCTAAAATAAGCCATATATATACAATAAAAAAATCACCCCTTTCGGGGTGATTTTTCTAGATTCTAAAGAATTTTCTCGCTGTTTCTGTAGTAATTTCCGCTACCCTCTCTATTTTTAAATTCTTAATTTCGGCAATTCGCTGAGCCACGTATTGAACGAGCACGGGCTCATTCCGATTGCCCCGATACGGCTCTGGAGTCATATAAGGCGAATCCGTTTCAATCATTATCTTATCAATAGGCACCTTTCTGATTAAATCATCCCAAGTCTGACTAAAAGTAATTAAACCGGTAAATGAGATTAAAAGTCCTAGATTAAAATATTTCCAAGCCAAGTCTTCATCACCAGAAAAACAGTGAATCACCCCCCAAGGTCTGTCATTTGGGATTAAGTTGGCATAAACTTTTCTAAAATCTTGAAGCAAAGCAAGAAGATCATCATGAGCTTGTCTGCAATGAATAATAGCCGGCAAATCAAGCTGACGAGCTAAAAGCAATTGTTGTAACATCACGTGTTGTTGCTTTTGTTTTATTTCTCTAGCATCTTTAGTGGGATCAATGTGATAATAATCTAAACCAATTTCACCAATAGCCACTACTTTTTCAAACTTAGCCAGCTTCTCATAATTATCATAATAAAAGTCCTCGGCTCGAGTAATAAAATTATAATTACCATCATCATCATGGTTCTCAGCCCGAAGTTCTTCTAAATGAATAGGGTGCAAGCCGACTGCCGCGTAAACGCCTTTCTGATATTTATTAGCATAATTTAGTGCCCGGGTTGAAGTTTTATATTCTGAACCCACCAGAATCATCCAGGTGTCATTATCTAAAGCACGGCGAATAACTTCATCAGCATCTTCTTTAAAATCAGCAAAATTTATATGGGCATGAGTATCGATAAACATGGGATTTAACTTCAAAAAACACGCGGAGCGTGTTTTTTGATTTTGATAATTACTTAAGCTTTGATTTCTTCCTTAGGAGCAGCGGTTTCAGTGGCTGCTTCTACTTTGGCTTCAGTCTGAGGGGCTGGGCTCACTTCGGCTTTTTTATCCCCGCAGCAACCCCCTTCACAATGACATTTTTTTCCAAAAAGACTTTTTAACCAATTGCACATAAATTAAAAAATTAATTTTTTACCTTATTTTCATTGTATCACGCTAAGGCAAAGTGTCAATTGACATATATTTAAAAAATAGGGCTTCTGCAAGCAGAAGCCCTAAAAACCTTATTTTTTATACCCATTAATAACAAAGGGCATGACTGATAAAATCATCCGATTCGGGCAAGCAATGGCCCAGACCGGAATTATACGACCCGCTAAGAGGTCTTCGGTGGCCGCCTGATTGGGAGCATAGGCGTCCTGAGCCTGCTTGCGCAAACGATTAATCGTGTAAGCAATGCTGGCGGGAATTCCGTGCCATTTTTTGTTGAGATAACCATTAAAAAATTCCTCATTATTCATATCAAACCAATCAGTATCAACCACGTCAGACCAATCAATACTTTGCAACTTGGAAATTTCTTCCGGTGACAAGTCTTCGTGAGTCCTTTGAAAGAAAAAAGCTAGTACTGGAGATTTTACATAATCTTCACTTTCACCAAAAACTTTAGCCGTCGCTTCAATTTCTAATTCCGACATTCGTTTTTTATGACGATTACCAATAATCAAATTTCTTCCCAATTTAATATCTGTGGAAACACTGGAAGATTCGGGGTGGACAAAAAAAGATTCAGCTCCGGAAAAAGGTCCTTTTTCACTAACCGTGACGGTAATAACACTTTCGCGATGCGTGGCATAAGGATATTTTTTCTTATTGCCCGAAGCTTCGTGATTATGAAGAAAACCGTTGTAGGCATTGGCCATAATCAGAGCGGCTGTCTGTCTTAGTTCCTGATGATTTTCAAAAGAAAGAATATCTTTTATTTTGTTTTCAATTGCCGGCAAGACTTCAGCGGACATTTGCTGAAAATTATCCCAAAAATATTTAGTGGACAAGCGGTAATCATTAGGATAATCACATTCGAAGAAAAATTTCAAAAACACTTCCTTAAAATCTTCCTCGGCCAACTTCTTAGTTGATATCACTAAACCTTTGGCTACCAGAGAATCAATCACCTCCTTAGTATAACCACTCTCTTGGGATACATTAAGACATTCTTCTTTGTCCAAACCAAAAAAGGAATAACCATCGTCTGGATTAAAAGACATTTGTGTAACAAAAATACCAGCGCCCGGATGTTTTCGGTTAATGTAGTCGATAATCGCTCTTTTTTTCTCTTTCTTGCGAGCCACATCATCCCATAAACCAGCGTCGGCGACTTCACAGCAGTGCCGATCGGCGGCCCCGAGACCACCAGCCGCGCAGTGTAAATGGCTATCTAAGACTTCATGCAAATACCCTTGCTCGGCAATCACTTTATCCATCATGCCAGACAAAAAACCTTCTTTTAAAAAGATTTTTCCTTGACCATTTTTAAGTGGCACAAAATCTATTTTAGTATCCCCGGCGGGTACATGATATGAATTGCCATGAAAGCAGGCAATTAATTTAGTTAGCACTCGCCCATCAATACAAATTAAAAAGCGTGGCGTTCCAATCGGAAAAACATTCGCCTTAATCTCCATTGCCCCCTTAACCTCCTGAGACAAAAGATCTTTAGTGCGTTCGTTACGCAGTGAGATAAAATGAGCCACCTTAAAAACAGACATCGCATAGTTTCTATCATTGTCAATATTTAACATCTGATAAACCCTTGAGAGACTGCTTTTAATGCTCGGTAACAACTGAATGTCAGGTAACTTCAAGTCAAATTTTTCCATTCTTTCCATATTTGTTAATGATCGGTTCATAAAAAATTTTTATATAAATATTTTTATTTATCTAAATTTTTAAGCTTACGCCAGCGAGACAAAGCCCTGGTCTTAAATAGCTCGACTTCTAGTCTAGCTTCTGTGTCAGCAAAGTCAATATCATCACGGTTTTTAGCCTCTAACTTGGCTTTTTCAGCCTTAGTTTGCGCCTCTAAAATAACATCCTCATTAAGACCGGCGGCTCTTTCAGCATAATCCGCCAAAATTACAATTTTGCCACTCATTACTTCCAAAAAACCACCTGAGACGACCATTAAATCCAGGCTGCCATCGGCTTTTTCCACTTCAACAATCCCCGGTTTTAAAACCGAAACCAGTGGAATATGATCCGGCAAAATAGTCACTTCCCCGGATTGAGTCGGAATAGTAGCTCGAACCACCGCTTCTTTTAAAACTGTTTGTTCTGGAGTTACTATTTCAAATTTAATTGTCTTAAGCGGCATATTTTTTAAATTGCTTAATTTTTACCAACTTCTTCAATTCCGCCCCTCATATAAAAATCGTCTTCACTCTTGTCATCGTGTAAGCCATCTAAAATTTCTTTAAAGGCACGAACAGTGTCAGCTAATTTAACATACTTACCTGGGCGTCCGGTAAAAGCTTCGGCTACAAAGAAAGGTTGAGATAAAAACTTCTGAATCTTTCTGGCGCGAGCGACGATAACCTTGTCTTCAGGAGCCAATTCTTCCATACCTAAAATGGCTATAATATCTTGTAAATCTTTATAACGTTGTAATAATTTCTGGACACCACGAGCCACTTCGTAGTGTTCTTCGCCAACAACCTTAGGATCTAAAATAATTGAAGAAGAGTCTAAAGGATCAACCGCCGGATAAATACCAAGTTCAGATAAGGAACGAGATAAAACCACGGTTGAATCTAAGTGACCAAAAGTTGTCGCTGGAGCGGGATCAGTTAAATCATCAGCTGGTACGTAAACGGCCTGAATCGAAGTAATAGAACCGTCTTTAGTCGAAGTAATCCGTTCTTGAAGTTCACCCATTTCAGAGGCTAGAGTTGGTTGATAACCTACAGCTGAAGGCATACGGCCTAAAAGAGCGGACACTTCGGAACCAGCTTGAGTGAAACGGAAAATATTATCTACGAAAAATAAAACATCTTTATGTTGTTCATCGCGGAAATACTCAGCGATTGATAAGCCAGATAAAGCCACACGAGCCCGAGCTCCAGGTGGTTCATTCATTTGGCCAAAGACCATCGATACTTTATCAATAACACCACTGTCGGTCATTTCGTGATATAAATCATTACCTTCACGAGTCCGTTCGCCGACACCAGCAAAAACTGAATAGCCGCCATGTTCAGAGGCAATATTATGAATTAACTCTGTGATAATAACCGTTTTACCGACACCAGCACCACCAAACATACCCACTTTACCGCCTTTCACGATCGGGCAAATAAGATCAACTACTTTGATACCGGTTTCTAAAATTTCTAAACTATTTGATTGATCGGTAAATTTAGGAGCGGCGCGATGAATTGGATATTTTTTAACCGCGTTAATCGCTTTACCACCATCAACCGTTTCTCCTAAAACATTTAAAATTCTTCCTAGAGTGCCTTCGCCAACTGGAACACTAATTGGAGCTTCAGTATTAATAGCGATATCCCCACGACGCAAACCATCGGTAGTGCCCATCGCGATACAGCGGACAATATTAGAACCGGTGTGTTGCTCAACTTCTAGAACTAATTTTTTACCATTCAAATCAACCTCTAAAGCGTTGTAAATTTCTGGTAAATTATTTTCAAAATAAACATCGACGACCACGCCGATTACTTGTCTGATTATTCCTTTGTTTTGCTTGTCTTCGGACATATTATTTAAATTATTTTTTCTTATATATTTATTTTATTTAAGCTAAAGCGTTAGCTCCGGCCGATATTTCAGCGATTTCCGCAGTAATACTGGCTTGACGAGCCTTGTTATAATATAAAGTCAGTTCAGAAACCATATCAGCGGCCGCTTCAGTTGCTTGATGCATAGCGGTCATTCTGGAGCTGTGCTCGGAAGCATTAGCCTCTAAAAAAGCTTGCAGTAATTGAATTTCAAGCAGGCGAGGGATAATTAAATCTAAGACTTCGGCTGGACTTGGTTCAAAAGTGTAATCACTAAAACTATTTTCACTTAAATGCTTTTTAGTTTTTTCTTCAAGTAGCTCCGTGTTAACCCCCACTTTAGGATCGGCGCCCACCACCCCTAAATAATGATCTTCAGTGGCAATCTCCAATGGTAGTAGCTGTTTAACCCGAGGGATTTGTTTAACTGGATTAATAAAGTCAGTATAGGCCACTAAAATTTTATCATATTTGCCAGACAGATAATCAGAAATAACTAATTTGACTATCGGATAAATTTCTTTCGGGCTATTTAATAAATCACTTTTATCAAATTCAGCCGCGACATTATAATTTTGACTGTAAATAGAGGCGCCTTTTTTTCCGGCTAGAATAAAATCTGTAGGAATGTCGTGTTTTTTAATCGAGTCCTTAGCTTTACCAATAATCGCCGCATTATAAGCACCGCACATACCTCGATTAGAAGTAATTAAGATAATGGCAACGCGCTTAATTTCTGAGCGGCGACTAAGCAAAGGGTGTAAAATATCCGAGTTATTCTCGGCTAAATTAGCCAAATGCAAAACCGTCTCCCAACTTAAATTAGCGTAAGTTCGGGTACGAAGGACAGCGTCAATTGCTTTACGCATTTTTGAAGCCGCCACCATTTCCATCGCCTTAGTTATCTTCTTAGTACTGGTAACTGATTTGATGCGGCGTGATATTTCTTTAGTCTGAGCCATAGTTACTATTTAAGTAAATAATCCAAAGTAGCTTTGTAATCGCCAACTAATTCTTTAATTTTATTTTCCAATTCTTCGTCTAACTCTTTTTTAGTGGTAATGCCTGTTAAGACACCATCATTTAAATCAGCGTATTTATATAAACCAGTTTCAAATTCTCTGACACGCTCAACTGGCACATTATCCATCAAGCCGTTGATTAAAGTGTAATAAACCAAAACCTGTTTGGCTACTGACAATGGTTGATATTGATCTTGTTTAAAGATTTCGTATAGCCTCTTACCTCTTTCTAATTTTTTCTTAGTATCTTCATCTAAATCAGAACCAAATTGAGCAAAGGCGGCTAGTTCACGGTATTGAGCGGCTTCTAAACGCATCTTTCCAGCCACTTTTTTCATCGCTTTAATTTGAGCTGATGAGCCCACACGAGAAACTGACAAACCAGCGTTAACCGCTGGGCGATTACCTTTATAAAATAAATCTGGTTCCAAGAAAATCTGACCATCAGTAATGGAAATTACGTTAGTCGGGATGTAAGCGGATAAATCTCCGGCTTGAGTTTCAATAATTGGGAGCGCCGTAATTGAACCACCACCAAAGTCCTTATTTAATTTACAAGCGCGTTCAAGTAAACGAGAGTGTAAGTAAAAAACATCACCTGGATAAGCTTCGCGTCCTGGTGGGCGGCGCAGTAATAAGGAAATTTCACGATATGAGACCGCGTGCTTGGATAAATCATCATAAACAATTAAAACGTCTTCACCCTTATCTAAAAAGTATTCCGCCATTGCACAACCGGCGTAAGGAGCAATATAAAGTAAAGAGGCCGAATTAGAAGCGCCGGCTAAAACGATAGTGGTGTAATCCATAGCGCCCGCTTCAGTTAATTTAGAGACAATATTGGCCACCTTAGATTCTTTCTGACCAATAGCCACATAAATACATTTCATGTTCTGCCCCTTTTGATTGATAATCGTATCAATTGCTAAAGCGGTTTTTCCAAGTTGTCGGTCGCCAATAATAAGTTCGCGTTGACCGCGGCCAATCGGAATCATCGCATCGATGGCTTTAATACCAGTTTGAACCGGTTCTCTAACACCGGCACGAGTAATAACTCCAGGTGCAATTTTTTCTACGGGATAAAATACGGAAGTTTCCACTTTTCCTTTACCATCTAAAGGCTCCCCTAAGGGATTTAAAACGCGTCCGATAACGGCTTCGCCGACCGGAACTTCCAAAATTCTTTTGGTCGCCTGAACTTCGTCGCCCTCTTTAATCGAAGTGAAATCACCCAAAATAATCGCCCCAACGAGGTTTTCCTCTAAATTCAAAGCGACTCCGGATACCTCACCGGTTTCGGTTTTAAATTTCAAGATTTCTGACATCATCGCGTCCGATAAACCGGAAACCAGAGCGATACCATCAGAAACTTTTAAAACTCTTCCGACTGATTTTTCACTAATTTCAGCCTTAAAACCTGTTATTTCATCTTTAAGTTGTTGGATAATGAAATCCTTAGTTGTTGACATATTATTTAATTTATTATAAATTGATTTTAGCTATTTTTAGTATTAATGTTACTTAAAAAAATATATAATGGAAAAACTTGCTTTATTTTTCGGCGTAATTGCAATGGTTATAGCAATCGCCAATTTTATTTACACTTTTCTCAGCCTAAAAAAAATAAGGAAACAATTAGGCGCTAGCGATTTTGAAATGAATCGTTTCAAACCTTTTAATTTTTAATTTCATTTAAATTTAAAATGTCATGAAAAGAAAAATTGTGATCATCCTTGGGGTTATATTAATAGCCTACGGGGTACTCCTGGCTCTTGGAGTGGTGCCAGATTTTGGTCTCGACAAGACTCTAAGAACAAGCGCGGGATTTGCAAGTGGACTTATGGGAATCCTGACCTTTACGTATTTGCCAGAAAAGGAAAAGTAATTTTTAAAAACAAATTTCCCTTTTTTGCTTAAAGCCTTCATCCGAAGGCTTTTTTTATTCCAAAAATAAAAGTACTAGCCCTTCATCTCTCCTTTAAGTTCACTCAAACTACTTCTTAGACTGCCATCGATAATCTTATTATTATATTTTAAAATGAAACCGCCTAAGATTTTTGGATCAATCGTTTCTTCTAGAATCACGTTTTTCGCACCGGATTTTTTTGTTAAATAATCAACGACGGTAGTTCTAGACTCTTTACCTAGCTCTCTAGCACTAGTTAACTTAGCCACCACTTCACCGTTTTCTTTATTCCAAATATTAGAAAAAGCCTGACAAATGGCCGGCTCTAAACTTAGATCGCGGTTACGACCCAAAAGCGCCACAAAATTATGTAATAATTCTTTTACTTTTGCCTCACTTTCGCCCTTAACTGTTTCGTATAAACTTTGGGCGTATTGTTGAACGGATATTTTCATAAATTACTTAACCAACTTTTTAATTAATTCTTGATCTTTGTCGCTAGTCATTTTTTCATTTAACAATTTTTCAACGGTCAGCACAACTAAATCAGCAACTTCTGCCTTGATTTCTTTTAAGGTTTCCGCTTTATCACGAACTAATTTTTCTCTTTCAACATTAATTACTTGTCCAATATCTTCTTTAGCTTTATTAATTAATTCCTGTCGTCTTTCCTCGCCGCGCTGGTCAGCATTTTCAATAATTAGATTAGCCTGTTTCTTGGCGGCGGAAATAATGTCAGACTGTTCGATTTCAGTTTGAGCCAGTCTTTTTTCAATCTCATCTGCATCTTTTAAACTTTGACCAATTCTCTCTGATCTTTCGCCCATAGTTTTTACCAGCGGCTTAAAAGCGAAAAAATACAAAACGGAAAACACTAAGCCAAAATTAATCAGCTGAGCAATAAACAAACCCAAATCGATGTGAAAAGCGGAAATTAATGATTCCATATTTAATAAAATTTAAAATAATTTACTAACCACTTCCCCGGATAAGTCCGGAAAAGTTCGTCAGTCTACTATTTAATACTGAAAGCGATAACTAAAGCGTAAATAGCGATAGCTTCCGCAAAAGCAGCGATTAAAAGCATTGGTACTAAAATTTTACCGGCAGCTTCTGGATTGCGACCGATCGCTTCCATAGCTTTAGCACCAATCAAACCGATACCAATACCAGGGCCAAATGCACCAACGCCGATAGCGATGGCTTTAGCTAACATAGCAATTTCCATAATTTTATTAGACCGTCATAGATTAACATCTACAAATGTCTGTTATTTTATATCTTTATTAGTGTTCCTCAGCGGTCGTGTTAATTGTTAGATATGTCAAAATTAACATCGCAAAAATAAGGGCTTGAATTAGTCCTACTAAAACTTCCAAAAACAAGAAAGGAATAGGCAAACCAAAGGCTAAGATCGCTGACATCGAAGCTAATAGCACTTCACCAGCAAAAACATTACCAAATAAACGGAAAGAGAGACTCGCAACTTTAGCCAGCTCACTGATTATTTCAATAAAACCGACAAAAATCTTAATCGGATTAATGATCAAAATAGTCGGATCTTTCAAAACTTTTTTAGGTATTTCCAGTAAAGCCTTAAAATTAATAAACTTATTTAAATAATTCCAAGCCCCTAAAGACATGACTCCTAAAATATGACTAATAACAACGCCTATAGTAGCTAGCGCCAAAGTCGTATTTAAATCGGCTGTCGCTCCTCGAAGATAAGGGATAAAAAAATTCTCACCACCGTGACTAACTACTTGGCCGATAGAACCGACTCCAGGCAATAGACCCATCCAATTATTTATCAAGATAAAGAAAAAGAAGGTTAAAACTAAAGGCGCAAATTTCAAGGACTTTTTATGATCGCCGGTGACACTATCAAATAAATCTAAAAAGCCTTCGATTATCATTTCGAAAGCGTTTTGAATTCCCGTTGGGACTTTTTTAATTTTACGGCCAATTAAAAAACTTAAAGTCACAATAATACAGAAGGCCACCACGGAAGTGCTTAAAGAATTGGTAATTTGAAAGCCGCCAATATGACCGATTGGTTCGGCGTACAGAGTGCTTTCATGGATAATTTCCATTTGAGCCAAATTATTTGTTGAAGTAATTGTTTGAGACATATTTACTGTTTTTTCTCGTCTTTTTTATACTCTTCTTCAATTTTTTTAAATTCTTGCAGCGCCTTTCTCACTAGACCAAACATAGAAACCAAAAAACAAAAACCAACTGAGGCTAAAAAAAGCCAAGGATCGGTGTTGAATTTTTGATCCAACCATTTACCTAAAAAGACCCCGACTAGCACCGGACCAACAATCCAAGAAGTAATATTAAACAATAATCTTAAAATTGATCCTGAATAATTTATTTTCATAAACCACCTTTTTTATAGCTCAAAAAAATTTTTGTGTCAACTCTAGGATTTTACCAAAAAATAAAAAAACGGAGATAATAAGCTGTGTTATTTCCGCCTTCTTATTTTTATAAGATAGCGCTAAATCGCTATTTTTACAACTATTTTCTTAAATATCGAGACTTTCTAAGAGGCCACGCTCTTTTTTACTTAAATCTTTGGGAATTTTTACATTAATCTTAACGTATTGATCTCCGACGCCCCGATTATTTAGCTTAGTTACCCCCTTTTCCTTTAGTTTAAAGGTTGTTCCTGACTGAGTGCCCTCCGGAATCTTCAGATTAACTGGACCATAAATCGTTTCAACTTCAATTTTATCACCTAAAATAGCTTGCTTAACGCTAATTGACTCTTCAGTATTAATGTCATAGTTATTTCTAACAAATAGAGGATGTTTAGCGACGCGTACTCTTAAATATAAATCCCCGGAAGCGGCTCCTTTTTCCCCGGCTTCGCCTTGTCCGCTTAAACGAATCGATTCACCATCATTAATTCCGGCCGGAATCTTAACTTTTAGTTTCACTGATTCACGGTTAAGTCCAACTCCGTGACATTTAGAGCATTTGGTATTATAAATCTTACCCTCACCGTGACAAGTTGAGCAGGTCATTCTAGTCTGGATATTACCCAAGATGGTTCTTTGGACGCCAATAACCTGTCCTGACCCACCACAAGTGGCGCAAGTTTCAATCTTGGTTCCTGGTTCAGCACCAATTCCCTGACAATGATGACAAACGATATTTTTAGAAAAAGTAAGTTCTTTTTCTAGACCAAAGGCCGCCTCTTTAAATTCCAAATTAACCACCATTTCTAAATCATTACCCTGTTTAGCTCTTTTTGAGGTATTCCTACCACCGCCAAAGCCAAAAATATCGCCAAAACCGCCAAATAAATCATCCATATCGACGCCACCACCACTAAATCCGGAAAAGTCAAAACCACCCATGTTGCCAGGATTATATCCGCCCCGGCCACCGGCTTGACCATTTTGAAAAGCAGAACCAAATTGATCATATTGCTGACGTTTATCAGCGTGACCTAAAACTTGATAGGCCTCATTGAGTTCTTTAAATTTCTCGGCGTCACCACCTTTGTCTGGATGATGCTGATGAGCTTTTTTACGAAAAGCGGTTTTTATTTCTTCGGCGCTAGCATCCTTAGCCACGCCTAAAATATTGTAATAATCTTTTGACATAATTTAATTCTTAACAAATCACCTCTAAAAAATAGAGGTGATCTATAAAATATAAATTATTTCTTTTCTTCAACTTCACCTTCAACCACCTCATCTTTTTTTTCTTCCGTAGTGGCTTCCGGGTTAGTCCCAGCGGCTCCCGCTTCTGGACTAGCGGCTTGATACATCGCCGCGCCGATCTTCTGAGCTACAGTGTTAACATCTTCTAAACTCTTTTTTATTGCCACTAAATCATTAGCTTCTTTAGCTTTTTTAAGCTCGGCGACTTTAGTCTCCAGTTCAGTTTTATCTTCCGCTTTCATCTTATCGCCAGATTCTTTAAGCATTTTTTCAGTCGTGAAAATAACCGCATCGGCTTGGTTTACCATTTCCACTTCTTCTTTCTTTTTCTTATCTTCTTCAGCGTGAGCTTCCGCTTCTTTCTTCATTCGTTCCACTTCTTCCTTAGATAAACCAGATGAAGCCGTGATGGTAATTTTTTGAACCTTGCTAGTTGCCTTGTCGGTGGCGCTCACATTTAAAATTCCATTAGCATCAATATCAAATTTAACTTCAATTTGTGGAACACCTCGAGGTGCTGCGGGAATACCATCTAAAATAAAGCGTCCTAAAGTCTTATTATCATGAGCCATTGGGCGTTCGCCTTGGACAATATGAATCTCCACGCTGCTCTGACTATCAGCGGCCGTGGAAAATGTTTGAGACTTAGAAGTGGGGATAGTTGTGTTACGATCAATTAAGGCCGTAGCAACGCCACCCATAGTTTCAATGCCTAAAGTTAAAGGAGTAACATCCAAGAGTAAAACGTCTTTAACGTCACCTTGTAAAACACCAGCTTGAACCGCGGCCCCAAGGGCCACCACTTCATCAGGATTAACACTTAAATTAGGTTCCTTACCAAAATATTCCTTCACCTTTTGCAAAACTAAAGGCATACGGGTCATACCCCCAACCATTAAAACTTCATTGATATCCGATAAGCTAAAACCGGAATCAGCCAAAGCTTTTTTGCAGGGCTCAATAGTTTTTTCAACCAGGTCGCCAACTAAAGATTCTAGTTTAGCGCGGGAAATTTTCATCACTAAATGTTTGGGGCCATTAGCGTCGGTGGAAATAAAAGGTTGATTAATTTCTGTTTCTAGGGCTGTTGATAATTCAATCTTAGCTTTCTCGGCTGACTCTTTAATTCGCTGCAAAGCTAAAGTATCTTTTGATAAATCAATTCCCTGGTCTTTTTTAAATTCCGCAATAATCCAGTCAATAATTCGCTTATCAAAATCTTCACCACCCAAATGGGTATCACCGTTAGTTGATTTTACTTCAACCGTGTCGGCGGAAATATCTAACACCGAAACATCAAAAGTACCACCGCCTAAATCATAAACGACAATTTTTTGTCCCTGCTTTTTATCGAAACCATAAGCTAGGGCCGCGGCGGTCGGTTCATTAATAATTCTTTTAACATCTAAGCCAGCGATTAAACCAGCGTCTTTAGTCGCTTGGCGCTGCGCATCATCAAAATAAGCGGGGACGGTGATAATTGCTTCCGTAATTGTTTCACCGGTCTTAGCTTCAGCATCGGCTTTCATTTTAGCTAGAATCATTGCTGAGGCTTCTTGCGGAGTATATTCATTGTCGCCCATTTTTACCTTAACGCCTTCGCCAGCTTGAACGATTTTATAAGGCATAGTGCCTAAATCACGCTGAACTTCATCATCTTTAAAATGACGACCGATTAAACGTTTAACGGCGTAAACCGTATTTTCTGGATTAATCACCGCTTGTCTTTTAGCTGCCTGACCAACTAAACGTTCGTTATTTTTGGAAACCGCAATCACTGATGGCGTTGTTCGGTTACCTTCAATGTTTTCTAAAATCTTGGGCGCACCGCCCTCCATAATGGCCATCGCACTATTAGTTGTCCCTAAATCAATTCCTAAAATTTTTCCCATATATTTTTAATTATTATATTTATCCACAAATTCCGGCACTTTAAATTTTCAAGTGCCGAGTATGAGGATAAAAAATTATTTTTTAGTAGTTTCAATCTTGATAGTTTTTGGTTTTACTTCTTCGGCCTTAGGCACAACAATCTTTAAAATCCCGCCTTCAGCGGTCGCTTTAGCGGCGTCGCCGTTGACTCTGGTAGGTAGCGGAATCGAGCGGTAAAAAGAACCGCGACGAATTTCCTTGCGATAATAATTCTTTTCATCAATTTCCCGCTTCTTTTCACTTTCGCCTTTAATGCTTAAGACGTTGTTCTCAATAGAGATATCCACTTTATCTGGATCTATTCCTGCCAGTTGGGTTTCAATAGTAATACTATCTTTATCTTCATACACATCAACTGCCGGGGTAAAGCCAAATTGATTACCGGAAATAACCGGTAAATTATCAGAAAATATTTTATCTAGCTCACCTTCGTTAAAATTGTCAGCGAAGAATGGGGTCCATTTAATAAGTGACATATTATTAAAATATTTTTTTCGGCAAAATCTTAAATTCTAAGATAGATGCCAAAAAATATAAATTACTTATCCCTAACGGCGACTTTAGCGGCCCGAAACAATCGGCCATTTAGCATATAACCCGACATTACTTCACGGGCCACAATTTCTCCTTGCCCTTCTAGTGCTTCCATCGTATTATGATCAAATTTTTCGCCAACCGTTTTAATTTCCACTACACCTCGAGATTCCAAGGCTTCTTTAAATTGTTTTAAAACATATTTAACACCGGTTACCCAGGCACTATTTTCTTCTTCGGTTGGCAAGTTAGAAAGTGACATTTTTAAATGATCGTAAACCGGAATAATATCGTGCAAGAGATCAGAAATGGCGTATTTAGCGAAATCACTTTTTTCCTGAGCGGTGTTTTTAAGTAAATTTTGGTAATCAGCCAGAGCGCGACGATATTTATTCTCAAAATCTTGACCTGAAACCAGGTCTTCAATTTTATGAAGAGCCTTTTTAACATGAGGACAAAGATTTTCTTGATTTTTAGCCTCTGCTAATTTAACCCAGATAAATTCTTCGTATTTACCTGCAAGCGCCACCTCACCACTGAAATTCTGTACTAAATATCTAATCATTAAGATATTATCCACAAAGCCGGCGTCAAAAAGGCTAAGTTCACCACCACTTAAATTAATTTCTTTCTCGGCTTTATTTTCTAAAACTTTCTTAGGACTTTCACCTGTTTTAAGCAGCCCCGATAAAGCGAGCCAGGTGCTAGCACCTTTTTCTTTAACCAAGAGAATTTCGTCCCGGTCATTTAAGAAAAAACCGTTAACCGCCGAGATTGTTGTTTTGTCTTCCATATTTATTCAAATTTACTTTTTATATAATTTACCAGAGCCAAATTATGAGCATAATCCATACGGGTCGGACCCATGAGACCGAAAACTCCCGACTGATTATCTTTTTTGTATTTAACTAGAACTGTACTTAAAAAATTACCAAAGGGATTTTTAGAGCCAACCATAATTTGTTGACCATATTCTAAATCTTCAAAAAGCTCATCGATAATATCTTCCATGTGATCAATTACCACTGAAACGTCATAAACTATCTCCGTCTGCTTGAACTCCGGCTGGGCAAACAAATTAGAAAGTCCAGTATAGTACAAATCATTTTTATGAAAAGCCCAAAAAACGGCACAATTAGCTAGTTCCGCAATTGCTTTAGCCGTCTGCTTAAAAGCTAACTCTTCATAAGAAAATAGATTATCCAATAATTTAGTTTCCAGCTCCTTAAGATTCTTTTTTTCTCGATTAAGCTTAAGTTCCTCCAGTTCTAATTCGTAAGCCAGTTCCGTGGGCACTCGACCAGCGGAAGTGTGAGGCTGGATAATATACCCCTCTTCTTCGAGCTCAACCATATCATTACGAACTGTCGCTGGTGAGACTCCTAATTTACATTTTTCTACCAACATACCAGAAGAGACTGGTTGAGCATTTTTAAGATACTCCTTGATAATAGTCTGTAAAATAATTTTTTTTCGTTCGCTAATCATATAATTATTTGTCTTAAAACCATTATATAAAAAATTAGCACTCGTGTCAATAGAGTGCTAATTAGAATCAAATAAGCTACTTTTAGTCCAGATAAACCTCGGTTGAAGTTGGTGCATTAATAATCGGTACAGTGGTTGTCGCTTGGCTGCGGCCGCCAAAATACCATTGCAAAATTTCTCTGGCAATGGGGACGGCCACAGTGCTCCCCTCCTTACCTTCCTCAACCATAACAGTAATTACCACCTGGGGGTTATCATAAGGCGCAAAACCAGTAAACCAAGCATGCGGCGCTTTCTTCGTCGACCACTGAGCAGTTCCTGTCTTACCGGCCACTGGGACTGGCACAATTTGCAAACTACGCGCGGAACCGGAGGTAACCGTCTGCCTTAAGCCTTCTCTAACAATATTGATATTAGCCGCATCGATAAAATTCTCCCTAATGACCTGAGGCGCAATTTCCCGCACCACGTTATTATTGGAATCTAAAATAGCATCAACTAAATGTGGTTCCATTAACTTACCACCATTAGCCACCGCGGCGGTAAAATTAGCTACTTGGAGCGGAGTCACTAAAACATCGCCTTGCCCAATAGCAAAATGGTAAGTATCACCGATATACCAACTTTCCCCTTTAGTGGTTTTTTTCCAGTCAGCGGTCGGCACAAAACCAGTCGCTTCGTTAGGCAAATCAATACCGCTTTTAACCCCCATACCAAAGAGCTTGGCATATTTAGCTAAACGGTCAACGCCTAAACCAATAAAGTCTTGGTAACCGCCGCCGATATAATAGAAGAAAGTATTAACCGAATCAGCCAGAGCTTTTTTAACATTAGTGACGCCATGTCCACCAGCTTTCCAGTCAGGAAAAAACCACTGCCCTAAACGCAAACCGCCAGTGGAAATAAAACTAGTCGTCTCGGTAATTACTTTTTCTTGTAAGGCCGCCGACGATACGACTAATTTAAAAGTCGAACCACTAGGAAATTCTCCGGAAATTGCCCGATTAAATAAAGGCCGATCCGGGTCAGTTAAATACTTTTGATAATCATCCTGACTGATGCCTTTAGCAAAATAATTGTTATCATAAGCTGGCAGGGACAGAAGAGCCAGAACTTCGCCATTTTGCGGATTCATAATAATAACTGAAGCTCTTTTTAAATTTAATTTTTTAAGATAAGCGCCGACTACCTCTTCGGTCTTTTTTTGTAACTCAGAATCAATTGCTAGTCGCAAATTAGCCCCGTCTTTAGCCGGAACCTCATTAACCACTTTTTTCTGGCGACCCAAAGCGTCAACTTCAATATTTTTTCGGCCACTTAAACCTTTGAGATCAGTCTCCCAAAAATATTCCAAACCACTTTTACCTACATAATCAATTAAGGAATAATCGCTTCCCATTCGACTAAGCTCCGCCTCGCTAATTTTTCCGGTGTAACCTAAAAGATGTGACAGACTAGAAACTTTGGCACCAGTCTTATCATCTAAAACTGGAAAAATATATTCTCGACGAATCTTGTTAGATAGAAAAACGCCTGGTAACTTATTTAATTCTAAAGACAAAACCATCGCCCGGTCGTAATCAATATTATCTACCACAAATAAGGGCTGGTAAGATTCTAGAGAACCAATAACAATTTTATCCAACAGAGTTTTAATTTTAAAATAGGAAGGGGTGTCAGCTACCAGAGATAGACCGCCTAGATTTTCGCCGACCGGCGCGACCGCCGACTTACTTAAGGAAACCGTGCCTTCATCCAGAATGTCGGCGACATGCCGAATTAAATTATCTCTCTCTAAGTCGTCCTTAGGCAAATCTATTGGTCTTAAATACAAAACAAAGTTAGCGGTATTTCTGACTAAGGGCACGAGGTTACGGTCATAAATAATTCCTCGTTTCGGTTCAATTAACTCCACTCTTAAACGATTCCCCTCGGCTAAAGAATAATAGTAATTACCTTTAATCAGCTGCAACCAAGCCGCCCGAGAAATTAAGGTAATAAACAGAAGCCCTAAAAAAGCCTTGATATAAAAAATTTTGGAAAAATTAAAAGTCCGGCCAACAACTTCCTTTTGCCCATCGTCTGATAAAAAAACATGTTCAGTCCAATCCGAATAATAAGAAGCATCTTTAAGCTGCCCATAACTAAATTTACCTTCTCGAACAATAAAAGGATCGGAGTGTTCATTTTCCAGTCCAGATAAATACCGCCCCTCTCGGCGAGGGCGAGTTGATCCACTTTTTTTAAATCCAATGTTCATAATTAAACATAATACCCCTTAAAAAGCTTAAAATCAACCCCAAATTAAAGGTGGCCAGACGAAAAATATCCAGAGAAAAACTTGATATTTTCTTTATAATATCTTAATCAACTATATTCTATAATTAGTTATAAATTTTAATCGCTCCAAACAGAAAATATGAGACTGCTAATTATTGAAGATAATTTAAAGATTGCTCAAAAGGTGGCTAATTTTTTAAAGACACTTAATTATAATGTCGATATGGCAAATGATGGCGAGTCCGGTTTAAATCTCGCCTTAGGTAGCCACTACGATCTAATTATCAGCGACTATATTCTGCCCAAAATTAACGGTCAAGAAATAGTTACATGCCTTAGAAAAAATAAGATAAATACGCCCATTTTAATGCTCTCAGTTTTAAATACCAGCCAAGATAAAACAACTCTTTTAGAAACTGGGGCGGACGACTACCTTGTTAAACCTTTTTCTTTTAGCGAGTTGATGGCTAGAATCAAGGCTTTACTAAGGCGCTGCTCTGAAATAAAACCCCAACAATTATCAATTGCCGATTTAACTTTAGACTTAAGCAGTCAGGAGGCCACCAGATGTCGCCGGCAGATTTACTTAACTACCAAGGAATTTGGGCTCTTAAAAATGCTGATGGAGCACCCCGGAACAACTTATTCCAAAGATTTAATTACGGAAAAAGTCTGGGACGATGCCAGTTGTCACCTATCAAACATTATTGAGACACACATTCGGCATTTAAGGCGTAAAGTTGATTTCAAAAAACCGTTTCTGATTCAAACGGTTACCGGACGAGGTTATCGAATTAATTTAAACAGTTAGTTCTCTAAAAATTTAAGAATCGCCGCTCTATTTTGACTATCGGGCATTAAATCTGCCTGACCATAATCTTTAATGCTAAGTGGCAAATACTCAATCTGACTTAAATCCTTACCTGTAAAATGAAGTTTAAGCGCTAATCCAGTTTTAGTCCCCAGAGACCACATCTGATCAAAAATCAAATTTCCCAGAGAATAAAAAATCATTTTTCCTTGATATTTTTCCGCTGACTGAATCCAATGAGGATGACTACCAATAACTAAATCAGCCCCAGCATCAATAACCGCATGAGCAAATTTTATTTGTTGATTGTTAGGCGTCCGGGTATATTCAGTGCCAGCATGCATCAAAACTATCACCACGTCTGCTTTTTCTTTAGCCGTTTTAATATCTGACTGAGCATGAGAAAAATCCAACATATTAGCTAGTGACTTAGAATCAGCCGCATAAGTATAAGACAGAAAAGCGAATTTTATCCCATGACTTTCTTTAACAACTAAATTTTTAGAAGCTAGGCCTGTGTATGACACGCCGGCCTGGTCTAAAATTTTCTCAGTATCGCTAAGCCCCTTAGCCCCTTGATTTAACATATGGTTATTAGCCAGAGACAAGACGTCAAAGCCGGACAAAGATAGACCGGCCATACTTTTAGGATTAGCTTTAAAAGAAAAAGAACCGACTGGCACTTGGTAATTATTAGTCACCAAAAATGGCGACTCCAGATTAGCAATGGCTAAATCAGCGCCGCTAAACAAAGAGCTGATTTTGATAAATGGCCAAGAATAATCATTATACTTTTCCATTTTAGCCTCAACATTACGTGACAGCATAATATCGCCACCAAAAATTAAAATATTTTCTGGAAGATTACTAGTTGAACCAGTTGGAGAAACGCTAGGTAAATGATTATTCTTGTTACTTATTTTAGAAAATATAGCCGCTGGAATATAAACTCCGCCCTCCGTTAAAAAAAACGGCAAACAAATAAAAATCAAAATGACTAACGGGCTAATTATCCAGAACCACAATTTAGAGTTTTTGAAGCGCCAAGTTATCATACTTTAAGGTTGGCATTTTAAACCAATTTTTAAAATACTCAAATCATTTTCCATGAGTCTGATAAAGGTCACTCCACTTTCAATGTCATAGCGTCCCACATTATGAGCGGCATTAAGAGGCATGAGCGAAACCCCACTTTCTTGACGCAGCAGTTCCGCAAGTTGCGGAATAATCATTTCTTCGTAATAGACACTGGGCGCCCCGCTAGTTTTAAGTTCTTGGCTGAGCATTAATATTTTTTCAGCGTCAACGTTTTTATCCGGCACAAATCCTTGAACAGCTTGATATTTCAAATTATAGTGTTTCGCTAAATAACCAAAAGTATAATGCCCGCCAGAAATAATTTCTTTAAACTGGCAGTTAGCTAAAGAGGTTTTAAAAAGGTTATCCAGATTGCTTAATTTTTCTTTATAAGCCTCGGCGTTGGCCTGATAATAGGCGGCGTTTTGAGGGTCAAGCGCCTCATAATTTTTGGCAATTACATCCACCATCAAACTGGCTTTACTGAAATCTAACCAGACATGAGGATCCAAGCTGGCGTCATTTAAACCAGACGCCACCGGCACAATTTTATTTCTAGCCGAAAGATTATAGCTTAAGGCGTTGGCCCATTTTTCCATTAAATCGGAAGTGTAAAAAAATAACGCTGAATTTTTAATAAGTTCCAAATCTTTTGCCTGAGGCAAGAAAGCGTGAGCCTCTGAACCTGGTGGCAAAATTAAGGAAACAACCGTTTTATCGCCGCCGACTATCTTGGCAAAATCATAAATTGGAAATAAAGAAGTGGTAACTACCAGGCGCCCCTGACTATCCCTAAAAGGCGAGCGGTCAATCAAACTCTCGGATCGCCGTTTATTTAAATAAGTCAAACCGAAAATAATTAAGAAAACACCTAAGCAAAAGATTAGCGTCCAAATTAACTTCTTCTTTTTTTCAAGAATCATATATTTAATTAATAGTTATGGAAACGATTTCGGCTGGATTAAAGGTGCGGACTGGCGGCCCCCAGGAGCCCAGACCGGAGCTAGTATAAATATTATAAGTGCCTTCTGTATGCAAGCCATATTGATATTTTCCGTAGATTAAACAGGTAACAAAAGACATGGGAAACATTTGCCCGCGGTGAGTATGTCCCGATAATTGTAAATTGACTTTTAAATTTTTAGCAAGCGTCACATCATTAGGGGTGTGATTTAAAAACAAACGGGTAGTGCTAGAATTTGGGGTTAGGTCTTTTATCGGCCTCAGCTCATCATCCCCCATAAATTTGTTAAAATCAAAACCAATTATCTCCAAACCATCAAGACTAATCATTTCGTCTCTTAGAACTTGGATACCTAAATTTTTTAGAAAAGAATCCACAATATCTTGACCTAAATAAATATCATGATTGCCGGACACGAAGATAATTCCCTTTTTAGCGTGCAGCTTAGCTAATTCCTGGCCAAACTCTGGCAACCGATTTGTGGGGCCGTCAAATAAATCACCGGTAATCACAATTAAATCTGGATTTAAATTATTAACTTTTGCCACCTGCATCCTTAAGAATCCCGGACCATAGATACTACCCAAATGAATATCAGAAAGTTGGACGATTTTCTTGCCTTGCCAGGCACTGGGCAAACCAGCCAGAGTAACAGAGACATTTTTAACTTGAGAAAAATTAGCATTAACCACGCCGATTAAAAATAAAGCGGTAGCTAAAATAAAACCGATCTTAGCTAGCCACAACCGCCTCGGCTCCGATAAAAAAGACTTGAGTAATTTAAATAAGATCGCAATTAACGTGAGATAAAAAAGCCAGCCGACACCAAGAGAAAAAAACCAATAAAAAAACCGGATAAAGCGATTATCAAATAAATGGACTAGCCCTTGGCTAACAATAAAACCGAAACTGATAATTATTAAAAGAGCTAAAATAAGAATCCGCCCCCTCCGACTTGCCCGTGTGACCGCTGATAAAAATTTAAGATTTAAATAAACAGCAATAACTAAAAGAATTATAAAAATTAGAATAAATAGAGACATAAAATTTAAGTGGTTTAATCCAGAATCATTATAGCAAAACCCCAATAATAATGACACTTACGACTTTAAACCCCTAATAAAATATGTTATATTTTATTTAATTAAATAAAAATATGAAACTGCTCATCATCGAAGACGAGAAAGAGATACTATCTTTCTTAAAAACTAACCTAGCCAGCCTGGGCTTTGTAGCCGACGGCGCTCAAACCGGACAAATCGGACTGACACTAGCCGAAGAAAATATTTATGATTTAATCATTTTAGATTTAAACTTACCGGATTTAAACGGTCAAAAAATCTGCGAGAATCTAAGAACAAAAGGACAAATGACACCCATTCTAATTTTAAGCGCTAACAGTAAACTAGAAAGCAAAATAGATTTACTTAATTTAGGAGCTGATGATTATTTAGCTAAACCATTTTCACTAGAAGAGTTAATCGCCCGAATTAAAGCTTTACTGAGGCGTCCCAAAAAAATAAATAGTAACTTTCTAAACGCCAAAGATATCCAGATTGATTGTCATAAACAAACAGTTACTAGAAATGGTAAAGAGATATATTTAACCAGAAAGGAATTCTTAATCTTAGAATATTTTATGAACCACGCGGGCGCCGTAATTTCGCGAGGAGAAATAACCGAGCATGCTTGGGACATGGAAGCCAATCTTCTTTCTAAAGCCATTGAAACTCATATCTTAAATTTGAGAAAGAAGATTGACTCCGGACGCAAACAACCGCTGATTAAAACTATTTCGGGTCGAGGTTATAAATTTAACTAATTAAAAGGTCTAAATTAATATAATAAAAAAAATTAATAAATCCACAGATTTTTTCAAAAAACCGGGTTTAAAAAATCATGGAGATTTTAATCAAAGAAATCTTAACTAATCGAGCCGTCAGAAACAGCAGCGCTTTAGCTGTCTTTACGGCTGCGGTTTTTAATGTTGGGCAGCCTTGGGGATAAGCAAATGCCAGCCCCCTTTTTTAAAGGGGGCTGGCTTTTTTTAAAAGCTTTATGAAAAATAAATTAAAAAGAATCCTGATAAAAATAATAAAATCACACCAAGAAGACGAAACTATTGCCCGGCAAGAGTATATTTTAAATATTCTCCTAACAACCACCATCTTCCTAATATTTTTAGGGACACTAATAGTCGTTTATCGATTAGTCTTTTCTAATCTTAATAATTACAAAGAAAATTCTTTGTCGCTATTTTTTATTTTAATTATCCTATTATTTTTTATAAGTCTTTATTTTTTATCCCGCCGAGGACAGAGCAAAATTTCCGCCCATATTTTTCTGGCCACCCTTTTTACAATTGCGACTTACATGGGCTATAAATGGGGCGTTGATTTACCGGCGGAAATTTTATTTTATGTTTTAGTAATTGTCATTTCTGGAATACTTTTGGGCAATAAACCGGCTTTTATGGCAACGGCTGCTGTTTCTTTAATTTTTATAATTCTGGGTTACTTACAAAAAATTAATGTTATTCTAGCTAATCGGTCTTGGATAAATGAGCCTTGGGGACACTCGGATGCCGTTATGTCATCTATTATATTGTTTATAATCGCCATCGTATCTTATTTATTCAATCATGAACTGAAAAAGTCCTTCAAAAAAATCCAGGAGTCAGAAACCGAGCTTAAATTAGAAAGAGATCTATTAGAAATTAGAGTTGAAGAAAAAACTAAGGAACTAAAAATCAGCCAAGCTGAAGAAATGGCTCAAATCTATCGTTTCGCTGAATTTGGCCGTTTGTCCAGCGGCTTTTTTCATGATTTAGCTAACCCACTGACGACTGTCATGCTTAATGTTAATAAAATAAAGATTGACGGCAAAAACATGGCTGATTTTAATCTGATAAAATCTGATTTGGAACAGGCCGCCAAAGCCTCGGAAAAAATGAAAGATTTTATCCGGGCAGTCCGCAAACAAATTAAATTTCCTGGAAAAAAAGAAAGGTTCTGCTTAAACCAAGAAATTGAAGATGCTATTTCTGTGTTAAATTATAAAGCTTGCAAAAGCCAAGTCTATCTATTTTTTTCAGCAGACGAAAAAATCACCACCCTCGGCGATTCTATAAAATTTAACCAAATAGCCACCAATCTGATTTCTAACGCAATTGATGCTTACGACGAAACAGATTACGAAGAAAAAATAGTTCAGATAACTTTAAATAAACAAGCAAATAATCTAATATTTTGCGTTAGTGATTCCGGTCGAGGAATGGAAGACGACACTCTTAATAAAATATTTGAGCCATTCTTTACCACTAAAACTAAAGTTGATAATTTAGGCCTAGGCCTATCTCTTATTAAAAAAATTATTGAGGAAGATTTCTTAGGTGACATAAAAGTTAACAGCTCTATAAATAAAGGGACGACTTTTTTTGTCACACTTCCTCAAAGCTAAAATATGAAAAATTTAATAGACCTGCTTATTAGGAGCCAAAATTCCGATGGCTCTTTTTCAAGCAATCAAGAATATCCTAGTCTACTATTTTCTAGTTTAATTCTAATTGAACTGGAAAGTGTAAACGATAATAAAAAAGTGGTTGATATTAAAAATAAATTGAGCGCTTGGTTACTTAAAAATATATCCCCAAAAAACTCACTGGCAAACTTTATTATTCTGGCTGCTCTAAAAAGAAGTCAGCCCAATTTAGTCGGCAGCAAACTGCTAAGCGAAGCTTTAAGTAATTTAGTGTCCCATGAAAATCAGGAAGGCGGCCCCTATGGCCCTGACTTAGGAATAAATATTTTTATTGCTTATTTTCTAGCTTTAAATAAAGTTACGCTGCCAAAACTCCAGGCTTTAATTGAGCAGGCTATCACTAAAAATAATTTTTCTTCAAAAATAATCAACCGTTATTTAGCAATGTATTTAATAGCCAAATTTTACAGAGGACCTAAAAAAGAAGAATTGCTTAGCTGCATCACCAATAGTTTAAGAAAATTAGACACCCCTCATCGAATTATCCTGCTAAGCGCCCTTAAATCTTTAGGGGTAAAATTAAAAGGCCCAGAAAAAATTAAAATCAGCTCAGCGCTTGAAGCTTCTCTATTTTTAAATTTAAGAAATAAAATAATTACCCCGTCAAAAGCCAATGATTACCAAGAGCTTAGGCTGATCAAAAAGATATTAAACGAGGCGAAGACAAGATTCGCTTATTTAGGGTCTGATTTAAAGAAAATTGCTCTATCAGAAATAAAAAGAACCCTCAAAACTAATAAAGACAGGCAAATGTCTTTAATTGCTTACTATCTAAAACTAGCCCTGGGAAATAAAGGCCTGATAATTGAAGATGATTTACTGGTCAAAATTGGATTAGCCAACATCTTCTTCTGGACCGCCTTTATTATCTATGATGACTTTTGGGATGAAGACGAGAGTGCTATTCCAAGTATTTTGCCGAGCGCTAACTTATACGCCCGTCATTATGTCGACTTCTATAGTCAGGTCTTGCCCGATAATCCAGAATTTAAAATCTTTTTTCATAAATTAATGGACCAGCTAGACGCCGCCAACACTTGGGAGACTAAACATTGCCGCGCCAAAGTTATTAACTCAAAATTTGTCCTCCCTGAGAAATTACTTGATTACCAAAATTATGAGAATAAATTTCGACCAGCCTCGGGACAAATTTTAGGCCCTTTGGTTATGCTTCTCAAACTGGGATTAAAATTAGGCTCCGCTGACCTAAATTATTTAACCTATTATTTTAAATATTACTTAATCGCCATGCAAATAAATGATGATGCTCACGACTGGTTAGAAGATTTAAAGCGCGGCCACTTAAGCACGGTAGTTGTGATGTTAATCAGTGATTGGCAAAAAGCCTACCCCCAAAGCACTCAAATAAATTTAATATCCGACCTAGAAAAACTACAAAAAATATTTTGGTTTCAAACCATCAAACAGGCTAGTCAAACCGCTCTACTATATACTAAAAAGTCACGACAAGCCTTAAACAAAATTAATTGTTTAGAAGACAAAAAACCCTTAGCTAAATTTACTGACATCGCCGAGAATGTCGCCCAAGAAGCTCTGGATAAACAAAAACAGAGCCTCGATATTTTAGAAAAAATAAAATTATAGAAAAATAAAAAACCGACCCGCTCCACCGGATCGGTTTTTTATAACTTTAGATTTTCCTGAAAAAAAATTTAAATTAAACTGAACCGGAAAATTATAAAATAAGTTAAGATTCTAAAAAATTAAATTTAAAACAACATGAAAGGTCTTGAACTTAATAATTACCGTTGCAGTTATTGCCAGAAGCTTTTATTTAAGGCTTTGCTTATTCAGGCGATTGTCGAAATAAAATGTAAAAACTGCAAGAATATAGTTACCGTTACCCAGGAAGTTCAAAAAGTTAAGTATTGACTTTTTGTTAATAAAATGATAAATTCTCCTTAGAAACTTAAAAAAGGAGGAAAGATGGAAAAAAAATTCGTCCCAGAAAACCCTTATGTTTTTAAAACCGGCTCCCATCAAGGCCAAACGATGGAAGATCTATTTTTTAAAGAGGCCGGCTTTATCAGCTGGCTAAAAAAGAAGAGTGGTACCCTGCCTTATCAACTATGGCAACACTTGGCCTATCTGATTGAGGCTTCAAAACTTTTGGAGGTAAAGATGATTTGCCCAGTTTGTAAGAAAAATAAGGTCAAATATTTCTTTCTCCTACCCAAAAACGTCGTCTCAGAAAGATATACTTGCTGCGACAACCCCACTTGCCGCCAAGCCATCCGCAGTCGGTATCAAATTGAGCGAGAGTTTTTAATTAAATTCGAAGCGCTCGAGGAGCTCCCACGCAAAGAGTTAAAAGACAAAGCTGGTCGTTTATTTAAAAAAGTTTTCGGCTTGCCTCGGAAACTCCAAAAAAATGTCAGTTTCGAACTCTTTAAAAAGGCCCAAATTCTAAAAGACGGCCTGCAACTGAACTTATTTTAAAAGACGTCCCCCAAAAAAATTGGGGGACTTTTTTTATAAATTAATGCTATAATAGAAGCAAAATAACCTAAAACAATATTTTATGATGACTGCCAAAATCAACACCGCCGCGCTCAAAGAATTTAACTTAGACAAATTATACCAAGAACTGAGTTCCAGTCCCCAGGGTTTAAACACCAAAGAAGCTATTAGCCGCTCTTTAACTTTTGGCTATAACCAATTAGACAAAGTTAAAAAAAAGAGCCTACTAATTAAATTCCTAAGCTATTTTAAAGACCCTTTAATTATAATCTTAATTGTCGCCTCACTTATTTCTGGTCTAACTGGTCAGATAAGAAGCATGATTATAATTTTAACCATGATCTTTCTAAGCGTCTTGCTAAATTTTTATCAAGAACATAAATCCAGCAAAGCGGCAGAAAAAATTGCCAAACGTTTAGCAATTAAGGCTCGAATTCTAAGAGACGGCCAAGAACAGGAACTAGATACCAAATATATCGTTCCTGGAGATATTATTCTGCTTTCAGCGGGAGACATTGTGCCGGCAGATGGCAAAATAATTAGCGCTGATGATTTTTTCTTAAATGAATCAAGTTTGACCGGCGAAAGTCTGCCGGTTGAAAAAACGGCCAGTGAAAATAACGCTGTTTTTTCAGGGACTAATGTTATTTCCGGCTATTGCCAATTTTTAGTGACCGCGATTGGCCTCGCCACCGAATTCGGTCAAATTGCCCAAAATATTTCTAAACCCGAAGTTCTAAATGCTTTTGAAAAAGGAATTAAAAGTTTCGGCTTCTTAATTATTCGAGTAATTGCCGTGATTGTGGCTATTATCTTTTTAATTAATGCTCTGATGGGCAAAGGCTATTTTAACTCCTTCTTATTCGCTCTAGCAGTAGCCGTGGGCGTTACCCCTGAACTTCTGCCCATGATTATGAGTGTTAACATGGCTAAAGGCGCCATTAAAATGGCTAAAGGCGGCGTTTTAGTGAAACGACTAAACTCCATTCCAACCTTCGGCTCCATTGATGTGCTCTGCACCGATAAAACCGGTACTTTAACTGAAGACAAAATTACCGTCATTAAGCATGTCGACATTTTCGGTGCCGACTCTAAAGCAGTTTTTAAATCAGCTTATATCAACGGTTCCTTTGAAACCGGAATTAAAAATATTTTAGACCACGCTATCTTAGAACACGAAACCCTTGATTTAACCAGTTATACCAAAATAGAAGAGATTCCTTACGACTTTAATCGCAAGCGCTCCTCAGTTTTCTCTCAGCAGAATGGGGTAATTACTATGTTTACCAAAGGCGCCCCCGAAGAACTTTTTAAAATCTGCAACACTTATTTTGAGCAGGAAGATATTAAACCAATTACTCCCGAAATCCTAAACACCATAAAAAAAGTCTATGATGATTTAAGTAGTCAAGGTTTTAGAATTCTAGCAATCGCTGAAAAAAATATAAAAACTAAAAAGGAGAAATATGAATATGCCGAAGAAACTGAACTGACGTTGCGCGGTTTCATGGTTTTTTATGATCCACCAAAAATTGATGTCAAAGAAACTTTAGTCTTTATGAAGGAGCACGGCGTGGCAGTTAAAATCCTAACTGGCGACGGACCTTTAATTACCAAAAAAATCTGTTCCGATCTCGGACTACCGGTTGATGAAATTATTACCGGCGATGAATTAGACCTCAATGTCTTAAGTGATGACGAAATATATAAACGAATTAAAAATGCTACAATCTGCGCACGAATGTCGCCTAGCCAAAAAGAAAAAATTATCTCTGAATTAAAAAGAAATGGTTTGATTGTCGGTTATTTAGGTGATGGCATCAATGATGCTCCTTCCCTTAAAACCGCTGACGTCGGCATTTCCGTTGATAATGCCGTGGACGTTGCTAAGGAAACGGCCGATATCATTCTAATGCGCAAAGGCCTTAAAGAGCTCATGAATGGCATCATTGAAGGTCGAAAAACTTTCAGTAATACCATGAAATATTTGCTCATGGGTCTCAGTTCTAATTTTGGCAATATGTTTTCGATGATTGGCGCCAGTTTATTTTTACCCTTCTTCCCAATGACCGCCAGCCAAATACTGCTTAACAATTTTATCTACGACACCTCTCAGCTATCTATACCATCAGACAACGTTGACGCCGAATACCTTAAAAAGCCTAAGCACTGGGATATGAAGTTTATCAAAAAATATATGATAATTTTCGGACCCATCAGTTCAATTTTTGATTTCTTAACTTTTTACGTTCTCTATGGTTTATTTCATTTTGATACTGCCACTTTTCAAGCTGGCTGGTTTATCGAATCACTGGCTACCCAAATTTTAGTCATCTATATTATCCGTACTCAAAAAATTCCTTTTATACAATCTCGTCCCAGTAAATATTTGGTTTATACTACTCTTGGCGCCGTCTTTTTAGGAATAATACTAACCACTGAAGGACTGGGATCTTTCTTTGGCTTTAAACCACTACCGCTTAAAGCCTTCGTCGCTATTTTTGTCTTAGTAATTATTTATCTAGTACTCATGGAGTTAGTTAAACATAAGTTTTATAAGCGCTTCGCTGTCAAATAAAATCCAACCAAAAAGACTGAGAAATTATCCCAGTCTTTTTTTATTTAAATTACACCTTTGGAGTTTTTATTTTTTCGAGTAAACCCGTTAATTGTTCAATTTCTTTATCAGTAAACTGACTAAATGATTTGCTGGCGCTAATAATATATTTATTCTTGAAGTTATTAAATTGTTTTTCCGTGCTCGGAGTTAATTTTATATTAATTACCCGACGATCACCTTGATTCTCTTCGCGTTTTACTAATTTTCTCTCCACTAAACCATCAACAAATTGCGTAATTGCTCCGGAGGTGACATGCAAAAATTTAGCGATGTCCTTAACGGAAACCGAGCTCTTTTTATCATAAATAAAAAACAGAATCATAATCTGCTGCTTTTTCAACATGCAATCACCAAAAGGAAACTCATGGACCGAGTTCATATTATGAATGGCTCGAGTCATTTTATCAATTAAATTTTTTAATAACTCCTGTCTGTTACTGGTCATATATTTATAAATTATTACCCTATTCGTGGCGCAAAGCTTCAATCGGATCAAGCTTAGCGGCTCCTAAAGCGGGAAATACGCCGAAACCGATACCAATTGCGCCTGAAACACCAAAGCCGATGGCGATAGCGTAAAAAGGCACTACAAAGGTCCAAGCTAATCCACTACTAACAGCTACCATGGTTAAAATCCAACTTAAAAAGGCGCCAAACAAAATACCAATACCACCGCCGAGTAAGGTAACTAAAACTGATTCAATTAAAAACTCTTGTAAAATATTATAATTTTTAGCCCCCAGGGCTTTTCTTAAACCAATCTCTGAGGTGCGCTCAGTGACAACCACATACATAATATTCATGATACCGACGCCGCCAACAATCAGCGAAATAGCGGCAATGGCAATTAACAAAATGGTAATACTGTTAAAAATAGTATTAAAAATATCCATGATTTGTGCTTGAGTGGTCACTTTAAAATCATCTTTAGCAGCATCAGTAATTCCGTGATTATGTCTAACTGTATCACCAATCTCTTTAGCAGTTAAATCGCTTAAATTTAAATCTTTAATCTGGACTACTGCTTGAACCAAATAGTTGATACCCAGCATTTTTTTCTGAGCCGTATTAAGCGGTACAAAAATATAATCATCATTGCCGCCGCCTAGACCGCTAGATGGATTGTAAACACCGATAACCGAAAAATTGAGTGAACCGATACGGACTAATTTTCCCATCGGGTCATCTTGCTTAAATAAATCTGAGGCAATCTTATTACCTAAAATCGCCACCTGAGCCCCGCTGGCATCCTCTGTATTAGTAAAGAAACGGCCGGTCTTTAAAGTGCTTTGGTCAATTAAAAAACGATTAGCGGAAACACCTAAATAAACAGCGGTTTTTTGATTGCTACGATAACTAGCGACCGACTGCCCCATGACAATGCCATAACTATTTATGACATTAGGCAATTTATTAATACTATCTAAATCTCTTTGTTTTAAACTAGTAATTACAATTCCGGAGCTAACATTATCTCGCGGGGTTCTATTTTTGCTAGTTGAAGGGACTTGAGTTTGAACATACAAAGTGTTGGTCCCAAAAGTTGCTACCTGAGCATCAATTAAAGCTCTAAAACCAGCTCCGGCTGAGAGCACTAAAATAACCGTCGCAATGCCAATCATAATCCCGAGAGTCGTCAGTAAAGTTCGACCCTTATTGGCCATTAAGGCTTTTAAAGCTTGTTTTAAAGCGTTATACATAATTATTCGTATCTTAAAGCGTCGATAGGATCAAGTTTAGCGGCTTTAATCGCCGGGAATAAACCAAAGACGACTCCGGTTAAAACCGATACACCGACTGATAAAACAATCGAAACCCAAGAAACTACAAAAGCCCAGTCGTAACCTAATTTTTTCATCAGTAATGAAATTAAAAAAGAAACTAGAATACCGATAATAATACCCACTAGGCCACCCAAACCGGTCAGTAAACTCGATTCTAACAAGAACTGATTACGAATCGCTTTTCGAGTAGCGCCTACGGCCTTCCTTAAACCAATCTCTCGAGTTCGCTCCGCGACCGTTACCATCATGATATTTAAAATACCAATACCACCGACGACTAAAGAAATGGCCGCCATGGCAATTAAAAATAAACTGAGAGCGTTAGTAATGGTCGATAAAATTTTAACCGCATCTTCCTGATTGCGAATCGTAAAATCTACGTTGATATCGTCTAAAATATGATGTTGCTGTTTTAAAACGGTATTTATCGCCGCGATCGTAGAACTAATATTTGAAGAATTATCAACCTTAATATAAATCGATTGTAAATGATGGATGCCGAGAATTTGCTGCTGCCCAATAACTAAAGGCATAAAAATAAGCTCATCTTGGTTTTGAAAAAAAGAACTGCCACGAGAGGCGATAACACCAATCACCCGAAGCGGCACACCACCAGCGGTATCCTGAATCGAACTTCTAACTTTAATAACTTGTCCAATCGGGTCGACTCCGGAATCACCAAATAATTGTTTACTTATTTCTGATCCTAAAACGACGACATTAGCCCCGCCAACATTTTCCGCTTCGCTAAAAAACTGACCAGAACTCATTGTAAAATTGGCTACCTTGGGATAGTCGGTGTCTGTTCCCATAAAAGTGGAGTCGACGGTTTTATTTTCCCAGGTAACAGTCGCTGTGCCCTGAGTGGCCGCATTAACCGCCAGCGCGTGAGGTACGCGACTTTTATCACGCAGCGCTTCGACATCACTATTTACCAAGCTGGTAATCACTAAGCCTGGAATTGGCGCACCGTTATCAGCGGTTTTTCCCGGCTGAATATATAAGAGATTAGAGCCCAGCTTAGTTACTTGTCCCAAGATAAGACTTTGAGCGCCGGCTCCTAGAGAAATGATAATGATGACTCCAGCGACGCCGATAGTAATCCCTAAAATTGTCAGAAGAGTCCTCCCTTTTCGGGCTAGCAAATTTTTGATTACCAATTTTATAATCGAAAATAGATCCACAAAATTTAAATTATTTAATCAAGTCTTTATCGGCCTCAGCGATTGTTCGATGAGCCACTGGTTCGTCAGATAAGATGTGCCCATCTTTGATACGAATAATACGTTTAGCATGATTAGCTGTGTCGGTTTCGTGAGTTACCAGGATAATAGTTCGCCCCTGGTCATTTAACTGCTGCAAAATAAACATCACCGTATTACCGGATTTAGAGTCTAAATTACCCGTTGGTTCGTCAGCAAAAATAACCGCCGGATCGCAAACTAAAGCCCGAGCAATTGCCACGCGTTGTTTTTCCCCGCCGGAAATTTGGTTAGTATAATAGTTTAAACGATGCGATAAGCCAACGGCGTCTAAAGATTTTTTAGCCAAGGCATCGTGATTATTTTTTTTACTATAAATCAAAGGTAATTTAACATTATCAAGTACCGTCGTCCGCGGTAGTAGGTTAAAAGATTGAAAAACAAAACCAATCTCTTTATTTCTTAACTCTGCCAGATAATTATCATTAAAATCTTTAATGTCTTCACCTTTAAATTCGTAAACACCGGCACTGGCGCGATCTAAGAAACTAAGAATGTGCATTAAAGTCGACTTGCCGCTGCCGGAAGGTCCCATGATAGCCACAAATTCACCCTGATCAATCTTAAAATTGATATCATTTAGAACCGGAGTAACCACATCACCGGTGGTATACTCCTTTCTAAGATTTTTAATATTAATTAAATTCATATTAAAAAGTCTTATTTAATAAGCGTTACAATTTCTTGGTTTGCTTCTAAACCACTTAAAATTTCTACTTGTCCGCCATCGGCTTGAAGACCGGTTTGAACTTTTACTTGATGATAAGTTTTTGTTTTAGGGTCATCAATAACGCGAACATATTGTTCACCGTTTTGATTAATAATAGCACTACTTGTCACCGCAAGAGCATTCTGCCGGGAAGCAACTAAAATCGTCATATTCACTGTCATACCCGGCTTAATTTCAGGAATATTTGGCAGACTAGCTTTAACTAAATAATTAACCACACCGGAGATAACCGTCGAAGCCGGATCAATGGTCATAATCTGACCACTAAAATGTTTATCTGGCCCCAGAGAGTCGAAAGTATAATCAACATTTTGACCGAGCTTCAAAGAAGCAACGTTTGATTCACTAACGTAAGCTTCGGTGTGCAAAGAGTTGATATTTTGTAGCACGAAAACAGCTTGCATGGCAGTTGCCTGTTGACCAACTTTAGTATTTACCTGAGTGATAGTGCCATCAGCCGGAGCCTTAAGAACCGTATTATCTAGAGCTGTTTGCGCCGCCTCTACCGCTCCTTGAGCGGATAACAATTGAGCCTGAGCGGCATCAATATCGGCTGGTTGAGCCTTAGCCTTCTGTTGAGCTAAAGTTGCTTCTGACTGCTGAAGTGAGGCCTTAGCGCTATTAATCTGATTTTGAGCAGAACTAATCTGTTGTGTGGCTGACAGTTTGCTATTTGTAACAGCATTGGTTGCCGCCGTTAAAGCATCGGTCAAAGCTTGTCTTGAAGATTTAATCAGTGAGGTTCCGGAGTTTTCATTCGACAAGGCTAAATTAATCGCTGATTTATAAGCGTCTAATTGAGTTTGGCTAAAACGAGAACTAACCACCGAATTCTGTAAAGCCGTATAACCATAATTTAAAGAAATTACGTTTTGATTTAAAACTGCCAAGGCGTCAACTACCGCTTGATAAATATTAGCATCACTCTTGTAAGCCTGAGCGGTGGCCAAACTTATATTAGCTGTGTTTAACAGTGACTGAACTTGAAGATTGGCATTTTTAAAGTTAGGTAAACTGGAAGAGTCAGCCACACCGAAGGTGTCTTTTAAATTATTATCATCCAAGATTTGTTTTTCTTTGTCTAAGTCCGCTTTAACATTGGCTAGCTGATTCGCAATATTAACGACAATCGCCGAACGTTTATTATCAGAAGTGGTTGTTGGCGATTGCAAGTCATCTAAGGTAAATTGAGCCTGACTAATGGCCGCGGCCGTTGAACTTTGGGTATTAGCTAGTTGAGTTAAAGCATTGTTATAGGCTACTCGAGCCGAGTCCACTAATTTTTGAGAAACGTTAATCTGTTCGGGGGTGGCACCTGCTAAAACCTTGCGAAAATTGGCCTTGGCCTGGGCTAATTGACCACTAGCACTAGTTAAAGAAGCCTTAACATTGGCTTGGCTCAAATTAGCTAGGACATCTCCGGCTTTAACCTGACTACCAGTTACAACTGCAATCTTATCAACGACGCCGCCGGTTTGAAAGCTTAAATTCAAATTAGTTTCACTAACGACTTGGCCAGTTGTTAGAACGGTTTGTTCCAAATTCTGCTGACTGACAGTGGCCGTGGAAATATTAGCCGCATTATTTTTAGGCTTACTTTTAAAATACCAGACACCGCCCACGACAATAAGTAGGATAATAGTCCAGATAATTCTCTTTTTAGTAAAAATTCTACGAATGCTCATAAAAAATAGGTAATTAAATTAATATTGTTTAGTTAATTATTATTTTAGTATCTAAACTAATTTTTGTCAAGAAAAAACTATCTGGATCACAAAGTGCCAAGATAGATTGAAATTTACTTCTGTTTATAAAAGAAATATAAACGATAGAGACTAAGAGCCCCCGCAATAAGTCCGGTAATTAAATACATCCCTCTAATTTGTGGGGCGGCGGTATCGGTACCAATAAAATAACCATGAACGAAAATAGCAACAAACATCGGATATGGCAGATAGTGAAGTAAGCGCCAAGCTTTAGGAAATTTAGTAATGGTAAAAATTGAAGACAGAATAACGGCCAAAAAAATATAAAAGCCAATAATCCCTAGGGATAAGAACAAAGGCTTATACGTCGAAGCAAACGGAATCAGAACCTCAACAATAGTAAATTTTAGATAGGTATCGGCTAATAGAGAGATTAGATGAATAATAACGGCAAATGATAAAGCCATTCCTAAATAACGGTGCTGCAACCAAGCAAAAGTTGGGCTTAAAAATTTAAATGATTGCGAGGTTTTAATGCCAGCACCAGAAACTAATAACAGAAAAAGTAATAAATAAGCAACCAACCCAGAGGCACGTGTAAAATACCAGGGCCAAATATTAGCCAGTGTGCTGCTCGAACCGGACTCGGCCCAAAAAAAGATGAACAAGGCGAGGATAAAAAGTCCACAGGTAATTAAAACTTTAATAGCTTTAGACATTAGATTTTTGTTAAATAATTATTCATGTTTTTTGATAAACTAAGTTCCAGATTACTACCGATAATTAAAGCTTCCGAATTGGCTTGCCTATTAATAAAAGCTAAACCTTGCTCTACGCCTAAAATTAAAATTGTCTTAGCATAAATATCCGCTTTAACTGCTTGGTCTGATACCACCGTTACCGCTAATAGATTATTATCAACTGACAGGCCGGTTCGCGGATCTATAATATGGTTATATTGTTTACCATTATTTAACCATTGCCTCTTAGCGACTCCCGAAGTGGCCACTGCCAGCTCCCGATTGATAATAGTTAGATTGAAGATATCTTCAGCTAATTTTTTAGGGTTTTGAACGGCGACTTGATAAGGCTTTTGGTCCTGATTTAAGCCTGATAAATACATATCACCGCCAGCAGAAATCCAAAAATCACGATAGCCTTTGGCCTTTATCTTAGTGACTAATAAATCGACTAAATAGCCTTTACCGATTCCTCCTAAATCTATGGCTAGTCCTGATGGCAAAGTAATTAGTTTGTGCGCTAAGTCAATTTCGACCTGACTAAAATCAATGACTCCTAAATATTTATCCTCTTTAATTATATCATGATTAAAGTCGGCTGAATCAAAACTTTTGTCATAGCCCTTTTTTTCCAGAGTTTTAAGAATCGTCGGGTCAAAAATTCCTTTAGTAGTTTTATAAAAATCTTGAGCCAGTGATAATAGATCAATAAGTTCTGAGCTGGCCTTAAAGGCGCCGCCGGCTCGATTTAAAAGACTAAGTTCACTGCTAGTTAAAAAACGACTAAATCTTTTTTCAAAATTAACAATAAAAAATTCCAGCTCTTTTAAATCATATTCGAAATTACGGTTGATATTTGATTGCAAACAAAATTCAATTTCTGTTCCGAGAGCTTTAATTTTTTTATAAGTTATCATATCTTAGGAGGTTCTGGTTCTGGGGGTAGGCGCCGGTGCCGGAGTATAAATCGGTTGGCTAACAGGCGGAACAACGACTGTCGGAAGCGACACCGTCGGCGTGACAACAGCCGGAACAGTTGCCTGAGGCGCAACAATCTTAGGAGTAACTGGCACAGTAGTTTTCCTTAAATTGTTTGTTTTTGGTGTAGTGATTTTTGATTCCACTTTTTTACTGGAGACCTCACTCTTAGTCGAGGTAGCCTCACTTTCTTCGATATCTACCGTATCGTCCGAAGTTTTCTTGGCGGTGACCGTAGCACTGACTCTAATAAAGCTTAGAAAAAATAGAAATAAAATAACCGCTAAACCATAAACCAGAAATATATTCTTGAAATTTTTTCTAAACGATAAATTAGGCACCACGCTAAAGGCTTCTTGATGTATTTTCTGCCGAGAAACACCCAAAGACAAGAGATTGGTTTCCATCGCGGTCATAAAGGCGCCAGGGCCACAGATAAAAAAATCTTTTCCAACCACTGAACCGACGTTTTCTAAAATGACTTCAGGGGTTATATAACCATTCTCACAATATTCAAAATTACTATTTAGGGTCTCCTGAGTAATTTTTAATTTGGCTGTAAAATTAGAATTAGCACCGGCTAATTTTTTAATATAATCATAGAACAGGGCCTCTTTAACAGTTCGGCAGCTATAAAGCAAAGTTAGGCGATTACTTAAATGGCGATAGGTTGCATATTCACTCGCACTAATAAAAGGCGTAATCCCCACGCCGCCGGCTAAAAAAACCGCTTCTTGATGTTTTTGTTCTTCAAAAACAAAATCACCAAACGGTCCCATCACATCAACTTGACTACCGACCGTTAATTTTTGTATATTCTGAGTGAAATTACCTAAAATTTTAATACCAAACATTAAAAAACCATTTTGATTAGGCGAGCTGGCAATTGAAAAAGGATGGTTAATAAAAAACTTACCTTTTTGATTATAAAAAGACAGCATGGCGTATTGGCCCGGCTTAAAATTAAAGACATCCTGAGCACTTTTAGGCCTTAAAATAAGGATTAAAGAGCCTGGAGTGCTAGAATCACTATTTTCAATTAGATACTGATATTTTGGCATATTACTGATGATAATAGCATAAAAATAAAATATGATAAAGAGTCACAAAAAAACGTGGTCTAGTTATAAGACCACGTTTATTTTCTACCAACCCAGATCATAATCCATAAAAGAAGCGTGATGGGAGGCTTTATGACGAAGCTCCCACCGACTAAAACTCCTTCGACTAGCCAAGGATTCCAGAGGATCAACATTTTCGCGTAGATATTTTTCCAAATCTTTTTTGTCAACCCGGCAACCAAGATAATAATCCGGTTTAACCTCATTAAGATAGGCTAAAGGATCGATTACGACCTGACTCTGATTAAACAGTAATTCAGCAACATAAAAAGCGGTGCGCTTAAGCTCGCCAGAGACCACTGCATAGCCAAAATAAAGTGGCGTCGCGATAAAAGGCGAATCAAAAATACTTCTAACATAAAGACTTCTAGTCATGACCGGCCAATAAAGTCCCGGGCTAGCCGAAAGCCAACTGAATTCCACCGGCCAATTCTCTTTAGCTAAAGGACGCATTATTTTTAAATCACTATTAACCAAATAGTTATTAGCTAAGTGGCTATAAAAATTCTGATCACCTTTTTTAGGGGCCTTTTTTAAGGCTTCCCTAATTAAAAAAACAAACTCCTGACATATCTTCCGATATTCAGGCGCAGACGACTGTAATTTTCTCATGGCTTTTTATTTTTAAGGTTCGTATAGTCTAAACGAAATTTAACACAATTATCTTTGTTTTGTCAACTTATAAGCTTTAATTACTAGTCGGTCTATTTTGAGTAGTTACTCAACAAATCAATGATTTTATCTAATTTATCAATCTCAATTCTAGTTAAAGATTTCTGCAGCGCCTCTATTTCTTTTTTTGCCTTAACATTGGTGTAATAATCCTCTCTAGCTTGATAACGGTCACGATCGTTCTGACGGTTTTGGGCCATCATAATGATTGGCGCCGCGTAAGCCGCTTGAGTCGAGAAAATTAAATTAAGCAAAATAAAAGGATAGGCGTCCCAATGATTAATAAAACCAACCACATTTAAAGACATCCACAGAATCACAAAGATAGTTTGAAAGATAATAAATTTCCAAGAACCCATTAAACTAGCCGTTTTATCAGCTATTTTTTCACCCACAGTGGAAGCTACCACGTGCTTTTCGTGCCAAGTTGGTTCAATAGTTTTTAAATCATTTTTTAAGTCGGTCATAAAATTATTACTTTATTTTTCGGAATACTTTTAAATTATACCTCTTATTAAATAAAAAACGAATACCAAGATTAGGACGTGAAGAAATATTATTTTCTAACGTATTACCCTGTACTAAGTAGAATTAAAAAAATAATTATGCAGAAATACAAAAAGGTGGCGATAAATATTGCTTTCTTGACAATGATTTTATCAGCCGGAATAATGACTAATTATTTCTCAGATTCCGATCAGGATTTTGAATTGAATTTAAATAATAAAAAAGCTTCTAGAGAGTCCCAAGAAAAACAGGAAAAACTTTTAAGCACTTTCGAAAATAGTGACTACCAGGCCTGGAAAAAGATAATTGGTCAAAACAATAAAGTAAGTCATGTAATTAACGAAGCGGCTTTTAATGACTTTATTAGCGCCCGAATCGCAGCGCGAAGTGGAGAGTATGACAAGGCTCTAGAAATTACCGAAAATCTAAAAAAAGACGTCGAAAATAAATTAACCTAAAACTGTTTCTAATATAATTTTATAATTTAATTAATAATAAAAAAAACTCTTCCCAAAAAAGGAAAGAGTTTTTATTTAGAGATAGAAAATCGGCCTTTATCTTTCCCTTATTGGGCTAGAAGTAGCACCTTCCAAATGGATTCTTTTGGGGTTGCTGGCAGGTCTTAGGGCTAGTTCCCTCGCTACACTCTTTATAAAAAGATTATTCAGTTGTGAATTTAATATAACATATATCACCCTAAAGACAGAAGCCGAAAAATTCTAAAGCTTGCGACCAAAAACTTGGTTGTTAAACCGATTTTTTATATTGAGATAAACCCAGGATATTCCCTTCCGAATCTTTAAACCAAGCCAAAAATCCCATTTCGCCATTTTCTCCGAGTGGGGTTTTTTGACGGGCAATCACTCCTCCTTGAGCAACAATCTTTTCAAGCGCCACATCTATATCTTCGACATCGATATAGAACATTGGATAAGGCATCTCGGGGTCGCGCTTGCTGGAACCGCCATTAATAAACCCTGTTTCAGTTGGTTGCATCTTTTCATTAACCGGACCCGTTTGCCAACTAGTATAACCAAATTGTTCCCACTCAAAAGGCTTCCATCCGAAAACATTTTGGTAAAAAGATTTAGCTCGTTCCTTATCATCCCAAGGAAATTCAAAATGTGTAACTTTATTCATAAATTTATAATTAATTATATACAACAAAAATAGCATAAAAATGCTATTTTGTAAATTTTCCTAGAGAGAATGATTGGCTATATAAAAACTAAAGCCACTTTAATCTTTCAGTTTTTTTGGTGGCGGGATTATCTATTTTATACTCGGGATGAGACTTACTCCATTTAGAAATATCTGTCCAATTAAGCCCATGAAACCCGAATTGATTATCCCAGGAATAATTCTCCATATCCTCGGATTCAAAACTAAACTGTTTAGCTAGGATTGTTGGAGCAAATTTAATTCCATTATCTTCAAGCAATTTACGATAATACACACAAATCGATACGTCTTCAGGGTGATATCTTTTGATTTCATCGTCTTGGGACAACTTGGCGGTAAGGTTAAGTAATTTTTTACTCCGCAAACTAAATCCACCGTTACCGACCACAAACTTTCCTAATAATTCCGCCGGAAAGTCAAAATTATTCACTGACCAATCAGCTACCAACCAAGGCGCGCCAATATAATCATATTTTAAATATTCATCAGTCCAGGCATTTGGATTAAGAATAAAACCATCATACTGAACTATTAAGACCTGCTCCGTGTCAACGTATTTATATAAATCATTTATAATAAAATGGGAATATTCTTCAGTAGAGTTAATAGCTTTAATTTTTATAATATTTTCACTACTACCAGGATTTAAAGAAGTTAATATTTTGACATCCGCAAACTCAAAATTAGTTTGGCAAATTTCCATTGCCAAACACAGTCTTTTAACATCAAGACAGTCTATCCCTAGCAGGGTCACTGTTTTTAATTTTGTTTTGTTCATACACGAACACTATAACATACTTTAATTTGCGAAAACATGATAATTGATCTTTAATTGACTAAATCAATGTTTTATTTTAGTATAAGCACAGTTAAATAGATTGTCGAACCTTTAAAAACAAAAGAATGAAAACCAGACTTTACCTTGTTCATGGAATTTTCTTTCAAAACAACCTTATGCTTGGGATTAGCCTTGACTCAGAAATTGGCGAAAGAGCTGAGATTCAACCAGCAACCTTTCGAACAATGTTTGCCGGAGTAATTAAATTTACTGACAATTTTTATGATGGCGTAGGCGCTTTATCTGATAATTACGGCCCTTCAGTGCTCACAGATGTGTCCCTTGAAGGAAACATCATCCGCTTTAAAAAGAAATACGAACGAAGGAGCGACATTATCTCTTATGAACTTAAGAAGGATGAAGATGCCTGGATTGGTTCTTATTTTGGTCCAGCAGTTGGTAAAGGGGCTGTTAGGTGCTTGCTAACACCGATATCTGAAGAATTTTTTCTCCCGACTGGACTAGAGAAATTCTTTGAAGATTACCTCCCCTTTTAATATCAAATTTGATTTTAAAAAACCCGCAGTCAAAAAGACTGTGGGTTTTTAATTTTTATATGACTATCATATCTCAAATAATTTTAAATAATATAAAAAAACCACCAATTTTACACTGGCGGTTCTTGTGAAACATTTTTATAATCACTTAAAAAAAGAAAGTGGCTCGGCAAAGAATTTTGCCACAATACTTTTTATCATGGCGCGATTATAATCTTTGGATTTTAATGGCCCCAGCGTGCCGTAAGCAGAATAAGCAAATTTTAGCTCCCCTTTTATCTCAACTATTTCTAAGGTTGGGTTGCTGTCGCTACCGCAACTACTCCAGCGCTCTAAATTAAACTTCTTAACGCCTTCTTCATAGCTTTCAGCCTCGCGGGCAATAAAATAATCATCAAAGGCCATTTTTAGGGTTAAGTTGACTTTCAAAAATTCTGCCAACAAATCGTTTAGCCAATTAATCTGGGGGTCAAGGTTCTCGGGGTTGAAGCTTTCAACTAGATTTCTCATTCTCTATTTTTTTAAATTGTGAATACTACTAATTAATAAACAAAAAATATCACTAAATGTGCTATTTTGTCAACATGCTCGGAGATTGGGATAAAATTGGAACTTTTTTGTATTAAAAAACCACCAATTTTACACTGGTGGTTTTATGAAGTTATTAAATAGCTTGTCGCCATTTAATCTTAAGAAATTGTGAACATGTCTACTGCCATAATCAAGCATTTTTAGCTTATCACCATCTAAACAGAAGTTCTCTTTTTTGGCGAAGGTGTGAGAATCACAAAAAATCTGATCTTCATCAACAGAATTAATACAAATATACTCTCTAATCTCGTCGCTATTCCAAAAATATATCTCTTTCCCTCTTTTTTGAAAATTAATTAGACCAAATATAGATAAATAGGTTGGTAGTACAAATAAATTTTTAGTTTCTCTGTAGAAAAGATATTCATTCCAATTGGCCATAATTCCAGAAAACATCAAGTATTTTATACTAAAAATCTCGTAAGACTTACAAGGGATAAGTTCTAAGCCCAACTCTTCTGATTCTTTTTGTATATGGGCTTTTTCTTTTTCCGTCGCTCTTCTTTTTATTGCTTTCTTTTTTAGATAATATTTCTTGAAGCCTTGTTTTCTAATTACGGGCATGGCCAGTTTTAGTGAATAATAAATTTCTTTAAATACTATTATAAAGTTAATTGCTGGAATTTTAACAACCACGTAATCAAAAATAAAGGTTGTGCGGGTAGTTCCTTTTTTTATTTTCATTATATGTTAATTTGGAGATTTACTTCTAATGAGAAAGTCTGATTATTGAAGTCAATAATGACTGATTGGGCTGGGCGATAACTTCACCGTCTCCATGATCAGATGGACCAAAGTCGTATATACCATCATGCTTTTCGTTTAACTTTTTAATAACTTCATCTAAAGTTTGTCCGACAAAGTTATCTAACGAAATCCATTCACAATTTCGGTATATCAAGGCTTCATGAACGTTGCTTATATCCCAAACTAACCCGCATGAAGGACATTTTAAGCCCGATTCTATTACCATGCTTTCATATTTAAAAGTACCATATTTAAAATCGTCTCTTGTTATCCCTCCTGGGTTATTCTCAATATAGTCAATTAGATCTTCACTTGTCATCACGTCGGGGAAATCTGGAAATATTTCTTTCGGTATCTTTCCGGTTAGCCTGTCTATATTCCCTCTTTTATCCAACCGATATCTCCCAAGAATAAAAAATTCTTTCAGTTCTTCGTCTTTCCAAAAATATCCATAACGTCTCTTTGTTAAAAGTTTTGCCAATTCTTCTAAACTTCCAATGGATTTAGCAATCCCTTCCTTCGTGTCATAACTTGCTTCCATTTGCTATATGTTTAAGTTGTTAATATTACTATTTTATAAAACAAAAATAGCACTAAATATACTTTTTTGTCAACATACTCGGGGCCGGGATAAGATTAAAACTCTTTTATAAGAAAAAAGCCCAACTTTTTTAATTGAGCTTTCTTAATTAATCTGTAATTCTACTTTTTTACAGCATCCGTAAAAAAAAGGACAAACTGCCCGCGTTGCAACAATTGAATAGTACTTGTCATAATAAACCCCTGTCCATCGGAAATTTCCTTATGCATAGTAGGAATAATACCAAAATTATCATCATTCAATGAAGAAGGCACTTTATGACTTTGCACGGGTGCCACCAACCAACCAAACGACGGAACTAATTCTGAAATCTTTTCTGAGTATGTATTATAAAATTGAATTAGCCCTTCTCTGCCTGGTAAATATCCTCTATTTAAAGCCACGTGCAGACAAAATTCTTCCACAGAAGATGTCTTAGTGACTTTCGCCATGACAGCCTGCTTCTTTCCGAAAATTTCCGCCTTAGGGTAGCCGGAAACACGAGAACTCGACCATTGTATGCCAATCAACTTTCCCTGATCTTCTGCCACATAATCATTAAATGAAAAATTCCCGTTAAGCTCCATCTCTGCGACAAAAACTACGTCAAAGGTTTTCATTAGAGACTTCCATAATTCTTTTTCTGCCTCTTCCCAAAGTTTGCCCAACATTTTTTTTAATTGAACTTCAATTAACATTGTGGCCACTTCTTTAGGCAATTTCGTCGGTATTGAATCGGCCATTATAGACATAATTCGTTTTACCTGACCAGGTGTACATGTTTCTAATAATGCTTTCATTAGTTATGTAATTTTTAAAGACCCAGATCATCTGTTCACTGGAGAAAAAACCTTAACATTAGATGGTAATAGAGTCAATATTATAGCAAAAAATAGACTAAAATTAGTCTATTTATGTGTGTGCTCGGAGACTGGGATAAGATTAAAACTTTTTTAATAAATAAAAAACCCTGAAACTATTTTGTCTCAGGGTTTAATTAAAAAATGATTGTATTATTTGCATCCATCACGAAAGATTAAATATTTGTCTTCGTATTTAATCACCCAGCCATTTTTTAAGAGCTCTTCTCTAAAATACTCCAGCTGAAAGCGCAAAATACTGGTAACTTCGATATTTGTGACGAATTTGGAGTCTTTCTCGTTGTAATAATGACTTACCACTGCACCACAGTAATTTTCCACGGCTTCAAAAATTGTTCCTAGTGGTAATAAAAATAGCAAGGTGTCTTCCTTTTCAAATGTTATCCAACAAGAGTTATCACTATTCTTTACAATTAATTGAATTGATTTCATTATACTTTATTTTAAGGTTCGACAATAAAATTTTAACTATTAAAAAACATACCATAAGGTATGTTTTTTGTCAATATGCTCGGAGAATGAGATAAGATTGGAACGGTTTTTGGATAATAAAAAAGGTCGCTTACTTAATTCGGCGACCATAAGAACTCATGCTTAAACAAATAAACTCCTAAATATCATCAACGCTTCTTCCCATGATTTTCTAACCTCAAAATCAAAATCAAAATCATCAATAATAAGCTCTTTTACTTTTAAAAATTTATTCAATCTAATTGCATCGACATCAACAAAATATGAACCACTGAATGCTTGACCTTGGATAAATATGTCCTGAGATTGCTGGGAAGATGAAAAAATAATTTTATAGCTCTGATTGTTCATCTGTTTAAAATCTGCACAATAAACAAAAATAAAGAAAATTGTACCATCTTGAACGAGATAACCAGAGTAATCACGGACATAACATTTTTTCCCTAGTCCACATTCAACTACCTTTTTTAAATCTTCAACAGAAGTAAAAACTGTATACTGTCTATTTGCTGTTGCGGACGATAAAGCATATTGATTAATCCAGTCCAGAACTGGGTCATTATATACCGAATCGCTGCACTTTGGTATTGGATAATTAGGCGGAATGATTTCTAATCTAGCCTTAAATGAAACTAGAATTTCTTCGGCTGCCTCCTCGGCCATACCATTTTTAATCATGAGCGCTTTATGCTTATTTAGGATTTCAGAAACATCCTTTTTATCATCTTCCATTTATATAATGTTTTAGAATTAAATAATGTATTTTAAAGATCAATAAAAAAATATACCTCATTAGTATATTTTTTGTCAACATTGCTCGGAAACCGGGATAAAATTGGAACAAGCTTACTTTTGCCCCCAATCAATTAGCTCTGTAAACCTTATATAAAAACCAAATGGGTCCACCATGCGAAAATCTTTCCAAATATGGCCATGGTCTTCTAACTCTTTTAAATCACGAACTATGTTGGTTTTTAAATTTTCGGAAGCAACTTTATATAATCTATCAATATCGCTAGTAGTTATAGTTATTTCCGTGGCATAACCTCTATTTGTGTCTTGAGGGAATTTCTTAAAAAATGATTGGTCGTAAATTCTTTTGTCTCCACCATAAAAATTAAGCATAGTATTTCCCAGACTATCTTCCCTGGTCATAGTTAAATAACCAAGATTTTTCTCGTCGAGATTGTCGTCCAAGGAAATCTTAAAACCCAGTTTTGAATAAAAAGATTTTACCAAGTCTAAATCGGGGACGTGCAACTCAATAATTAAGTTATTTTTTATTGGATTATACATAAATTGTTGTTTAAATGTTATTTGATTATAACATACAGCTCCAAAGTCATAAACCACCTATTAAAAACAGCCCTGAAAAAGGGCTGTTTAAAACTGCTCGGAGACTGGGATAAGATTGGAACTTTTTTGTAATAAAAAAGTGAATCGTCTGATTCACTTCTTACTAAACTTAGACGTTAACGAGCCTCTTTTTTAAGCTCATCAACATCCATTGTCAATATTTTTGATGTTAGCTTGTTCATTGCATCTTGACCGTTCACGCAAGTGCATAGACCACCACAAGAATACGACTTTCTGTCTACCATCTCAACAACTTCACGAAGCCATTCCAAATTTACTACAATTTCGTTAAAACTTTTAACAACTGGTTTTGCCATAATTATATCCTCCTGTACTTTAAATTGTTAATATTACCATTTAATAAAACAAAAATAGCACCAAATGTGCTATTTTGTCAACGTACTCGGGGACTGGGATAAGATTGGAACTTTTCTGTAAGAAAAAAGACTTGATTTTGCAACCAAGCCCTTTGGATAGATTTTTGTCATTAGAATTCTTTTAAATAAATTTTTACGAATTACCATGTTCGTAAAATTTGTTTAGAATGAAGATATTTCTTTGGTTTTTTTAAGAGTCTTCCAAACTGAATAAGGTAAATACCCTGCATAATTAAAGCAAATCCTTGTAATCCAAACAAAACTGCGATGATAATTGCGTGATGCAAATCTAAAAAATTTAAAAAAGCGTCCATGGTTTTATTTATTTTTTAAAGTTCTACAATATGTTTAACTATCAAAAAACATACCACAAGGTATGTTTTTTGTCAACGTGCTCGGAGACCGGGATAAGATTGGAACTTTTTTGTAAGAAAAAAGGCTGTTAGTAATAAAACTAACAGCCAAATGAATAATAAATCTTTTAAATTTGAACGTTATGTCGAACAAATATAAAATGAAAACCTGTATGGAAGCTTTTACCTTGTTCAACTTCCCATGCCTTAAGTTCACATTTACCATCTTCTTCAAACCATGGAACTAATAAATGTTTTTTCCCTTTCTGATCCCTTAAAATTTTAGATGCTACAATATAAAATTTATTTTTTAATCCATATTGTGGCAAAGATAGTAACATTCCGAGTTCAGAAGGACATTCATCTAACCCATATCTATTTGCTCTTTCGCAAATATTTTCATAATTAGCACAAGATTCAAACATTGGCTCAAAACCAAGTTCTTCCGGAGTAACAACAACGAGTTCAAGACTTGTCCTTTCGTCAAAATCAAACAATGGCGGCCAATCAAGTATATTATTTGATTCATCAGTTTTGATCTTTTTATCTTTTTTGATAATTTTAATCAAATCATTTTCGTCATATAATCCCACTTCTATGGTCATCAGTGTTGGAAAGTTTTTGTCTGATTTTACCACCTGCGTTTTTCCCGAGAGAAAATCTGTTATTCCTCGCTCCCCGCCTAATTTGTTGAAAACTGCTTCGGAAGTTCCGAAACTTACTTTATTATACTTCATGACTTAAATTATTATGAGCTGATAGCCCAGTTTGTACTTACTGTCCGTAAGTGGGAACTATGGCCATCATTGGTCACAGTCAGGAAATGGCTAAATATTAGCCATCTTTTGGCTGTGACAAATTTATCTTGTGAATTTTTAAAGTTCTTTTACAACAAAAAGTATACCATAAGGCATACTTTTTGTCAATACTGCTCGGGTTAAAGGAGGAAATGCGAACTTATTTTGTTTTAAATAGTAATGTTTTTGTACCCAAATTTGATAAATAAAAAAAACTGCCATTATTATCAACGGCAGTTCTAATTTAATAAGGTTATTTACTCTGAGTAAGACTCAAAAGCAATTCTTCAAGATAGACCTTTAAACCATTGCTCCAAGTATAAAAGTCGATATATGTTCTTCCATTCGTAATTACAAATTGCAAGCTCCTAATAATTTCAGGCATACCACCAAACTCTTCAATAATTTCTTGATCTACTTTTAAAGGATCAAATTCAGTTAAATTCATTGGTGGAATAATAGCATAATGAATGACATAAAAATCATTGGCCATTAATGATTTTTCTGATTCAAGAACGCTAGCTGCTTGTCTTAACAGATTAGTCCAAATTTTTATTTCACTAAGAGAGTAATTATTTTTCTTAGACTTCTTGGAAATATAAACAAAGCCTTCCTTTTTAACAGCATTAACTACCACCTCTGCGGTGGTATTCCAAATAGTTATACCAATGTTATCGCGATAGCTCATTCCACCTGGCAAAGTAAACAAAGGTGTTTCATCAAATTCTCCTCCAATAAAGAGGGTTTTTGCCCTATTACAAAGCTGGGAAAAATGAGAAGCACCCGTTCCAAAAGAATGGTCAGCCAAGCTTTTGCCAAGCTGTAACATCATAGCAACTTGATTCTGAGAATAAGTCCTTTGTTTTTCTACGACGGCCAGAGCATTGCTAAAATGTCGGAAAGCAAGTCTCTGCCCTGGGTTATTAATATCAGCAACGAGTGACAGGGCATCTTGAGGAACAACTAAAAGATAGTCTAAATTAGTTCTGTTTAAATCCTCTATTGATCGAGATACATCTGGTGTCCACTCATGAGCGTAAACAATACATTTACACGTGGCATTACCAGAATTTAAAACATCCCCTCCACTAAGAAGAAGGAAGTAATCGGTATTGTTAAAGGTGACATCTCCAGGAAGACGATCTTCAAAAGAGGCACATTGAACAATATAAATTTTGTTCTCAAAAATCACCCATTCCAAATAAAATTCACCTTCTTTTTTAAGCTCAGTTAATTTATCAAACAGACTTATAAATGTTTCGAATTGATAAAAAACCCTACTTTGAATATCTTCATAATGAGTATTAATTTTAGATATTGCACTTTCCGCGGAAATAGCATCGGCAAATTCTTGATCCCACATTTCTCTTTGAAAATGAAGCCACTCTTCTGGCGAATAATTAAATATAAGACCACTACCATCCACGGCTTTAGTTCCTAGACCAATGACGGCTCTAACTGTTGGCAAACCGTTATATGAAGTATAAGCAGTCCCAGACAGTGGTGGCAAGAAATTACTATCAAGATTAAAACCAATAACTTGTTGAATAAGAATAGCCATACCAATTGGAGCATTATCTTTCGCTCTCCACGCTTTAGCATCACCGGTAAACTCACTGGCATAAACTAATAGTTCACAATGCCAAAGATTTAGTAAATCAGTTTCCCTGTTTCCAGTTAGTACCAAAAATACCGTTTTATAAATACCAGTTCCACCACGTTCTGAAAGAGCCGAAGAACGAATAGCATAAGGAACACCGATTTCCAAATTATCTAAAATATTTTCATTGATAGGACGCAGAAAAATCGGACAAGCATTTTTTTTAATTTCTTCAACTGGTTTTTCAAAGTCAATTCTTTCCAGCAACAGATCAAAAATACCAGTCGCAATTACAACCCCTTCTGGAATTATCATGTCTAGACCAGTAATTAGGTTAGAGTAACGATTTAAATCGTTAGCTTTCAGTCCAAGATCTCCAAAACTAAAAACTTCAAAAATTCCTTGTTTCATTATTATTCCTCCTATATTAATTTGTTAATATTACTATTTTATAAACAAAAATTAGCACCAAGTAAGTCATTGTGTCAATTAAATAAAGTTTGATTTTAATATATATTAAAATTGGTTCGGGTTGTCAAAAATTATATAAAAAAATAACGCTAAAATTAGCGTTATTTTTTATTTGCTCGGGGACCAGGATTCGAACCTAGATCGACGGCTTCAAAGGCCGCTGTCCTACCATTAGACGATCCCCGAATATTATCTTAATTAAAAGACAGTTTAGAAAACTGCCTTTATAATATGGCATTTTTTATAACAAGTCAAACGAGCTTAAACCTTAGCGTATTTTCTGGCTGCTAGTAAGCTGGCAATCAAAGTAATTCCAAAAACTGCTAAGAATTGCAAGCCAAATATGGTCCCAAAATTGTTCACATAGTAAGTTAAAATATTAACACTATAGCCGGTAAAGAACACCTCCAGATAGGGTTGTAGAATAGTCAAAAATGGATAAAAAGAAATAATAATAATAAAGATGGAAACCAAAGCATAAATAAAAGCTGAGAACAAATAAGGCATATAGATGAAGAAGTTAGAGGCGCCCACTAGCCTCATAATTTCAATCTCCTGCCGATGAGTATAAATAGCCACTCGAATGGCGTTATAGACCACCAATAAGCTGGTTAAAACAAAAATTAAAATTAAAAATAAACCAATCTCATTAACTCTGGCGGTGATAAAATTTATTTTTTCTAAAATAGTAGAGTTATCTGAAAAATCTCGAGACTCAATTGCGTCACTTTCTAGCACTTTTAAAGAAGTAATTAATCTAGAGGAGTTATCAAAATCTTTAGGGGTGATAATCAGTGAAGGCGACAAAGGATTTTTGCCTAATTCTTTTAAGGCATTAAGAATTTCCGGATTATTCTTATTATTGTTTCTGAAATTCTCTAAAGCGGCATTTTTGGAAATAAAAACTGCTTCTTTAACATCCGGCATCGCTTCCACTTTCTGACGAACATCCAAAATGGTGGCCTCAGAAGCGTCGGCGTTAAAATACAAACTGATATTTATTTTTTCCTTAACAGCCTCAACCGCATTTTGACTAACCAGTTTTACCGTCAACAACATGTTAATTGAAAAAAGGGCTAGAATCAGAATCGTAATCGTAACGATAGACAACCAGATGTTACGAACGATATCTTGAAAACTAAATTTGATGATGCGTAAGAAAGAAAGCATAAAAAATTCTTAATTTATATAGCTTAGAGCAAATATTTACCGTGTTCTTTGTCGCTGATAATAACGCCTTTATCCATAGTCACTACACGGCGATTTAAACGATTAACAATATCCTTATTATGAGTTACTAAAATTACAGTGGTACCAAACTTATTGATTCTCAGAAGTAAATCAATAATTTCATCAGCATTAATCGCATCTAAATTTCCAGTCGGCTCATCAGCTAATAATATTTTTGGTTGATGAACCAGTGCTCTAGCAATAGCCGCTCTTTGTTGTTCGCCACCAGACACTTCACGTGGGTACCTATCACCCTTGTCCTCTAAACCAACGATTTTTAAAACACTCGGCACAATTTTTTTTATTTTGGCCGATGGGGCACCACAAACCTCTAGAGCAAAAGAAATGTTTTCTTTTAAAGTTTTTTTAGGTAATAATTTGAAATCTTGAAAAATAACACCAATCTGACGGCGCAGAAAAGGCACATCATGACGGCGGATTTTAGTAATATCCCAATCACCAATGACAATTTGCCCCTCGCTAACCCGTTCTTCGCCGATTAGAACTTTAACTAAAGTAGTTTTTCCAGCTCCGGATTGACCAACAATCGAAACAAACTCGCCCACTTTAACGTGTAAATTAATTCCGCGTAAAATTTTTATCTTATTTGCGTATGACTTGGAAACGTTTTGAAATTTTATCATATCCTATTTTTTTAAAATTTTCATTCCGTAGCTAATTAATTTTTCATTGTCTAAAAAATTATTAGCCTTACTGCTAGAATTAAAATTAACAACGATTAGATTACCGTTATTAGTTTTTATTCTGGTCATTAAACAATAACCAGCTTCATTCAAGTATCCTGTCTTAGAGCCAATAATGTTAAATTTATTAGCGGCGATTAACTTATCAGTATTCTTAATAGTATGTTTTACTTTAGTGTTAACGGTTGAAAAAGAATAACTCGACGTAGTACTGATTTTCTTAATAATCGGATTAGCATAAGCTCCTCTAGCTATTATAGCATAGTCATGCGGAGAACTCACATTTTTTTCGGAAAGTCCCGTGGGTTCAATAAACGAAGTTGAGGTGGCTCCCCAAGAAACTACTTTATCATTCATCCTGGAAATAAATTCGTCACGAGTTAAGCCACTATTTCTAACTAACGACTCTACGGCATTATTAGCTGAGCCGACTAGAGCGGCGTAGAGCAAATCGGAAAGTGTCATTGTCTCACCGTCTTTAACCTTCAATTTAGCGGACTCTCCTGGCTTACAATATTTATAGTTATAATCCTCATCTTGTTTCTTATAAACTACCACCCGACTTAAAGTTGGTTTAGTGTCTAAAAATACTTGAGCAGCGATAATTTTAGTTAAGCTAGCGAGCGGAGAAACTTGCTCGCCATTTTTGTTCCATAATATTTTGCCACTGGTTTCACTCATAATCACCGCCGCTGAAGCGGAGATTACTGGTTCGGTCGCCGGAGACAGCGCTTGATTTAAATTAGGACTAACCGATTTAATGATTTCAATTTTAACATTAATAGTTCCCGCCCCTAGAGCCGCGATCTTTTTAAACGCTACTTTATCTAAATCAACTACTCGGTCAGGATGAGTATTTCTTTCTGGGCCATAGTCATTAATTGTTACATCGACAAATTTTCCGTTAGCTAAATTATAAACTCGCAAAACACTACCTTTAGCAAAATCCGGTGAAGCGGCAAATAAACCATTCTTGTGAGTATACCAACTGGCTCGACCGACGGTTAAAATATTACTTGAAGCAAAAACAGCCAAACGGACATCTGAAAAAGGAATTTCCACGCTTACTTTTTTATTTTTAGGATCATCCTTGGTGGGTAGCGGTTGCCAAACATTTTTCTTGGAATCAAAATAAAAAACTTTTTTATAGTTGTTGTTAGTTTTTGAATAATAGATGTCCGCTGAAAAAGTTTTACCTTTATTTAGTTGTCCCGGATCCAAACTAATCTGATACATCGGAGTTAGAGCCTCATAATCCCAAGGTGGGGTTACTACCGCCTCGAGAACAGTGGCCTGAACCGGAAGTTTAGACTGGACTGGCGAAGAATCGGCCGCTCGAACAGTTTGCAAACTAAAAATACTAACAAATAAAGAAATAGCGATTATTTTGTAGATAGATTTTTTCATTTTGTTGACTTTAATCAGGTGTTACACCTATAATTAGAAGGATTAAAATAAGTTAGCGGGTATCGTATAGTGGTTATTATGTCAGCTTCCCAAGCTGAAGATGGCAGTTCGATTCTGCTTACCCGCTCTAAGATACAATTGCCGAGATAGCTCAGTTGGTAGAGCAACACACTCGTAACGTGTAGGTCGTGGGTTCGACTCCCATTCTCGGCTCCATATAAAAAACCAAGTTCCTAAAAAAGACTTGGTTTTTTTATTTGAAAAAATAATGTAGCCATAAACGCCAATTAGTCACGCGACTTTCCTCAGGAACAGTTGAACTAGCCACCTCTGTGCTCTTAACCTGGTTAATGACAATCACGGCTTCATTAGGTTTTTTAAGTCCTAAATTAAGCCTAGCTTGCTCCTCAAGAGAAATATCTGATTGTAAATAATCAATCATATTCTTCAAATCCTGACTCTTGTTACGATAAGCTTCGTTATCTTTTTTGATATCAGAGATTTCCTGCTCAATCATTTTCCGCTGACTAGTACTACGCACCAAAGGAAAGGAAATGGCAACAATAATCAACAAAAAAACGATAGCCAAAAAACGCTGACTCATAAAAAAGCGTTGCCAAAAAGGCTGATTGCTTTGTCTTCTATCGGCCGGACTAAGGCCATAAGAACGGTTAACCATTTTAGATAATTTAAATTAAAAAGCTACTTATAATATAGCAGACTCGAAGAAAAAATTCTAACTTTATTCGTGTCGTTCTTTTGGTGTCACCCAAAACCCCATATACTTACCGAACATCAAACGAATTTGCGCGTCCAGACAAGGAATGGCACCAAAAATCACAATTGTCACTGGCACAAAAACCCATTCCACCACCATCGCCACGCTCTTCCAAATAGAATATTTCTTGGGCCGTTTAGGCAATAACAAATTAGAAACAATAGCTGACAAGATCATGCCGATCATCGCCAAATTCATTAAGTTAGTAGAGATAGCTGGTAAATTTCCCGAAAGCACTGTGGAATTAAAACGATCACCACCGAGTAACATTGGCAGCCAACCAATGACCGCAATAATTAAAGCGCTTGTTCCCCAAGAATGAAAACCATAGAGCTGAATTAATATATGATTAAAAACTCTTTTTTTATTATCGCCGGGCTCCCGTTTCATTTTTAAATAATTAAAAATGAGATAAGCGACATTCTCGGCGCCCCAAGCCCAACGACGCTGTTGCTTATATAAACTACGGGCTGTTCTTAAGAAACTTTTATCGGTTGTCGCATCCATTGAAACCATAACATACAAAGGTTCAACTCTATAATCACCTTTGTAATAAACTAAACAGTGAAAAAATATTCGAGAATCTTCGCTGACCATTTTAGTTGACCAAAAACCAATATCAACTAGAGCTTTAAATGTCATCGAATGAGAAGAATAAGTGACTAATTTTTCTTGGCGAATTTGCATCATCATCTGCCAAAAAGTATTAGAGGCGGCGGCGACTCGAGAAAAAAATGGTGCCCCCCAAACGTTATTGTGATAAACCGGCACCGGCTGATAAGAAGCCCGGTAAGGATTAGAAATTGTTAAAAATTTATAAGACAGTGCAAAAAAATAACCAGGTCGAACAACGGTATCAATATCAAAAACTGATACCAAAATCTTATCATAAGGAATGCTTTCGGGATCAATAATTTCTCTTTTTACTTGCTTACCACACCAAGACTGGTTCGCTCCTTTACCTTTTAGTTCCCCAGTAATGCCATCTGGGTGAAAAGTAATAATAAAGCGACGAAACTTAGAGGCAAATTCAGCGGTAATTAATTTAGCACGGACCTGGGCTTCGGCGCCGGCTCGCTCTTCCATGGCCACGGCCACTATCATCTGCTCGGGCGGAAAGCCGTCATCTAGCAAAGAATTGAGCGCGGTGCGAATTATTTCTACGTCCTCATTATAAGTGGGCAGAATAATCAGTTGCTGTAGCTCCGACCATTTTAAACCCTGTCTGGTTAAACAGTCGGTTGGCAGATTAGAATCAGGTGTTAGAAAGAGACAGCGCTCCTGCCAATTCACTTTAACATTCTTGCGCACCTTGCGATAAGAAGAGACCAGATACAAGGCTAAATAAATCACTTGAAGCAACCAATAGACATCAAAGGCAATTAAAAAATAGGCCACCCAAACTGGCTTAAAGTAAGAAAATATAATTAAAATAAGAAGAGTCCCGAGCGATAAAATGCCTGGCACCATTTCTAGTCCACGGTACAATTTGCGATCATAACCCGTGAGTTCTGTCGCCTTGCCAATTTTAAGATAATCTGTCATTTATTTAAAATAAAAACGTTTATAGTACGTTTCTATTTTTTAGCTCAAAAAAGCATTTAGCGCAAGCATTAACATCGATTAAGGCATCATGGGCATCGGGAAAGCCTACACCAAATAAACAATTATGCAATTCATCCAAATTAGGCCATTTATAACGTCCATAGGCATTAGGGATACGACAAAAATCAACGCTACTCTTCATGGTACAAATCTTACGAGCGGATTCTAAAACATTTTCTAAATTTAAACGATATAATTCCGCACTAATTATTTTATCATCGAAATCAATATTATGCGCGACAATAAATTCTGCCTTTTTAATTTCCTGAGAAAACTGCTTTAAAACGACTTCTAAATCAAGCCCCTCAGCTTCAGCGCGCTGCTGAGTTACCCGGTGAATCTTGGCCACTTCTTCAGGTATTACAAAACCATTAGGTTTAATCACGTAACTATAACTGTCCCAAACGTTACCGTTCTCGTCATACCAACTCCAGGCAATCTGAACTAGTCGCGGCCAATTAGCCGAATCAGAAGCTGGGGCTTTATAATCACGCGGCAAACCGGTGGTCTCAGTATCAAAAAATAAATACATAAAATTATCACTTGCTGATCTACTTTGAAGAACAAACAATAAACAGCAATTTCTTATTTATCTTGGTTTTTTAAATCAATCTCTTCACCTTCTGACCAATTTTCATCGCCAGTCGGCCAATTTCTTAAAGTTTCGCCGTCACTTTCTTTTTCAGAAATATCTAAGTTTTTCTTTTCAGATTTAATAGTGTCAGGCCGCCCCTTAAAATTTAAAGGCTGCGCCGAGCTCAAATCTCCTAAAGATAAAGTTGAAACTGGTGCCTGAGGAACTTCAAAAGTCGCCATACTTGAAGGTCTAAAAGGCTGTGGTTTTACAATATTTGGCATTTTAACCGGCGTATTTTGCCTAACAACTGGATTATTAGGTCTAGTTACTATAGGCGTTGCTTTTAGAATCGGAGTTGGAGTTGGAGTTAAAACAACTGGCACCTCAACTTTAGCCAAAGGTTTATTAATTGAAGTTACAATTTGAGCGGCTGGCTGATTTGTAGTCACCGTTTTAATTCCCTGTCGCCCCTCCATTTCTATTTTTCGCTCCTCTTTCTTCTTACTTAAACATTGTTTACAAAAAACGGGTCGAACACCATCAGGCTCAAAGGGGGTAAAAGTAACGTTACCACACAGAGCACAATTAGTTCGATAACCTTCGCCGCCCTGGGGTTCATAAGTACGCGCTGCTGGTATAATTTGGCTATTTGTATTATTACCACTAGCTGAAGGGATACTAACCGTTAACGGGCGTTCCACGCGTTTATCACCCTCATCAGAACTTTCATGCCAGCTCATAATCTTCTCCTCCACAATGCTTCGAGGAGTGGCATATTTTTCTCTAGAAAATCTAATAGTTTTTTCTTCTTGCCCGGTTCTCTCGGCCTCAGTTAAAGGTGGCAACCCCCGAGCTGAAAATGGCGCCGACGTAATCCCATCAATCATAAGTTTCAAGTACATTTCGTACTTCGGTAAATTAACCAAATCTTCTTCATTAAAAGTCGGCATGAATTCTTTAGCCAGTTCTTCAGCATCAGCGGCCCCGACTCGAAAAGCAATCATAGTGCCGACATTACCAAAAACCGCCGGCTTCACTTTTTCAGTCAATTGTTCAATGTATTGATGAGCTAGAATTAAATCTAAACGATATTTTCTGGCCTCCGATAAAATATTGGCAAAGGAATCAGTTGAAAAATTTTGGAACTCATCGATGTAAAGATAAAAATCGCGACGTTCCTTTTCTGGAATATCAACCCGGCTCATGGCCGCCAATTGAATTTTAGTAATCATCATCGCCCCGAGCAAAGCGGAGTTGTCTTCTCCAATTCTGCCCTTTGAAAGGTTCATTATCAGAATTTTGCCATTATCCATAATGTCACGCAAATCAATGGATGATTTAACTTGACCGACAATATTTCTCATTAAAGCGCTCGACAAGAATTGACCCACCTTATTCTGAATTGGCGATACGGCTTCAGAAGCAAATTTATCAGCATAACTAGCAAACTCCTTCTCCCAGAAGGCTTTAACGACCGGGTCTTTAATGTTGGCCACCACTCTTTTTCGATAAGCTTTGTCGCTTAACATTCTCACGACTCCAAGTAAAGTTGAACCGGGAAAATCTAAAATCGCTAAAATAGCGTTACGTAAAATATATTCCAAACGAGGCCCCCAAGAATCAGCCCATAATTTCTGAAAGACGCCAATAAGACCCGAGGCCACTAAGTGTTGTAAGTGATGCTCTACTTGCTCAACCACGTTAAACGCAATCGGATACTCCATATCCGCCGGATTAAAATATATTACATCCTTAACTCGGTCTGCCGGAATGTATTGCATGATTTTTTCAGCCAAATCGCCATGAGGATCAACAACAGCCACACCACGACCCGCTCTGATATCGTCAATTATCATGTTTTCTAAAACCGTTGACTTCCCCATACCGGTTTTACCAATCAAATACATATGCCGACGTCTGTCGTCAGTTTTAATGCCGAATTTTTTAAACTCGTTCCGAAATGTTGTCTGAGCAAAAGCTGCTATATTCTCGTTACTCATATTTTATTTATTGTATAAAGAAGAAATTTTAGTCAGATAGTCTTTAATCAGTGGTGGCAAATATATAAAACCAATGACTAAAGGAATAATAATAATTAGCATTCTAACAGTTGACCAAATTTTCTGCCATTTAATATAAATCCGAATCGCCTCAGTTTTCTCCAAGATTTCTTGACTTAACTCTAAATTATGTTGCAACAACTTATTTTGCTGGTCCATTAGGTCAAGGTCGCGGCTATTGGCTTTTATTTCACTATCCATATTTTTATCTTAATTCACAAATTTTTACATAACGCCGGCCGATTTCCACCATAGCCTTCATTTCCTGATCAGAAAATGGCAAGTTTTTTTCAAGCTCCCTATCAACTAGGGGGGTATCTGATTTAAATTTCTGTAAGTACCAAGCATCGGCTCCTTTGATAGTTTGCCCCATTGATTCAAAATCAGCTAACTCTAGTAAACCAGGGACCACAGTGGTGCGAAATTCAAAGGGTAAACCACTTTCAGATATCATTTTAACACTATTTTCTAAATCCTGACAGTTTATCTTAACACCCACAACACGCTCATATTTAGACAAGGGCGCTTTTAAATCCATGGCGATATAATCTAACAAATTTTCCGCGAGTAATCTGGCTAACATTTTAGGATTAGTCCCATTAGTGTCTAATTTTATCTTATAACCCAGTGTTCTAATTTTTTTTATAAATTCCGGTAAGTCATGATGCATAGTTGGTTCACCACCAGTGATAACCACTCCATCTAATTTTCCCACGCGGCTACGCAAAAAAAGAAAAAACTCATCCTCCGAAATCGTAGGACAAGTTTTCTCATATTTTTTTTCGTCTGTTTCCCTCTCGGGCCAGACAAGCAGGGGGTTATAGCAAAAGTGGCAACGGAAGTTACAGCCTTTAGTAAAAACTATGGCCGCTAATTGATCGGGGTAATCGATCAAAGTCATTTTTTCAAGTCCGCCAATTAACATATGTTTAAACTTGTGGAGACGGGGACAAACTAAAGCGGCTTCTAAAGCGAAGAAGGCTCTTCGCTTGTCTTCGGATTCCTTAACTATTTATTAACAATTTTCTTCCTCAACTTTATAAGTTAAACGATCGCCATATTCTGAAGTTTTTCCTGGATTAAAATTTCTAACTGGAGTTAGCCAGCCAACTACGCGGCTATAAACAATGCACTCCTGTCTTTGAGTTTGGATTGGGCTCATATTATTTGTATTTAAATTTATTATATATTTATTAATTATTTTTAAGTATTGGCTAATCGCTGAACCATCACATCGTTTTCTGGAGAAAAACCTATTTCTTCATCACACTTCGGGCAATACTTATGTTCCCCTGATAAGTATCCGTGTTTAGGACAGACCGAAAAAGTTGGCGTGATGGTAAAGTATGGCAATTTATAATTATCGATAATCTTATGAACTAATTTCTTAGTCGCTTCGCCATCCTTAATTCTTTCACCCAAGAAACCATGGAGCACGGTGCCGCCGGTATATTTAACTTGCAAATCATCTTGTAAATCCAAGGCGGTAAAAATATCATTAGTAAAGCCCACTGGCAAGTGACTGGAATTAGTGTAATAAGGCGGAGTGCCACTTTCTTTAAAAGCTTTATCGTTTGCACAAATAATTTCTGGATAAACTTCTTTATCTTTTTTAGCGAAACGATAGGTGCAGCCTTCACCAGGAGTTGCTTCTAGGTTGTATAGACTGCCACTGGCCTCTTGAAATTCTAACATCTTGTCTCTCATATATTCCAAAATCTCCGCTGCAAAATCATGACCCTCGGGAGTTGAAATGTCGTGGCCCAGTAAATTAAGAACCGCCTCATTCATGCCATTTATACCGATAGTGTTAAAGTGATTCTGCCAATAAGAACCAAAGCGCTCCTTGATATCGTGCAAATAAAATCGAGAATAAGGATAGAGTCCGTCGTCAGTAAATTTTTCCACCACTTTACGCTTAATTTCTAAACTCTCTTTCGCAATTTCCATCAAGTTAGTTAAGCGCTTCTTAAAGTCATCTTTATTTTCAGATAAGTAGCCTAAGCGAGCTAAATTAATAGTTACAACACCCAAAGAACCAGTTAAAGGATTAGCGCCAAATAAACCACCGCCACGTTTTCTAAGTTCACGGTTATCAAGTCTTAAACGACAACACATCGATCTTGCATCATCGCGGTCCATGTCCGAATTAACAAAATTGGAAAAATAAGGAACCCCATATTTAGCAGTCATCTCCCACATTGGTTTTAAACATTCCCGGTCCCAGTCAAATTTCTTATCAATCTGATAGGTGGGAATTGGGAAGCCAAAAACTCTCCCAGTCGAATCACCTTCAAGCATCACCTCGGCAAAAGCTTGATTAAAGATATCCATTTCCGCTTGAAAATCTTTATACTGTTCAGGCATCGTCGCGCCGCCAATAACCACATTCTCTTCACCAATTAATTTAGATGGCGTAACGTCTAAAGTGACGTTAGTAAACGGAGTCTGAAAACCAACCCGAGTCGGCACATTAACATTAAACATGAATTCCTGAAGGCTTTGCTTCACCTCTTTGTAAGTTAAATGATCGTAGCGGATAAAGGGTGATAAATAAGTATCAAAATTAGAAAAAGCTTGAGCCCCAGCGGCTTCGCCCTGCATCGTATAGAAAAAATTAACAATTTGACCCAAAGCGCTACGGAAATGTTTTGGTGGCTTGCTTTGAACTTTTTCAGAGACTCCGCAAAAACCTTTGATCAGCAAGTCTTTAAGGTCCCAGCCACAGCAATAAGGAGCGAGCAATCCTAAATCATGAATATGTAAATCAGCGCTCACATGAGCAGCCCTGATGTTTTCTGGGTAAAGTTTATTAAGCCAGTAACGAGCCGAAACCGCTGAGGCAATATAGTTATTTAAACCTTGAACCGAAAAGCTCATATTGCTGTTCTCTTTGAGGCGCCAATCAGCTCGGCCCAAATAATCCTGCATTAACTTTTCATCCGAAGTCCCTTTATTAATGTCTCTTATTTGTCGGTGTTGATCACGATAAATAATATAAGTCTTAGCTAGGGCAATCTGTTTTTTTTCAATTAAAGTTTCTTCAACAATATCCTGAACTTCTTCCACGGCAGGAATAGTATTATGATGAAAGTGTTTAGCAATTCGCTGAGCAATTTCCGCACTCAGTTCTTCGGCCAATTTATCATCCGGGGCATCAATCGCTTCTTGAGCATTTTTGATTGCTTTAGTGATTTTATTCTGATCAAAACTAACAATGTCTCCGGACCGCTTACGAATTTGAGTGATGATTTCGGGCATACTAAATTGCTAACGCTTTAGAGATTAATTAAGGCCAGGAGTCCCGCCTAAAATCTTTAAAACTTTAATTAATTATTTTTTCTCTTTGATTAATTTATTAAGCTCTTTTCTAAATTCATTAGCATCCTTAAACTGCTCATAAACCGAGGCATATCTAATGTAAGCCACCTGATCAACTTTCTTAAGTTGTTTCATTACCATTTGCCCCACTTGACGAGAAGTGATTTCACTCTTTTTTAACTTTTGTAAATCACGCTCGATCCCGTGAACCAGTTGTTTAAATTTATCATCAGTCACTGCTCGCTTCTCCAAAGACTTTTTGAGACCACTGACTAATTTCTCACGGCTGTAAGATTCGCGCCGTCCATCCCTTTTAACGATACTTAGATCTAAAATTTCCACCTCTTCATAAGTTGAAAAACGAAAACCACATTTTAGACATTCACGGCGCCGGCGAATGGATAAGCCATCAGTGGCCACCCGGGAATCAACGACTTTAGTGTCATCAAAATAGCAAATTGGACATTTCATAAAAGTCTTAATCACTCAAAGAGCCGAAATTCGTCAAGAGGAGTGATAACAATATTTAGTGGGTGTCTTTTTGTTTATCCCACTACATCTTGTATGTATCCTTATTGTAAACTAAGCGGCCAAAAAATGAAATAGCTCATTTTTAAGGAAAAAATAACAATATTGACGCTTACCTAGGCACTGTGGATAAATCGTGGGGAATCTAAAAAATAATAAAGACGGGATTAAAAAAGTCTGAACAAATTATTAGCCAATCTTCATGGGCCTAAAAAATTTCACATTATTTTTCAATTTCACTTTAACTTTTTAAGAAGACAACTTTAAACCCCCGACTTTTAACACAAAAAAAAACTGACCCTACAGGGTCAGTTTAGAAGTATTTTTAAAAAATTTTAGAGCATCTTCTTCCGAATAAAAGCGGGGACGCTTAAGTCGTCTTCCTCTGAATTATTACTGGTGGCCGGCTGTTCCATTTTCTTTTCAATTATTGGCTTAATTGGGGTATTCTTAAAGACTGAGAGTTTAGTTTTAGTTTTATCAGCCCAAGAAGAGGAACTGGGCACACTCTCTCTTTCAGTCTCTTCAATAAAGGAATTCTGGGTATAGCTATTTTTAACAACCTCATTTTTAATAGTATTGCTTCCCTTACCGTCAAAGCCCGTGGCCACAACCGTAATCTTAATCTCATCTTTCAAATTCTCATCAATCACCGCACCAAAAATAATCTTCGCTTCATCATCAGCGGCAGCAGTAATCACCTTAGCCGCCTCACTTACCTCATTCATCGATAAATCAGCACCACCGGTAATTGTAAAGACGATGCCTCTTGCCCCGTCAATTGACATATCTAATAAGCTAGAGTTAATTGCTGCCTTGGCCGCATCAATCGCTTTATTTTCACCGGTTGCCTGACCAATGCCCATAAGAGCACTGCCGGCATTAGACATAACCGCCTTAACATCGGCGAAATCGGCATTAATAATACCAGGAACGGTAATAATTTCGGCAATTCCCTGCACCCCTTGGCGCAGCACATCATCAGCAATGTTAAAAGCGTCTAGTAATGAAGTCTTTTTATCAATTACTTGCAGTAACTTGTCATTAGAAATAGTAATAATTGTGTCAACTTTATCAGCCAGCTCCGAAAAAGCCCGGTCAGCAATATTTTTTCGTTGTCCGCCCTCAAAGGCAAAAGGTTTAGTGACGACCGCCACCGTTAAAGCCCCAAGCTCACGAGAAATTTTAGCCACAATTGGCGAAGCTCCGGAACCAGTTCCGCCACCCATGCCGCAAGTAATAAAAACCATATCGCAACCTTTTAAAGCTTCCCTAATTTCATTTTCCGATTCTTCCGCCGCTGCTTTACCTAATTCCGGATTCATTCCTGCTCCTAAACCGCGAGTAACTGTCTTACCAATATGAATTTTTTCACTAGCTTTATTATAATGAAGAGCCTGAATATCAGTATTAACCGCCACAAATTCCACACCTTTAATACCGCTATTTACCATTCGGTTAATCGCGCTACCGCCGCCGCCGCCGACACCGACGACTTTTATCTTAGCAAAAGTTTCAATTTCTGGTTTAATTTCGGCCATATAACTTTTCACAAAAAATTAAAAGCGTTGAATTATCATTTTACCCGCCAAACGCCTCATCCTTCGTATTTTAATATTTATTATTTTGGAATAATTCTTTGAAAAAAATTTCTTGCTTTTCCAAAGGCTCCTTCCAAATTCTTTCGTAAATTATTATTGTTGCTCTCAGCGCTGTTATGGTTTCCCCAAATAACTAGGCCCAGGGAGGTTAAAAATTCCGGAGTCTTAACCTTATCAATGACTACACTAACATTGCGAGACATACCAATACAAGCCGGCAACCTTAATTTGCGCTTCGTTAAATCCACTAAGCCACTGAGTTCGGCGCCACTACCGACAAAAACGATACCCGCTGGAAGCATACCAGAACGATCAATCTTTTTAAATTCACTATCTATTTTATCTAAAATTTCTTCTACTCGAGCTTCAATTATTTCCGCTACGTAATGAGACGAAACCGTTTCAATATCATCATTAACATCTTCTTCTTTAACTAATTCTCGCACGTCAACTTCTTCTTCCCGATCAACTTCAGACGGATTACAATTGCCAAACTCTCGTTTAATTCTCTCAGCCAAATTAATTGGGCAACGAAGACCAATCGCAATGTCTGCCGTAATATGCTCCGAACCAATCGGCAAAATAGCCGTGTGTAGCAAATTTCTTTCCTCATAAACCGCCAGTGAAGTGGTCGCTGAGCCGATATTAATTAAAGCTACACCCAACTCTTTCTGTTTTGGCGTTAAGACTGATTCAGCGGCTGCTAGTGGCGCCAAAACTAAATCTTCGATTTCTAGCCCCGTGCGATATATAGCCTTAGTTAAATTTTTAATTTGGGTGGATAGCCCCTGAATAATCAAGGTTTCCACTTCTAAACGAATACCACTCATGCCAATTGGATCTTTAATATCGGTTTGATTGTCAACGGAAAACTTAACCGGAATAACATGCAAAATCTCATAATTGACCGGAACCGCTAAAGCTCGAGCCGCTTCAATTGCCCGATTAACATCCGCTTCATTAATCTCGCCGTCACTTTTAGAAACAGCAACTACTCCTTTGCTACGTTCGCATTTAACATGAGGATCATTAATACTTACCCAGACATTAGTAATGGGTACACCAATTAAACGTTCCGCTTTTTCAAGACAAGCCGAAATTGAAGAAGTTGTTTCTTCAATGCTGGTCACCACCCCCTTATTAACTCCCGCTGTCGGCGAAGAAACCGCGCCAATAATTTGCAGCTCATCTCCCGATGGAGTTTCTATTTTTTGGCCAATTACTAAACGAATAGCCGTTGAACCAACATCTAAACCAGCAATGATTTCGTCTCTCATAAATAATTTATAAATGTAAGCTAAGCTACAAAACCTAGAAAAAAACGAATTTTAGCAATATCCGCCTAGCCAAAAAAAGTATTACTTGTTCAAGTTTATTATACTAGATTTTGATTTTTTGGGCAACCAATTTTAAAACTAAAAAAGCCCTAAGTACCAGGCCGCAATCCCTTGTCCCCAAAATATAGAAATTAGCGCCCCAATAGTCAAAAAAACTCCCAAAGGTAATTTACTGCCCCACTTTTTTTGTTTACTTATCATAAAGAATATGCCGACCAAGGAACCAATAAAATAAGCTCCTAAAATAGCCACCAAGAGACCCCTTAAATTAGGAAATAGGGCGCCTAAAAACAAGCCCAACCAGATATCGCCTTCACCTAAACCCCGCCCCTTAGTAATTAGATATTGAGCCCCAAAAAACAAAGCGGCAAGAGCCATCGCCACCACTAAAGAAAAAATATAATAGCCAATATTGTAAGGGTAAACTAAAGCCCCTAAGACAATAATTACAAGACCGCTCCAAATCAAGGCGGAAACCGGAATTAAGTACCAACGAAAATCAAAAATAAAAACTAAAATTAAGACGGCAATGGCTATAAAAATTTTTAGTAGCATCAGAGGTGAGGCGCCAAAATTTAAAAAAGCAAAATAAAATAATAACCCTGTCGCCAATTCGACTAAAGGATATTGCCAAGATATTTTTTGAAAACAGTGACGACACTTGCCTTTTAATCTAATAAAACTTAAGAGCGGAATGTTATCGTACCATTCAATCTGTTTTAAACATTTAGGGCAATGGGAGCGACCAAAAATAGTCTCTTCCTTATATAATCGCCAAGCCAAACAGTTAAGAAAGCTGCCGATTAAAAGTCCAAAAATAAGAGAAAAAAGCGGCCCTAAAAGTAAATATTCATTCATATAATTATTTAATAAGTGACTCAGTTTTGATAAGACGAGTGTTTATTTGATTTAGATAAATATTTAAAAAATAGCGTTGCTGATTATTCAAATATTTATTATTAATATCTGGTAATAAACTTAGAGCTTTGCTAAATTTTATTTTAGCCCCTAAATAATCTTGATTAAAAAATAAGGTGTCGCCCCAGGCCAAATATATTTTAGGCATTTCCGGACTCAGAGAGGCCAGACTTTTAAATAGGGCGTCCGATTCTCGGCGTGGACCAATAATTCCCAAAATAAAAGCCCTAACAAAACGACTCTCAAAATTATTACCAGTAATTATCTGCTGGTTACTTTTTAAATACTTATTAATCGCAAAAATGCTAGATTTGTCTTGAATACTCGGCAAGCTTTCCAGCAATCTCAAAGATAAACCTTGACTATAAAAAGATTTTGAGACTAAATCGGGATGAGTTTTATCCAAATAATCATTCAAAACCAGGGCAGTAAAATATTCTGATTTTGTCGTAGCCTCTAAAGCCTGATTAAAATAATAATCTGCCGTCAAACGATTTATTTCCGATACCGCGCCATAAAAGAATAAAGCAGCGGTGCTAATAATAATTATTAAACGAGCCAGTTCAGAATTTTTTTTATCTGACCACGTAACTAGCGATCCGCCGCTAGTAGCTAGAGACAAGCCAACAATTAACCAGAAATAAATATTAGTCACGGTAACTGAAAAATTAAACAACAAAGAAATTAAGTATGCGGACAATGACCAAATCAAAAAAGCGGCTAATTTTGAATTTTCTTTATTTCTTAAAGCCTTGAATAAATTGTTATAAACCCACCATAAAAAGTAGACCAAAACCATTAACCCAAATAGGCCGCCAGTTAACAAAGTATCTAGAATTAAGTTATGTGCCCTATCAGAATAAGTATTAGGACGGGCATAAATCGCCCAGTCAATCTTATAATAAGGCGCATAGGCTTCGGTTTGATTTTCCAGGCCATAACCTAAAAATGGTTTTTTAAGATAGGCCTGAAAGCCGCTCTGCCATAATTCTAAACGGACATAGGCGCTGCCCTTTTTTATATCCGTAAACTCTTCAAAACGACTATGATTACTAAAAGCCAGGAAGATTCCGAACAAAACCACTGCCGTTAAGCCCGATAAGAAGATTAGCGCAATTTTACGTTGCGATAATATTTTCTGACTAGCTAAAAACCACAAACTCCATAAAATTGAAACTATCAAAAAAACCAGAAAAGCCGCTCGACTACCCGTGGCCAATAAGCCCCCTAAACCAACTATAAAAGATACGCCCCAAATGAAACGACCTAAATTATTCTTAGCCGTCTGAAACAAGTAGGCGCTCAGTGGCAAAACAATTATTAGCCAACAAGCTAAATAGTTAGGCTGACCCAGGAAAGAAACCGCCCGTCCAGTAAATGCCGGTGATTCCGACCAAGTCATAAAATCCCAACCAAAAACCTGTAAAATAGCATAAACTGAAACTAAAAAACTAGAACCGGAGGCCACCGCAAGTAGACGGCGAATTTTTTGATTTTTTTCAGTCTCTGAACCAGACTCCAGATGCAAAGCGATTAGAATAGCCCACAAACCATAAAAGAGCCAAGAGACCAGGCCTTCGTGCCGGTCATAAGAACCAAACCAAGAGCTAACTAAATCCGTCGAAAAAACTAAGCTAAGGACCAAAAAACCAAATAAAATTAAAAATGGTAGCAAACGAAACCAAAGATTTTGAATTCTGTTTAATTTAAATTCTGAGAAACGCCAAACCGTAGCGAATAATAAAAGCAAGGTAAAAACTTTAAAAATAACTAATTTGTTTAAATCAATATTAGTTGGAGAAAAATAATTAAAAAATACCGGCGTCAGACCAATGATAATTAGAACCGCTAGTTCCGATAACCAACTCGCCCCCGAATTAATAATAAATTTTTTCATAATAAAATTATATCATAAATCAAAAAGGGCTCCTATTTAAACGGAGCCCTTTTTAAATACTTCTAATTTAAATTATTTCCTTCTCTGCCACTGTTCAAAATAAACCAATAACGGACTAGCGACGAATAAGGAACTATAAGCTCCACAGAAAATACCAACCATTAGAGCCAAAACAAAATCACGAATTGATGACCCGCCAAAAACCAGAACGGCCAGTAAAGATAAAAGCACGGTAATAACAGTATTAACTGATCTCACAAAAGTTTGATTTAAACTATGACTAACGGTTTCCGCAAAACTATCATGACTCTTAGGTAGGTTCTCTCTAGTTCGGTCAAACACCACGATAGTGTCGTGAACACTGTAACCTAAAACTGTTAGTAAAGCGACGACAAACGGGGTATTAACTTCAACCGCAAAGTAATGACCCAAGATAGCGAAGATACCGGCAGTAATTATAATATCGTGAAACAAAGCCACAACCGCGATTAAACCATATTTCCACGAAGCCACTGGTTTAGAAACCTTACTAAAAGCCACGGAAATATAAAGAATAATAACCATTAGAACTAAAAACATCACCCAAAATGATTTACTACGCAACTCAGCGCCGACCGAAGCCCCGATTGACTCAAAACGAATTTCGGTAAGGCCACTCTTGGCCACCTCCATCTTTTTTAAAGCTTCAACAACCGCTAAATGCTTATCTTGAGAGGTTTCCTGAAAACGCAAAATAATTGAATCGCTGCCAGTTGGCTGAACTACTAAACTACTAACGCCAATCCCATTTAGACTATTTTGAATTTCGGTAACAGTTGGTTGCCCGCCGGCAAATTTAATCTCTAGTAGACTACCGCCGGTAAAATCTAAGCCCGCTCTTAATCCCCAAATAAGCAAGGCGGCGATGGAAACAACCACCATACCCGCTGAAATTAACAACCACAACTTACGATATTTAATAATTTTATAATTAACCATAAAGTTAGAATAATATATGATGCTTAGTTATTAATTTTTTTAACACCCAACCACCAAGGATGACGAGCTAAAAATTTACCAACAAATATTCTCATTAAACTGCTAGTAATAACAATGCTACTTAACATTGAAATAGAAACACCTAGGAATAAGGTGGCTCCAAAACCCTTAACTAAACCCGTTCCAAAACTCATTAAAACAAAACAGGCGAGAATTGTAGTGGTGTTGCCATCACGAATTGACGGCCAAGCACGCTTAAAGCCTTCATCGATGGCAATATCCAGTGGCTTACCATTTAGAAGTTCCTCTTTCATACGCTCGAAAATCAAAATGTTGGCATCAACTGCCATACCGATAGACAGAATAAAACCAGTAATGCCAGCTAAAGTTAAAGTTACCGAAGCATGAGCATAATAACCCAAGAAGACAAAAACAATTAAGAACATGGCCACCGATAAAAAGCCGTCGAAGATTTTTAGTTCCCTAAAGACTGACAGGAACAGAGTAAATAATGATAACAAGAAAACTACCGTCATCCACCAAGGCATGATTTTGAAGATAGCCAAAACTGCTAGGACATAGATTCCTAGACAGACAACCGAAATTAAGCCTGGGAAGCGGTAATAAAGAATCATAAATAAAGCAACCAGCAAGAAACCAACGATACCGGCTTTAAAACTGTTATCAATCGACTGCTGACCAAGACTAGCCTCAACAGTCTGCTGACCAATTAAATTAATCGGCACAGGTAAAGCGCCGGTATTAAGTCTTTGGACTAAAAGCTTAGCTTCGGTCACAGTAAATTTACCAGAAATAACCGCTTCTCCACCAGAAATTTTCTGACTGACAGTTGGCGCGCTAATTGTGTAACCATCCAAAACAATCGCTACCTGTTTATTGACATTGCGACCAGTAATATCTTCAAACATTTTTGAGCCCTCAGTATCGAATTTTAAAGCCACCTCTGGAGTACCATCATTAGGATTAAACTTTAAAGTGGCACTCTTTAAATTTTTTCCGGTTAATTCTGTATTTTTCCAAGCTAATTGTGCTTCTGGAACTGTACTCGTAGCCACGATTGCCGCCACGCTTGATGTTCCGGAACTAGTAATTGTCGGAGTTGTTATTTTAATATTATCCGCCGGTACAACCGTAGTTTCTTTAAATTCTAAAAGCGGAGTTTCACCAATCATCTTAATAGCATCATTTACATTCTTAATGCCAGCGAGTTCCACAATGACTCGATAATCACCAGAGATACTGCGATTAACTTGGATTACTGGCTCACTAACACCAGTAGAGTTAACCCGGCGCTCGATAACGTCGCGAACACCCTCTAAAGAAGAGGCTCGGTCGGCTTCGGGGATATTATTTACGTTAGCTTCATAAGTCAGCTGAGTACCTCCTTGTAAATCAAGCCCTAAAACAAAAGGAATCTCCTTGGTTGGCGGCAGAATAACCACATTATGAGTTGCCTTAGCCAAAGTACTAGAAAAACGATTGTAATAATTACCAGCGCTGCCTAAAAAGGAAACGATCGCAAAAATTAAAATTAAAAATAGAGTAAAACGTAAACGAGCCCTTTTTGAAGAAAACAAGCTTTTTGACTGCTTTTGCATATAAGTTTATAAATTAAAAAGCGAAACGAAAAAATTACAGCGTTTTGCTTTTAAATCTTAGAATAAACTCCATAAAAAATCAATGGGGAAAAACTTATTTAAAAAGGCGTTTGCCCGGTATCTTTACAAAATCGTCGCTTTTAACTATAATTGATTAGAGTTATTATAATAATAAATAAGGAAAACTGTTAAAATTTACCTTATAATCAAAAAATATGCCGTTAATTCCGACTGTCATTGAAAAAGAGGGTCAAATGGAGAGAGCCTATGATATTTATTCTCGTTTACTTAAAGATCGAATAATTTTTTTAGGCGAAGCTATTGATGACCATGTCGCCAATATAATCATTGCCCAATTACTATTTTTAGATGCCGAAGACAAAACTAAAGATATAAAATTCTACATCAACTCTCCGGGCGGATCTGTCGCTGCTGGCTTAGCTATTTACGACACAATGCAATACATCAAAGCTGACGTGGCTACTATTTGTGTCGGCACTGCGGCTTCAATGGCCTCGCTACTTCTTTCAGCTGGAGCTAAAGGCAAAAGAATGGCCCTACCTAACAGCGAAGTAATGATTCATCAAGTAATGGGCGGCGCCGAGGGTCAGGCTTCAGATATTAAAATCCAAGCCGAACATATATTAAAAACTAAAGAAAAACTAAATAAAATTCTCGCCTTACACACCGGGCAAAAAGCGGACAAAGTGGAGCACGACAGTGATCGAGATAACTGGATGTCAGCTGAAGAAGCTAAAAAATATGGTTTAATTGATACGGTTTTAAAGAATCAATAAAAAACAAAAAAGACTCCTAAACACTCTGGAGTCTTTTTTAATAGGGTTACTTTATCGTTAGGGTTTTAATCATCAAATGAAAGACGGTGACACTACCAGTGTCTGATGTTAGGGGCGAGCAAGAAAAACTATAAATTTTCGACAGATCTTTATTAAATATATAGGCGGACAAACCGTCGGCCGAATAAAAGCCCTGCCAATTTTGTCCATTTACCATCTCGCCAATTTTTAAATTAGTCGGCTGCCCGGCCAGCCAAGCTTGAGGAGTTGTCTTGCCCGGATTAGCTTGGTAAGTCACTTGAATAAAGGCCTTATCTGAATCAGCAAAGACTACGGCTTGATTGGTGTCGCTTTTAGTGACATCCCAGGTAGCAGGGTAAATAACTGAGGTTTTGGGGTCGATTTGATAATTTAGCATAGTTGAGGTTTCGGAGCTTTTTTTACCAGGAACCAGGGGGTCATAACCGCTTTTAAGTTCAGCTAAATCTAAATAACCGTCATTATCGGTATCAGCTTTATTAGGATCAGTCCCGATTATCTTTTCTTCAGCATCAGTTAAACCATCAGCGTCCGAATCAACAGTTGAAACCACCATCGGAGGAATTACTACCGGTGTTTCTTCAGGCATTAAACTGGTTGAAGTCGCCTCAACGGTAGTAGAGGTACTAACTATCGGACTACTAGTAGCAATTATTACTGGGACTATGGGCTCGTCGGGTTGAGAGGTGGTGGCTACGTTAGACTTTGCCGGCTGACTGACAACATTGGGTTCATTAGGCTTAACGTATGGTTTTATCAAATAAACATAACCAAAGTAAAGAAGAGATCCAATTAAAATTAAACCAGCGCCAATAATTACCAAGCCAACTTTATGGTGACTTTCAACATTTTTAAGGTTACCGGTCTTTTTAGAATTTCTTGAAGCGGGATCAGCAAAAGTCTGCCCAGAAAAACGATTTGGTTCTGGCATGTTGTGGGTCACAAAATCAGAACTGACTTTGTCTTCAATTTTTTTAACATCACCTGATTTAGCGCTGGTCTTTTGCAAACCTTTAAACATACATCATTAAAAAAATAATCAAACTAGAAACAATTAACAAGCCAGCGATAAGCCAACTAAAAACACGGACATCCTTAGATTCATGGCCTCGCGGCATGATATGAAGACTTAAGGAAACTTTTTTTTCTGGTTTTTTCTGAGAAAAAAGACCGGACGATTTTCCTTTAAACTTATTTATCGAATCAATATTATTCATATTTTATAGACCTGGAACTGTTGAAGTGGCTGTATTTTTTTGAGCATCACTCATCTTACCAGCGCCCAACGGATTATAACCGCTTTTAACTTCAGCTCCATCTGAATAACCATCACCATCGGTGTCAGTTTTAAGTGGATCGGTATGATATATTTTTACTTCTTCATAATCAGATAAACCATCACCGTCCGTGTCCGATTTTTTAGGATCGGTATTATAAATTTTTACTTCTTCATAATCAGATAAACCATCGCCATCTGTATCTTTAAGGTTAGGGTCGGTTCCTAAAACAGCCTCTTCCTGATCAGCTAAACCATCACCGTCAGTATCTACTAAAGAAATCGGTGGCGTTGTTGTCCCAAGTGGAACCGAAGGCACATTTGTCACCTCTTCACTTACCGGAACGGTCTGTGTCGCTACTGGCGTGGCCAATAAATCCTGGCCAAAAGCATTACCCGAATTACTGACTGTTTTTACAGGATTAGTAGCAGTGGCCAACCCTTTATTAGCACTGACCGGTTCTTGATTTAAATTCTGGCTCGCTGTCTTTCCGGCTAAAAACTTAGCATAGACCAAGTAGCCTAAACCAAGCAATAAAAACACTAGTAGAATAACTAAAATAATTTTTAAAAGATTGCCTTTGTTAGAGGGCATTTCTTCAGCGCTTGATAAACCAGCTTTTTGAGTTTCAATATCAGCTGAGCTAGCCGCAACAGGCTTAACGGTGGCACTTGAATAATAACCAGAAAACTTTTTAGCTTCAGCGGTTTTATCAGTTTCGGCAAAAATATCATCAACCGGTGCCTGAGAATTATTATTACCTGTTGAATTTAAATCATTAAACATAAAATCAATATTTTAATTTTTTATCTCCTACTTTTTAATACGATAAATATATAAACCATTTTGATCATTTACCACCTCAGCCTTTTGCGAGGGGTCAATTCCAACTTTAGTAATTTTTTCTGATTCTGTCATGGCTCGGGGCTGAAAAGTATTTTTTTGGCCGCCCAGGGGTAAATTATTACTGATATTTTTTCTAATTCCCCAGAAAAAGAAAAATACAGTGATGATTAACAGGATAATCAACGCTAAAATTATACCTTTCTTCTTATTGTCTAATTGTATCATATAAAAAAATTAATTTAAATTTTTGACGACTAATTTATACCAACCTATGGCTGACATAAACCATTTTGTATACTCCAGGTGCAATAACCAGAGTTAGCAACGCCATTAATAGTTACCGCTTTTAACTTGTTACAAGCGGTCTGACAAGAAGAATAATAATAATCGGTAACTGGAATATTATAACAATTAACCCCGCTGACCGGAGAAGTACAACTATGGGACCCCTCCCAACCGGTACAATAATAATTGATTGGGCCCGTAGACGGTTTACAAGTGTAACCATTAACGCAAGTACTTTGAAGGTGACAGGCTTTATAATAGCAACCACTAGTGACAAATTTACAAGCCGAGCTACAAGACAAGCCGTAAATACCAAAGTTTGGATTCATATTTGAACAATCCTTGCCATTTAAATTAGTACCATCGCATTCTTCACCATAGCTAGTGTCAATAACCCCATCACCACATTTACCAGTACAAGCAGTTGAATTAATAGTGGCATTAGCACAAGATAGCTGGCCGGAATAGAAACCACGAGCCGCGCAAGAATCGGATCCAAAATTATTTACCGTGCACTTACCGCTACAGCCATCATCGCCGCCACAAACATTGCCCGTACAATTAGGGACACACTGACAAACGCCCGAAATACAAGTATCATTTCCGGTACAACTACCTGCATTAGTTCCGCAGGTGCCACCACAACCATCGGAACCACAATTTTTTCCAGCACAACTAGGGATACAAGTAGACACACAGACACCGGAAGTGTTGCAAGTTTGACCAGCGGCACAACTACCTGCATTAGTTCCGCAGGTGCCACCACAACCATCGGAACCACAATTT
>JBAXLJ010000003.1:0-205584 GCA_037134915.1 Candidatus Falkowiibacteriota bacterium | reverse complement strand
ATGCTGCCCCTAAGAGTTATGTCGATTCCGCTATTTCCGCTACCGGTGCTTCACTATGGGCCAGTTCAACCGCTGGAACTTATAATGTTGGTTTAGGAAACGTTGGGATTGGAACGACTAATCCAGGGGCGACTTTAGATGCTGTTCAGGCTACTCAAGGAAATATTGCTTTAAGAGCCGGTATGTCAGGCAATCCAAACTTAATTGTTGGGACAGCAACTGGGTTTACTAATCTTGTAATTGCTAATGGTGATTATAATGTAATATTTAATACTCGAACAAATGGGGGTGCGTCAGCTGAAAGATTTAGAATTGGGGGCGGTTCGCTGATAGACAACGTATCTGTTTCAAATAGTAATTTAGTAGTTAATACAAATCAGTTGTATGTTCAACAATCATCTGGCTCGGTCGGGATTGGAACTACTAATCCGGGATACAAATTGGAAGTATCTGGTAATATTCGTTCTTTAGGCGCCTCTAATACAATTGACGCATCAGTAGACAGTAGTAATGTCCTTCGAATGCTACATTCTGGAAGTTATGGCAGTATTCAATCTTTTGTAGGTGGCGGTTACAGTACATTAGTATTGAATAAAGATGGCGGTAACGTCGGTATCGGCACCACCACTCCAATTTATAAATTAGACGTCAACGGTTCTGGCAATTTTAATAGTAATTTAGTTCACGGTGTTGGTACGCCACTGACTGCTACTGACGCTGTTCCAAAAAGTTATCTTGATTCAGCTTTTTCCGGCAGTGGTGCGTATTTGTGGGCTAGTTCAACAGCGGGGACTTACAACGTTAATCCAGGTAATGTTGGAATTGGGATAACTAATCCACAATCAAAACTAGCTGTAAACGGAAATACTATTATAAACGGGGAAAGTGGTTCCTGGTCAGAAGGTCTCAGAATTAACCTTGCGCCAAATAATTACGCTGGTGTTTATATGGGTGGCGCTGCTGGAAGTACGGCGGGTACAGGAGTTGGAGTTTGGACTTTTCAGAGAAATGCTTCTGGCGATTTTGCAATCTATGAAAATAATGTCCAATCATCAGGATTATATATAAAAAGTGGTGGCAATGTCGGCATCGGCACCGCAACCCCTCAATATAAATTAGATGTTCGGTCAGCTACTGCTAGTTATTTTGATCAGGCGGTTTTTGTTGGTTCGCCAACCGCCGGTAGCCATGCTGCCACTAAGAATTATGTTGATTCGGCTGTCTCTGGCAGCGGCGCTTATCTGTGGGCCAGTTCAACTGCTGGTACTTATAATGTGGGCTCGGGTAATGTCGGAATTGGGACGACGAATCCCGGAGCGTTACTACATATTGTAACAACTGGCAGCGCAAATAATTTAAAATTGGATAGCACTGGAGCGGGTAGTGTAACCGGATTAAGCCTCGCTACTGATGGCGTTATCAAAGGATATTGGGCAACACCAAGATCAAATGGACAATATTTTTTGGATGCTTCTGCTGGGGACATGGTTTTTAGAAGCGAATCTAATAAAATTTTATTCGGTCAAGGCACAGGAAACTCAACGATGACGATAAACGGAAGCAACGTCGGAATTGGAACGACGAATCCGGGGACATTGTTGCATGTTTCAGGTGCGTCAACTGCAGAGCTTGATACTCTGAGATTAGAAAACACGTCAACGGGTAATGCAGTTGGTAAGGGTGTTAATTTGTCATTTCGTGGTATTGATACGGTAGGCACAAAGAAAGAAATTGGAAGAATTAGTATACTTTCAGAGGATGGTGGAAATTATGTAGGTGGAGCAATGGTGTTCTCAAATATGTTAAATGGTTCTCCCTGGACACTCACAGAAAAGATGAGAATAACTGGCGGCGGCAACGTCGGAATTGGATTGACGAACCCAAGTGCAAAATTAACCGTCAAGACCGCAACTCAATATGATGGCATTATGTTGAATAATGGCACTAATAATGTTGGTTTTATAACCGGATTATCTGCGACTAATGACACTGGCCAGTTGACTCTGCTTGATGGCGGTACTGCAAAAATTCAATTCAATGCTGGTTTAGCTAACAGCTATATAAATTACGGTAATCTCGGTATCGCTACCACCACCCCAGCCTATAAACTAGACGTCGTTGGCGCCGGTAATTTTAATGCTAATCAAATTCATGGAGTTGGCACCCCAACTTTTGCTGCTGATGCGGCGCCTAAGAGTTACGTTGACTCTGCTTTGTCAGCTACCGGTGCTTCACTGTGGGCCAGTTCCACCGTTGGTACTTATAATGTTGGTTTAGGAAATGTTGGCGTGGGAACGACGGCACCAGGCGAAAAGTTGGAAATCAACGGAAATATTTATGCTTCAAATGGTTTTCTAGCTGTATCAGCTGGTTCAGGTGCTGCATATGAATCCAAACTGTCTACGGCTTATAACTTTCCTTACATGGATACTTATTTAGATTCAATAGCAGGCGCTAGTTATGAAGGAAGACTGCATTTTAGAACAAATTCCGGAGGAGGATCTTTGTCTGATAAAATGGTTATTACAAATCAAGGCAACGTCGGAATTGGAACTAGTAATCCGTCATCACCACTCGATGTCGTAGGTGATATAGAATTTGGTAGTTCGACTGATAGATTTATTTTAGGATCGAATTCCTCTTATCCTTCTAGATTGTCTATGACATTCCCCGGTGGTAATTCACTTCTATTTTACGATGGTGGTAACAATGAAATAATGTGGAATTCAAGTATTGGCTTGAATTATAATTTTTCTCCCGGTGGAAGATTGGTTAAGTTTGGTGATGGCACTGATGTTTGGATTGAGGGGACGGGGGGTGATTATGGAAAAAATCTAAAGCTGGATATTCTATCCAGTGTCGCTCGCATATTTTCAACAGATTTTGATTTAGCTTTGCAATCAGGAAGTACTAAAAACGTTGGTATCGGCACCACTGCACCATTATATAAATTAGATGTTGCTGGTTCTGGTAGCTTTAACAGTAATATCATTCACGGCGTTGGAACTCCTCTGGCTTCTGATGACGCCACTCCTAAGAGTTATGTCGATTCCGCGGTTTCCAGCAGTGGCGCTTCTTTGTGGGCTAGTTCAACCGCTGGAACTTTTAATGTTGGTTTAGGCAATGTGGGCATTGGAACGACTGCTCCAAATAGAGAATTAGAAGTTTCTGGTATTTCAAGCGGAAGTTCTAATATATTAAATTCACTTGCTAATTTTACTGATACATCATCTATGGCCGCTGGTGTTGGAGGAGGTATTACTTTTTCTGGAAACTTTACGGGAACTACTAATACATCTGCGGCTGGAATTAAAGCTTTAAAAACTAATGGAACAGCTAATAATTGGAGTTTTGATTTAGGGTTCTATACTCGTAATACCGGGTCTAGTGATTTATCGGAAGTAATGAGAATAAATAACTTAGGCAACGTCGGTATTGGTAAAACTAACCCATCTAAAGCCTTGGATGTCGTTGGTGATATTAACGCTTCGGTGACGGTTAATGCTACTAGTTTATGTATTGCTGGTGATTGTAAGACCGACTGGACTTCATTTGTGCCGATGTCTGGCAGCGTGACCTTAACTGGACCGCTAACTATTCCGGGCGTCTCGATTACTACTAGTGCTTTAGCCATGAATAATAACAATGTTACCGGGGTTAATAAATTAACCGCTAATGTTATCGATCCTCTTTACTCCATTAATGGCAAAAAATATTCTACCTTTGCTTTATCGGTGGCTGGCGGTCTAAAAGAAGAATATGTTGGCAAGGCTCAACTTAACACTAAAAATAAATTATCTGGCGAATTTGAAACCACGATTGATTTTAGTAATTTAGAGCAGGGTAGTGATTTATGGGTTTGGCGCAAGGTTATCGAATTTAATAAAAATAGCGTTGAAGTGTTAGTGACGCCTTACGGGCAACTAGCTCAAGTTTATTATGTGATCAGTGGTGATAAATTAATTTTCAGATCAGATAAGCCGGTGGAAATTTCTTATCGGTTGATTGCTAAGCGTTTTGACGCCGCCTCTTGGCCAACCTTAGCTCATGATCAAACTGAAAAAACCAGCCTTATTATTAAAGATTAAAAATATGGACGACCAAAATATTCCCGCCAATCCCAAAAAATATAGCAAAGAAAGGGTTTTGTTAATTATTATTATCATCTTAATTAGTCTGTTGCTGGTTTCCTTAGCTTATATTCAGGTTCAAAAAGCTTTTAATTGGGGAGTTACTAAACAGGTGGTTAATAATATCACCACAGTCTCCACGGAGGTGGCACCGACCCCGACGCAAACGGTGGATATCAATAATATCAAGCCGATTTTACCGGGTGCCAGTTTAGTGACTCAAGACAACAAGGTTTTAAATGATAAATTTGTAGCTGCTAAAAACGATGCGATTCCTAATTCGCCGGAAGCGCCGAAGTCGGTCGTTGTGGCTAAAGATAAGCTGCCCAAAGAAACTCTAAATTTAGAGATTGGTAACGGTAAAATAACGCCTAATTCTTTTACTGTTAAGGCGGGCGATTTAATTTCACTAGCAGTTACCTCGGCCGATAAACAAGTTCACGTTTTTGGTTTTTATGATGGTGCGGTGAGCGCAGTGGCGATGGGGGTAAGTGCCGGTCAGACTAAGGCGATAAATTTTAATGTACCAACGACACCTGGGGAATATACTTTCGGCTGCGGAGTACCACAGCACAAAGAGAAGGGAGAGCTTGGAAAAATGATTGTTAAGTAGTTTTTATGTTAACAAGAAGACGCTTAATTAAAAAAGTTGCCGGCCAAATTGCTATCGGGCTGGTTTTTTTAATTTTCTTCGCTTTAGTTTATTTTCTCTCACGAGCTTATTTCGAGCAGTATTTACTGGTCAGTAAACAGGCGAGTAGTTTTTCGGTTAATAATATCAGTCACCTAGTGACTAGTGTTGATGCTCAACCTTCGGATGAAAATTTTGTGGCCACTACTTCAGTGATGATTGAAAAAATCAATAATCAAATAATTTCTTTTTATAATTTCTTTTTTAATCTGCAGGATCTAAGTTCTTCGGTTGCTAATTCGGGCGACCCAGAACCAGCGGGAACGACTTATTTGGGATCTTTCCCTTACACCTCAGCGACAGTTGATTATTCTAAAACTAATCTGCGCTTTGATAGCATCTCTAATTCAATTTCTTTTGCGCCTAATTACACTTGGGAGAACGCGAGTCCAAGTCTAATCGAGGCCAATCAAAGTAAATTTGGTAATCACCAAGAAAATTTATTTAGTGGCCCTTATAATGACAAACGCTGTTTAGGGAATAATTGTTTGGAACTGAGAAATAATAAATTATTTTATAATAATCAATTAGTGGCGCTGCCGGACGGAATTAAAAGCTCTAGTTTGCAAGCTATTTCTCTAGGTACCGTGGCCTCTCGCTGGTTAGTGGGCTTAACCATTAAAGACAGTGGTTATCGAGGTGAAGTCTTTTATTTTGATGGTTCGAAATTTTTTAAAGTAACTAATTTCAGTCCGGTAATTTCTAAATATTTTGGTCTGTTTGGTTTTGGCGGTGATGATTCAGATTTTATGATTGTCTACGGTGCTTATCAGGGGCAAGCGTTTAGAGTGCAGGGAAATATGATTACCAATTTGGATAAGTTCTTTAGTTACCGCCCGATGAATAATGGCTTTAAGACAGAAATAATTAAAGCTAAAAATACTTGGTATATTTATAGCTCAACCACTAATAATCCTAAATTTATTAAGCTCTGGGAAGATAGTAGCGGGACTATTGTGGGAGCTCTTTCTTTGGGAGGAGATTTGCAGCTTAGCGGGGCGGCGGAATTTAATTTAATTAAGACGGATTCAAATAGTCTAACCTTGCTGGCCAGACTTAAAAATAAAGAGTCAGAAACCTGGAAAGTTTTTACAGACTCAGGCTTTCTAAATAACAAGGCGGGCGTACTGGTAACTCTGCCTACGCCTCATGACGCTTTAAATTCTCAGATATTTATTAATAAGATTTATGAAAGCGAACTAGGCGTGGATAAGGAAGGTCAGAATTCGGTAAAAATGGAATTTTCGGTTGATGGTTTAAAATGGCAAAATTTACCCCAAGGTCAAAATCTCGACTTTAAACAGGCGGGGACAAAATACTATTTTTTAAGGCTAAATTTTGCTCCAGTTCAAGAGTCTTTTTATTCGCCCTTTGTCGATAAAATAATTTTCTCTTACACTTGTCATATCTAAAAAATTGGGTCTTAACCGGCGACTTTTAAAAACGCCAAAACCCTCTAGCTATTGGTAAAATATTAAAAAAAGAGTAATATATAGTTAGCAGTTTCAACTCACATTTTTTAAATTATATTTTATTAAATTTAAAAGGCTTTAATTTTAAATAATGGTTTTTTTATTTGAAATTTAGCCCTCATTATTTTATGGACAAAAAGAACTATTTATGGATTGGCATCGCTCTCTTTGTAATTGTAATTATTGTGCTTTTAGTGGTTAAATCAACCGGCACTCCAGCGCAGCCAGCATCTAATAATCAAAATAACCCGGTTACAACCGGATCAGAAACTAAAGCGACTGATAAAGCTAACACCGTTGCCAGTAACACGCCTAATGAAGCTTCGGCCACTGATAGTTTGCCCTTATCTAAGGAAACTATTTTAACGGCTGATGGCAAATCTTTTACACCTAAAACAATCACCGTTAAAACCGGTGAAAAAGTCTTTATGACTTTTGCAGCTACTGACGATGCCCGCCACACTTTTAACTTTATTGATCAAGATTTATCTTTTATCTTCGTGATGTTTAGTAAAGCGGAAGGGGCCAAGTCAATTACTTTCCCAGCTCCTAAAGCCGGCACTTACACTTATTTTGTGGATGATAAAGCTAATACCGGAAAACTGATTGTTGAATAAATTAATAGAAACTGTCGGACTTGAAAATTCAGGTCCGATTATTTTGTCAATTTATTTCTAAAAAATAATTTATGCACTTATCTAAGGCAAAAATTTTTAAACTAGCGCTACCTCTAATAGCTCTAGCTTTTTTTGTGGCTATCTTAACCCAGTTAAATCTGATTAGCCTAAAAACCTCGGAGGTTAAAGCAGCTGACCCCATCATGGCAGCCCAAGATAATTGCGGTGTGAGTGCGGCGGGGCTGGCCACAATTAATATCGCTGGAACTAACTGTCAAATTAGTACCACAACCGGTTTTGCTGGCGGCGATTTAAATGTAACTAACGGCTCTGTTCTAACGGTGTCTCCGGGCGCCATTTTGATTATTGATAAAGGATCACAAATTTATTTAGGCACGACGACTCGTGGCCAAATTATTTTACAAACCGCTGGGGCAGCGAACTCTGGCATCATGCATGGTTCAGTTTGTATTGAAGATGATGACCAAGATGGCTATGCCAATAACGGCGCCACTTATAAATATGTGTCTTTAGATGGCGCGGGTAATACTCAAAATTGCTCCGTCTTAAATAATGGGGCACAGCACTTCGTGGCTAAATCAGCTTTGTTATCAACCACTACTTATGATTGTTTCAGTGGTGACCCGTCTAAATCCAGTTGCTGTACTAATGGTTATTTAGATTATGATAAAGACGGTGATGGGGCTGGGTCCTATGGCTGTTATGATTCCAGTGCTTCATATAATGTCTCACCTAATAATTACGATTGTGATGACGGCACCGCCTCTGTTAAAAATGGCACCATTATTGGTACTTTTTGTGGCGTCGGTGGTTGTGGCGGTACTGGTTCAGATACTTGTACTAATGGTACAATTGTTCACACGTCCGTTTGTGCCACTAGCGCCAAATTATGTTGCGATGGGACTGGTAACTATAAAACAGCGCAAACGCCAATTAGCACTTGTTTAAAATGTAATGGTATTGCCGCTGATCCGGTTAATCAAACCGCTCTTGAAGATTTAAGCGGTCTTTGTGCTACTGGCGCTTTAGGGTCAGGGACTTCTTGTCAGGCGGCTACCTGTTCAGGCACTGGTGACACTTGCGGTTCTTTAGCTGATAATACTACTTGTAACTATGGTGCTTATGGTGCTTGGACTAATCCTTCCGGCTATTGTTTTGCCACTCGTTCTCGAAATTATTATACTTGCGCGGCCGGGACCTGTTCGGGCACTCCAGCGGGAACTGATTATGATGTTAATCAATATGCTACTACCGATGGTAATATTTGGAACGGCACTTCCTGGGTGGTGGCTAATAGTTCTTTATATAAGAGCTTAAGCTCGCCTTACACTTGTTCTGGTTTAACATCGGTTATTGGTAGTTTTTATGGTTGTGCGGTGGGTAATAATGCCACTGGTTCAGTGGTTAAGGGGACTACGGCGACCGGCACCACCTGCTCCGGGACGGAAAATAATATGTGTGTCGCGGGTAACGCCGCTTGTGTTAATAATTGTAGTTCCGGGGGATCGAGTCAAAGCGGCAGTCCTTATTTAGATAATCAAAATTCTGATTGTACCTATGGCGGTTGTAGTCAATGTACTTCGGGCACTTGTTGTAATACGGCCAGTGGTTGTTATAACAGTTCGGCGACGACTTGTCGCTCGGTGGCTGGTACTTGCGATGTGGCCGAAAATTGTACGGGGGCTAGTGCCGCTTGTCCAGTCGATGCTTTTAAAACTTCAGCCATTATTTGTTCAGCTGGTACTTTTAATAGTCCTGCCAGTGGTTCTTGTCAGAGATCAAAATCAGATCAATATTGTGCTGGCACAGCCGCGGCTTGTACAGGTTCGACTGTTGTTAGTTATGATAATGCCCCCACCGCCGGTAATGTTTGGAATGGTTCTGCCTGGGTAGCTTCGACCGTTGGGGTTAATTGTAATCTTAGTGGCTATACTTGTAATGTGCAGCAAATTTATCGTAATTGGTTTGGTTGTAATACTACTGGAACTTGCGATAATGTCACGGTTCGCGGAACTTCTAATGGTTCGCTTTGCACCGGTGCAGTAGGCGAGAGTGCTAGTGCCTGCGTTGGTGGCAGTTCAACTTGCGCTAATCAATGTTCCGATACCGTTGATAATGATAGTAATGGTTACACCGATGCTCAAGATACGGGTTGCGGCGGTGGCGGTCAATGTACTTCGGGCACTTGTTGTGATATTCCTAATGGACGTTTTAAAACTTCAGGCACCACTTGCCGGGCGAGCGCTGGGGTTTGTGATATTGCTGAAACCTGCACCGGAGCTAGTGCTTCTTGTCCCACTGATGCTTTTCAGACCTCAGCTTACAAATGTTTGACCGATACTTTCGATACGCCAGCTTCAGGCGCTTGTCAGAGAACCGCGACCGATCAATATTGTACGGGTACCGGCGCTTCTTGTAATGGTTCAACCGTTAATCGTTATGAAAACGCGACGAGTACCGGTCGGATTTGGAATGGTTCTGTTTGGGCCAGTTCAACGGCTACTCTTTATTGTGGTACGAGTGCCGCTAATTCTTGCAGCACTCAACAACCGCAGAAAGATGCTTACGGTTGTAATACTAGTGGTAGTTGCAGTACGACGGCTAATGGCTTTCACGTAAATTCTGGCACCGCTTGTTCCGGGGCCGAAAATGACCGATGTTCTAGTGGTGTTTGTACCTCTTTCTGTTCTGATGGTTTAGATAATGATGCTAATGGTTATACTGATGCTCAAGATGTAGCTTGCGGTGGCGGTGGTCAATGTACTTCGGGCGCTTGTTGTAATACCGCCAATGGTTCATATCAGTCCAGCGCTTATGTTTGTCGCGCTGCGGTGGGAACTTGTAATCCGGCGGAAACTTGCACGGGTGCCAGCACGGCTTGTCCAATTGATGCCGTGGCTCCAAATACCACAGTCTGTTCCGACCCTGGTTGTGGCACCGCGACTTCAACGGCGGGGTCATGTACTACTTCTTATAATACCCAGAAATGTGGTTCAGGCACGGGACTATGTAATGGCGCTCTAACCCCCACTACTTGTTATACCTCAACTTCCGGCACAGTTTGGAACGGCACTTCTTGGGTGGCGGCCAGCGTTGGTACTAATTGTAATTTAAGCGGCTACTTATGTTCGGCCAAACAAATTTATCGAAATTATTATGGTTGTACGACTGCCGGTGCCTGTACCGTGTCTAATGTTTCAAACGGTACTCTTTGCTCAACTGCCAATGGCACTGAAGCCACCAGTACTTGTGTAGTCGGTAGTTCAACTTGTGTTAATCAATGTTCTGATGCTATTGATAATGATTCTGATGGTTATACTGATGGCCAAGAAATTGGTTGTGGTGGTAGCGGACAATGCACCGTGGCTAATGGTTGTTGTACGGTTTCAACCGCGACCTATATTGCTTCAGGCACGGTTTGCACGGTAGCGGACGCTGCTATCGGAGCTTGTCAAATTAGTGGTTTTAAATGTAATGCTACTGGTCTTTGTAATACCGCTTATACTGTTAACGCCACGACGACTGGTAATATTTGGAACAGCTCTCTATGGACAGCGGCTACTTGTGCTATTAGTAGTAGTGCCGGAGCTACCTATACTTGTTCTGGGCAAACGATTCAAAAAAAAGCCTACGGTTGTACCACTAGTGGTACCGCTGATTTAACGACGGCTAAAGCGACTTGCACTTCGGGTACGACTTATCCGGGAGCAGTCGCTTGGACTTCAACTACTTGCACGGGCGGTGAAAATAGCCGTTGCGCAGCGGGTAGTGCAACTTGTGCTAATTTATGTTCTGATGGTTTAGATAATGATGCCGATGGCTATATTGATGCTCAAGATAGTGATTGCGGTGGTGGTAGTCAATGCACTTCCGGTACTTGTTGTGATATCCCTAATGGTCGTTTTTTGACGGCGGGTACTACCTGCCGCTCAAGTGCCGGGGCTTGTGATATTGCGGAAACTTGTAGTGGCGCTAGTGCCACTTGTCCGACGGATGCTTTTCAACCATCAACTTATAGATGTTTAACTGATACCTTTGACACCCCAGCTTCGGGTGCTTGTTTGCGCACGGCGCATGATCAAAATTGTTCCGGTTCAGCGGCGACTTGTAGTGGTGCGATTGTTCCACGCTATGAATATGGTACTAATAATCAAGTCTGGAATGGCGCCTCTTGGGTAGCTTCGAGTGTGTCGACTAACTGCAGTTTAAGTGGTTACTTGTGTTCAGCTAAACAAATTTATCGAAATTATTATGGCTGTACGACGGCTGGGGCTTGTTCGGTTTCCAATGTTTCTAACGGTCCTCTTTGTTCAACAGCTAATGGCACTGAAGCTACTAGCACTTGTGTAGTCGGTACCGCAACCTGCGTTAATCAATGCTCTGATACTACTGATAATGATTCTGATGGTTACATCGATGGTCAAGATGTTGGTTGTGGCGGCTGTAGCCAATGCACCGGTAGTACTTGTTGTACTAATTCCAATGGTTGTTATCAAGCTTCAGGCACCATTTGTTCGACAGCCACTGGTTCTTCCGGTGCCTGCCAGCTTAGTGGTTTAAAATGTAATACAACTGGTGGCTGCTCCACTGCTTATACTGTTAACTCACCGACACTCGGCAATATTTGGAATGGCAGCGCTTGGACGGCGGCTACGGCTTCACTATATTGCGGTTCAGGAGCGCCTTTAACTTGTTCGGGTAACACTTCTTTAAAGGCAACTTATGGTTGTAACACCTCGGGTGGTTGTAGCACAACAGACAGTACTTACGATATTACTAATGCCGTTTGTTCCGGTGGCACGCCTTATTGTGTCAGCGGTAATTGTGTCGCTTGTACTTTAGCTTCACAATGTGGAACCGATGGCTATGTGGGGGCTTACTCTTGCAGCGGCCAGGATGTTAAAAGAAATAATCGAGTCTATTCTTGCACGGCCAATGCCTGTTCTTTTGTTGATACTCTGTCTACGGTTTCCACTTGTTCGGCGGCTTACGTTTGTAATGCCACGACCGGTGGTTGTGATGCTAGAACTTGTCCAGCTGGTCAGTATGTTTATATCAATGGCAGCTACTCAGCTTGTGCTAATTGCGGCGATAATACGCTTTATACTAGCAGCGTAAATAGTCAGACCTCTTGTACTACTATTACTCATGATGGTTATATGGGTACGGGCGGCACTGGTTATGCTAATCGAACCGGTCAAGCTTTGTGTACGGCTGGTTCCTGGTGTTGCTCGGGCACTATTTGTGCTTCTTGTTATGCCGGTTATTATTGTCCGGCTGGTACTGGCTACCAAACAGCCCCGGTCGGTTCTCGGGTTTATGATCATCCTTGCCCGGCCGGTTATTATTGTTTAGCTGGCCAGTCATCAGGCACCACTAATCCTTGTCCAGCCGGTTCTTTCTGTCCGGCCGGTTCTCCTTCAGCAACCACTTGTTACGCTGGTTATTATTGTCCTGCTGGCGCCAGTGATTATGCCACTAATCCTTGTCCAGCCGGTTACTATTGTGTCGCTGGTCAATCATCAGGCACCACTAATTCTTGCCCCGCTGGTTCTTATTGCCCGGCTGGTTCTAGTTCGGCTTTACAATGCCCCGCTGGTTATTATTGTCCGGCTGGTTCTAGTACTTACACGACTCACCCTTGTACCGCTGGTTATTATTGTCCGGCTGGTTCTAGTTCCGCCTCTTTACAATGCCCTGCTGGTTATTATTGCCCATCAACTACTGGCTCACCTTACCAATGCCCAGCCACTAAGAGCTCACCGGCTGGTTCAACTACTATTAGCGCTTGTACCATTAATACCTGTGGTAACGGAACTTGTAATTACTGTAATTTAGAAACAACTTCTAACTGTGCGACCGATTGCCCAGCTAACTGTTCTAGTTATGGCACGCAAACTCTATGTAATTCGGCCCCGGTTAAATTAAGTTGTTTCTGGTCTAGCAGTCAGTGTATCTATTTATCCTGCCCAACTTATTAATAAAAAATATGAACAAAAAATTAATCTATCTGATCGGTTCGGTAATCGTTATTATTCTAATTCTGACCACTTATTGGTTTGTCGGTAGAAATAAATCAATCAGTGAAACAACCGGAAATAATCAAACCGCTTACCCGGCTCAAAGTCAAAATGATGTTTATTCGCCCTCATCGCTAGCTACTTTAAAAGAGCAGGCCGACAGGTTGGCGCTGCAAGCGAAAATTGATGCGGAAGCCAAACAAAGAGAAGCGGCGCAAAAAGCTGCCATTGAAAATGATGTGGCTCAAGCTTCCGATCAAGCCATTAAAGACGCCGCCAGTCGTAATGAAGCTTATATCAAAGAGACTAGTGTCGTTTTTATGACCGATGCTGAAAAAGCTCTTCTGAAGCTACCGCCGGAAACTCGGGCCCAAGTTCTAATTAAAAATAAGAAAGGTGATATTATTTCTTATAAAATAATTAATACTGATGCTGATATTTTAGGTAAGTGGTAGTCGTCTAAAAATTAATGTTTTTAGAAAAACCGCTCACTTTTTGGGCGGTTTTCTGGTATTTTGGCCAAAAATTCACTTTATATACATATTTTTAGATTAATTGTATAATACAAGGGAAATAATTAAGATAATTAATCTTGGGCTTAGCCTCAGTAATAATTTACTATTATGAAAGAAAAATTTTTAGGTGCTTTTTTAGCCCTATCTCCTTTTAAGGGTAACGCTCAAGAGGGAAAGGTCGAAAATAAAGATAAAATTATTTCCCAGACAGAGCAGATTCAAGAAAGTTTACCGGCCGAGAAAAAAGCGATTGATGAAAAAACCGCCAATCCTTGGAAGGTAAGTTTTGAAACTAATCTGTCTTTGGTTAAAGATAGTAAAGTTTCAGAGACACCCGGCAATGCCGTAGAAACAGATAAAGATAGTCGTCATTTACACCGGTTGTCGGAAAAAATCTTCGACAACTATGCCACTTACAACGCTTGGTCTCAGAAGATTGAAGAAGCCAAGCTCGATGGTAGTTTGGGTGGGTATGCCAGCATTTGGGATAACTACCAACAGGGTAAGATTGACGCTGGATCCGCCATGACTCAGATTAAAAATATTCAACTGAGCGCGGTCTTTGGTCACAATCTTCTGCAGTCGGGATCTAAGGAGGCCACAGGCACGGAAGCGCCAGCTTGGGTCTTAACGCTCCTGAATAATTATTTTGCGGAGACTGGAGTTTTGGAAAGTTTCAAAAACAGTGGCGATGAATTCAGTGCGGGTTCAATGCTGATGGGCGAAACTTTAGCTTCAGTTGAAAAAAATAATTTAACTATTGAAGGTTTAAGTGCAGCCATAAAAAGTCAGTCCAGCAATCTGTCTTACGAATCAAAAATTGGTGCTTTATCTTTTTTGAGTCAAGTTCTCGGTAAGAACCAAAATCATACCGGGCAAACTAAACTGGAAAATCGCGCTGACGAAGAGGTCTTAAATCAGGTTTTGTCTCAAGCTACCTTATATTTTCAGGGTAAAAATAATGGTTTTTTGCCACTAGGCGAATGCCGTCATTTAGCAGCTCTAGTTTCACAACTAGCTGATAAAGGTTTGGGTTTAAACGCTTCTGAAGTGAGTTCGGTTAGACATGTCTTGGTGCAAATTAAAAATGAAAAGGGAATTACTTTAATTGATGGTGATAATTTAATTAATTCTGTTTCCGGTCGACCGATTCTTAGCAAAGATGATGTTGATGAAGCGATTGTTAAAAATTTTCAAAAGCCGACTATTTCCGATTTAACCATTGATGCCGGTGGCAACAAAGTATTATACGAAAATAGACACAATAATTTTGCCGGTTTGATGAGAAAATTAACTAATCGTGACAATCTGTCACTGCGGGCGCCAGAATTTCTGGCCGGAGAAAATAAATTAGATTTATTTCCACGTCTTAGTGAAGCGGGGGTGACCCGTGGGTCTATTGAAAAGGGAAACGTCGGCTTGCAAGCTTATTGGCTAAGAAATAGCAATGAGTATAGCAACTTCATGAAGGATATTAAGGGGCTTAATTTAGCTGCTTATGTTCCGGCCGAATTTTCTTTAGCGAACAAGAAATTTGAAAACATCTTATTTGCTAACTTAGGCTTCTATCACAGTGTTTTAGAATTAGCCTCTGATCGCGGTGGCGAAGCTAAGACCTGGGACGCTACTACCAGTATTGAAGACTATCTGCGTTGCAGTTTAAACGCTTCTCTTACGGCCGGGATGATTACCAAATTAGCGGATTTTAATCAGGAATTATCTAGGCAAAGTGACCTCGAAATTGGTGGCACGCAAAAGACTGAATACAGTGGCTCGATTTCGCCTTTTATTAGTTTTGAAATTCCAAGTAGTAAAGAAAAAAATGGTCGCGCTTATCTGTGTTCCGGCTTAGAAGTCGATCCTTATATGGCGCTACCAGATATTCGAAAATTAAGCACGATTCCTTGGTTTCAAGCTGGATTTGAATATAATAAAAACGAAATTGAATTTGGTCTTAAAGCTCGCGGTGAGTTTCAGCCAGTATCTTCTCGTTTTGACTTAGATTCTTTCCTGAAAAAAGGGGCTAATCAATTTGAACTCCGCTCTTTTTTAGAGCTTTATAATCAAGAGTTTAAGAAACTAACACCTTATCAGAATGTGGCCGGAATTGAGGCTGGAGTAAGACATGACCTGGGCAATGGCCACGGTTTATTCCTAATGATTTCGGCTAAATCAGATGGCGGCGAGCTTAAACAAGTCCTCTTAAATGTTGGTTTTAACTTCTAAAAGCTTAGCTTTTTATTGACAAATATTTTTAAAAATGATAGAAGTTATTACATAGTTCTTTAATCTAAAAAAAATCATAATGAAAACGAAAAAAATTTTTTTTCTTCTGGCCGTTGTGATGCTGACCCTGTTTTTAACAGCGTGTCAGAAAGTGATACTGGTGGATAATTATCAGACCAGCGGGCTGTTTTTAAAGTCTGCTAAGGTCGGGGAAATGACTTCTAACCTATATTTTAATCAGGCTAGTGGTAAGATGGAGAAGATAATTTACCCTAATGATTTATTGTTTGAAGTTTCTAAGGCTCAGGAAGCTAAGATACTAAACAATATAAACTTGGTGGTAAAGGACTTTTACATTAATGGGGCAAAGTCAGCTAATTTCTATGTTTCGGAAATTGGTTCTAAGCCTATAACTGCTAGTGATTTAAATATTGAGACTGTGGAAGCTCAAAAAATTCCCTTTACTACCAGCGATTTTACTCTTCAAGCGGAAGGCCTGAATCGTTTCAATGGTTTGCTAAAAACAGCGACTGAAGTTCTAGCTATAAAAAGCGGAAATATCAGAATCTATAATTTAACAACTGGCGAAACGATCTCAAGTAGCGGCACCGTCTTAGATGATACTTTATCGTTTAAAGTCGGGGCTGAATCTTGGGCCCTAAAGTTTGTCAAAAGTTCACCGGTGGGTAATCTCTTCGAGTTATCCGTCTCCGGTGCAACTACAAGCTGCTACACTATAGCGAATTAACGCTACTACTTAAGAAATACTGCTTATCTCAAAATAGGCAGTTTTTTTATTTGTAAGTATTTGGCAAAAATGCTATAATTATTTTTGTAATTATAATTTGTAAATAAAATATTTATAAGCCAGCTGGTTACCTATCTTAAGGCACCTACTTGCTTATCTTTTTAACTTATGCGCAGAACATCAACCGGTCCAATTTTAATCGGTGTGGCGCTGGTAATCTTAGTGGCCATCTTTGGTTATTTTGCTTATCAGTTAAACCAACAAAACAAAAAAATGAACGCTATTCAAACTGCTGTCGTTGACGATGGCGACAAGATTCAAAGCGTTGTCAATTTTATTAATGCCAGCATTTCCAATGCTCAAACACAAACTAAAAAATAATTATAAACGTCCAGTCGGAAGAAAACTTTCGTCTACTGGCGATTTAAATTCTAAAACTATGAGAAGAGAAACTATTGTTCCATTAATTATCGGTCTACTTATCGGCGCTTTATTTGTGGTTTTCTTTCAATTCAACGCCACTTTGAATAACAACGCTTTACGTATCAGCCAATTAGAACAGGCCACAGCTTCTAACACAAAGAACGTCACTGATGTAATTACTTTCATCAATAACGCTCAAAAGGGTGCTCAAGGAGCTAATACTCCAGCAGCCACAACTCCAGCTCAATAAACTATTACTGGTAAAATAAAAAAATCCTGACCTAAAAAATCAGGATTTTTTTGTTTGGCAAGAGTCGCCAATAACTGGTATAATTAAACTATGATGACTAAAATTGAGGCGAAAAATCGCATTGAAAAACTTAAGAAAGAAATTGATTTACATCGTTATAATTACCATGTTTTAGATCAAGAGTCTATTTCCGAGGCGGCTTTGGATAGTTTAAAGCTGGAATTATTCCGGATTGAAAATGACTACCCGGAGCTCATTACGCCTGACTCGCCGACGCAGCGTGTGGCTGGCGAAGTTAATGCCAAATTTAAGAAAGTTGTTCATACTCGGCCGATGATTTCGCTCTATGATGCTTTTTCGGAAAATGACATGTTGGAATGGGAAAATCGCAATCGTCGCTACTTAAATCAGCCGCTTGTTGATAATTATTATTGTGAATTAAAATTTGATGGCTTGGCCGTGGCTTTACATTATGAGAATGATTTATTAATTAGAGCGGCGACTAGAGGCGATGGTAAGGTTGGTGAAGATATTACAAATAATGTTCGAACTATAAATAGTATCCCTTTGCGTTTGCGCGAACCATCAATTAAAGAGCTTATTTCTGCTGGTTTAACTGAAGCCAGTGCTAAAACTTTTTTAGATTTATTGTTGCGTGGTGAGATTGAAATTCGCGGTGAAGCGATTATGTCTAACGCTGTTTTTACTAAGTTAAATCATAAATATGCTAAAGAAGGAAAAGCCTTACTGGCTAATACCAGAAATGCGGTTGCTGGTTCCATGCGCCAACTTAATTCTAAAATAACCGCCGAAAGAGAGCTGGAATTTTTTGCTTATGATTTACTTCTGGCCGATTATCATCGTGGGGAAATAATTACTACTAGAGCCAGTGCTGACAAATTGGCTAATTTGCTTGGCTTTAAAACGGTCAAACAAAATAGAATTTGCGTTGGCCTTAAAGAAGTTTTTGATTTTTTTAATTTTGTCGGCAAGAAGAGAGAATCATTGCCTTATATAATTGATGGCACGGTGGTTAAATTCGATGATTTAAAGATGTGGGAAATTTTGGGGGTTGTTGGTAAGGCGCCTCGTTATGAGATTGCTTATAAATTTTCCGCCGCCCAAGCGACCACTAGAGTTTTAGATGTGGTTTGGCAGGTGGGCCGCACCGGAGCCTTAACGCCGACAGCGATGCTTGAACCGGTAAATGTGGCCGGAGCGACAATTAGCCGCTCGACGCTCCATAATTTTGACGAAATTGAGCGTTTAGATTTAATGATTGGCGATACTGTGATTATTGAACGAGCTGGTGATGTTATTCCTAAAGTGGTTGAAGTTTTAACTAGTCTGCGAGACGGCTCGGAGCACAAAATTTATCCGCCTAAAGTTTGTCCAAGATGTGAAAAACCGGTTGAGCGGACTGAAGGTGAGGTGGCTTATCGCTGCGTTAATCCTAAATGTTTTGCGGTGACACTGCGCCAGCTGATTCATTTTGTTTCTAAAGATGCAGTTGATATGTCGGGCTTGGGTAAAAAGTTAGTTGAACAATTTGTTTTAGAAGGTTTAATTAAAGATGCCGCTGATATTTATAGTTTAAAAAAATCCGATTTACTGAGTTTAGAAAGATTCGCTGAAAAAAAAGCTGATAACGTAATTGAAGCCATTGGCACCCACAAAATAATTCCGCTGAGTCGCTTTATTTACGCTCTAGGAATTCGTCATGTCGGCGCAGAGAGCGCTCAGTTTTTGGCTGATAAAGTAGCCGAAGAGCTTAAAGATACAGAAATAACGCCGACTGATTTAGCCAAATTTTTTAATCAGACCGATTTAGAAGCCTGGCAGGAATTAGACGACGTCGGTCCCGTGGTCGCCAAAGCGCTTTATGATTTTTGGCGCGATGAACATAATTTATTACTTCTTAAAAAATTGACCGCCGCTGGAGTTCGCGCTCTTTTAAGTGTAAAATTAAGTGGCGGATCCTTAGCTGAAAAAACTTTTGTGCTCACTGGGACTTTAGACATCTTGTCTCGCAGCGAAGCTAAAAAGAAAATTATGGCTTTGGGTGGCAAAGTGAAAGACAGTGTAATTCGCGAAACTGATTATCTAGTAGTTGGTCGTGACCCGGGCAGCAAATTAGCTCAAGCACAAAAATTAGGCGTGGCCGTTTTAAATGAGGCGGAATTTTTGAAATTAATTTCATAAAAATATGGTGACTAAAATTAAAAAAATTAGTGCTCGAGAAATTTTAGATAGTCGCGGCTGGCCAACTATTGAAGCAGTGGTCACTCTTGATAACGGAATCGAGGCTTCCTCTGGCGTACCGGCCGGGTCGGATTTAAATAATCAAGAAACTATTTTTAAAAGAGATGGCGATAAAGCGCGTTATTTTGGACAAGGCGTAAAACTAACGGTGCAAACTATTGAAAATGTGCTGGCCCCGGCTTTACTGGGAATGTCACCTTTTAAACAAGCGGAAATTGATAAAATAATGATTGATTTAGACGGCACCACTGATAAACATAAACTCGGCAGCAATGCTATTTTAGCCGTCTCGCTGGCGGTTGCTTCGGCCGCCGCCAAATCTAATAAACAATCATTACATGAATACCTTAATGAAAATTTTTTTGAAAAGGCTCCGATGTCAATTCCGGCGCCGATTCTCACTATGTTTAATGGTGGTTGCCACGCTGATACTAATTTAGATTTTCAAGAATATTTATTAGTTTTAAACGCTCGCGCCGATATTTTTCAAAAAGAATCAAGGCCTTACGCGGCGATGTTGCGTGCTGGGGTGGAAATTTACCACTCACTGGGCAGCCTGCTTAGTCAATCGGATTACGATACTGATACTGGCTTAGAGGGTGGCTACGCTCCGGATATGAATTCCAGTATTCAGGCTTTAGAACTAATTATGGCCGCTACTATCACTGCCGGTTATGATCCTAAACAAGAAGCTCGTTTAGGCATTGATGTCGGCTCCGCCTCTTTATATGATGAAGTAAGTGGGCAGTATGTTTTCTCTTTAGACGATAATCATTTTACCAGAAGTAATTTAGTAGGTTTATATAATGAATGGTTGCGACGTTTTCCTTTGGTTTATTTAGAAGACCCCTTAGCGCCGGAGGATAATGAAGGTTGGCAACAAGTGTCTGAAGAATTAGGCGATAAATTGATTTTAGCTGGCGATGATTTATATGTTACTAATGTTAATAAGCTAAGAGCGACTTTAAAAAATAATTTAAGTAATGCAATTGTGATTATCCCCGGTCAAGTTGGTTCGTTGACAGAAACCATAGAATGCCTTAAATTAGCGAAGCGGCATAATTACAAGATCGTTATCAGCCAGCGTCGCGGAGAAACTAATGATGACTTTATCGCTGACTTAGCGGTAGCCGCCGCCGCTGATTATTTAAAAGGCGGGGCGCCGGTGCGCGGCGAAAGAGTCGCTAAATGGAATCGTTTACTTATTTTAGAAGATATTATTTATGGAAACAAACGAACCAGATAATCCTGATCTGATAAAAAACAAAGCCGATTTACCTCGACCAGTGGTTATGCTATTGCTTGACTCCTGGGGGGTGGCACCATATCAGCCGGGGAATGTTTTTTTTAATTTAAAGCTTAAAAATTTTTCCGCTCTAACTAAAAATTATCCGACCGCTTTACTTAGTAGCGGTAACCAAGATTTAGGCGCTCGTTACCAAAGCTTAGGTGCCTTTGGACAGCTAACTAAACAACTAGCCGACGCTGGTTTTTCTCAGCTTAATTTAACGGAAAGCGAAAAATTAATTTTATCCTGGCACCACTTTAATGGCGGCCGCGATAAATTATTAAATAAGGAAGATTTAAAAGTTATTTCTTCAAAAACTGGAAAACGGATTGAAGATCCAGAGCAGGTTACTTCCGAAATAGTTCAAATCGCCTTGCGCGATATTAAAAAAGGTTTACATGATTTTTTAATAATTAACTTAGCTAGTTTAGATTTAGTTTCGGCCCGTGGTGATTTAGAATCAGCGCAGTCAGCCGCCAAGGTTCTTGATAAAAATTTAGGCAAGATAGTCAGTGCGGTGTTAAAGAATCAAGGGCTATTAATTATTACCGCCGCCTACGGTCACGCCGAAGCCATGATTAACGCGGCGACTGAACTTCCAGAATTTGGTATAAATAATAATCCGGTACCATTTATCGTGGTGGGTCGAGAATATCAAGGAAAAAATATTGGTTTTCCAGAAACCTTAGGTAGCGATTTAAGTTTAGTGCCACCGATTGGTACCTTAGATGATGTGCCACCAACCATTTTAAAAATTTTAAATATTACCCCTCCCAGTAATTTAGCGGGTAAAAGTTTTTTCTAAATAAAAACGACTTAGTTAATCACTAAGTCGTTTTTTATAAACTATATTTTTTTAGAAGAGCCAAAAACCAGCGGCGCTAACTAAGATACCAATAAGTGCTCCGATGGCGACTTGAAATGGGGTGTGCCCGATATGCTCTAATTGTTTGGGGTAAGAGTTATCTAAAAAATCATCTTCTTTTAAATCTTTAACTAAGATATTTAGAGTCTTACCGTGCTGGCCTAAATAATTTCGTAAACCGATGGCGTCAGTAATTACAATTGAGGCAAAAACTAACGACAAGGCAAACTCGGCACTGTAAAGCCCGATTCTTAAGGCGATAATTGCCGCTAGTGAAACTACAGTAGCGGTGTGCCCGGAGGGCATGTCAGAATAAGCAAAAATATCGCGCCAATGCAGTTTATGGGTTCCCAAAGATTTTAGAAAAATCTTAGTCCCTTGAGCTAAAATAAACGCAATCACGGGAAAAGCAAAATACGGCAAAAACATAGATTGTAATTTAAATATCTAAATTAGTTACTTTTTTAGCGTGAGTTTGTATGAAGTTTTTTCGCGGTGCCACGTTGTCGCCCATTAACATATCAAAAATTTGATCGGCTTTAGCCGCGTCTTCATTAGTTACTTGTTTAACGATTCGCTTTAACGGATCCATCGTGGTTTCCCATAATTGCTCCGCGTTCATTTCTCCTAAACCTTTGTAGCGTTGAATGTTTATTTTAACCGCTTTCTTTTTATCACCCTTAACTTCATCACCGGTTTCTTCACCGTCTTCGCTGTCGACAATCTCCGTTTCACCGTCGTCACTTTCTTCAACGACTTCAGTATCATCTGGCGTGCCTCCCATTTCAGTCACTAACTTTAATTTTTCCTCGTCGCTATAAGCATAATGAACGGTTGTGCCTTTTTTAAGTTGATAAAGTGGCGGTTGAGCAATATAAACGTGTCCGTTATTAATTAAATCAGGGAAGTGGCGGAAAAATAAAGTTAGTAGCAGGGTTCGAATGTGAGCGCCATCGACATCGGCATCGGTCATAATAATAATACGGTGATATCTTAATTTATCCACATCGAATTGATCATCGATGTTAGTGCCCATGGCAATTACTAAATTTTTAATTTCTTGATTGGCTAACATTTTGTCGAGCCGAGCACGCTCGACATTTAAAATTTTACCACGTAGCGGTAGGATGGCTTGAAAATGACGATTACGTCCTTGCTTGGCACTACCGCCAGCGGAGTCACCCTCAACGATATATAATTCACATTCTTCGGGGTGACGGGAAGAACAATCAGCCAGTTTCCCTGGTAAAGTCATGCCCTCTAAGGCCCCTTTACGTAAAATAGTGGCGCGAGCGCTGCGAGCAGCGAGTCTGGCCTGTGAAGACAAAACACATTTACCAATAATGGCTTCCGCTTCTTTAGGGTTTTCTTCTAGAAAGGTATTAAAGGCTTCACCAAAAGTCTGCTCCACATAAGTTTTCATTTCGGCGTTACCCAACTTACCCTTAGTCTGGCCCTCAAATTGCGGATCTGGTAATTTAACGGAAATAATTACGGTTAAACCTTCACGAACATCATCACCAGTTAAATTTTCTTGTTTCTCTTTAAGCAAATTTTTACCGCGACCATAGTTGTTTAAAGTTCTAGTTAGCGCGGTGCGAAAACCAACCATGTGAGTACCGCCCTCAGGATTATGGATGTTGTTAGCGAAAGCGATGGCCGTTTCGTTATATTCATCGTTGTATTGCAAGGCAATTTCGACTTTACAATCACTGACATCTTTATCAATATAAAAAATTGTATCGTGTTTTTTAGTTTTGCCGCGGTGCAGCGATTTGACGTAGGATTTAATCCCGCCTTCAAAATGAAATTTATATCTTTTTTCTCGATGTCCTTCGCGTTCATCACGAATATCAATAGTAATTCCTTTAGTTAGATAAGCCTGCTGTCTTAAACGGTCTAAAATTTTGCCCCAATTATATTCGAGTTCGGTAAAAATGGTGGGGTCAGCCTGAAAAGTAATCTTTGTGCCATTTTCTTTGTTCTTTCCCACTTCTTTGACAGGCCCTTGTGGAATACCAATTTTAAACTCTTGGGCATAGGTCTTGCCATCGCGGCGAACCTCAGCTCTAAGATAGGTGCTTAAAGCATTAACCACGGACACACCGACACCATGAAGACCGCCGGATATTTTATAACCGCCGCCGCCAAATTTTCCACCAGCGTGTAATTTAGTTAAAACTGTCTCTAAAGCCGAGATGCCAGTGGCTTTCATTTTATCGACGGGAATACCGCGGCCATTATCATCGACGGAAACCATGCCGTCTTTTCCAAGAACAACCGAAATTTTACTGGCAAATCCTGCCATGGCTTCATCGATACAGTTATCCACGACTTCCCAGATTAAATGATGTAAACCAGCTGATGAAGTGGAACCGATATACATACCGGGGCGTTTTCTAACAGGATCGAGTCCCTCAAGGACGGTAATGGCGTCGGCGCCATAGCTATTTTTTTTGTCTTGTTCACTCATAAACATAAAAAACACCCATAGATTAGGAGTATTTCAATTAATTTTAAAACTATTGTTACTTATATTATAGCAGGGAAATAGGTGTTTAGCAACTAGCTAACTTGACTTATTTTGGATAAAATTATCCAATTTTTTGAGTCCGAAAACTTTATCAAAAACTCAGGTGCCACTTGCTATAATATTTTTATTAATAAAAAACTAAGAAAAGTAACTTTATGAAAAAAATTGTTATTCAAAATAAAGAGATATCTGTAAAGGTATCTCAAAATGGTGATGATTATATTTCTTTAACTGATATGGCCAGATTTAAAAATTCAGAATCAACAGGTATTGTTATTGCTCATTGGTTATCTACTAAATATACCATTCAATTTATGGGTGCTTGGGAGCAATTATACAATGTCAATTTTAATGTTACCGAATTCGGTAATATTAGAAATCGAGCCGGATCTAATGATTTCATCCTTTCTTCTTTGACCTGGATACAGAAAACTGGCGCTATTGGAATTAAATCTTCTTCTGGAAGGTATGGCGGCACTTTTGCCCATAAAGATATTGCTTTTGAATTTGCGACTTGGCTGTCTCCAGAATTCAAGCTCTATTTAATTAAGGAATTTCAAAGATTGAAAATAAATGAAAATGAAAAACTGGCTCTGGATTGGAGCGCCAAGCGAATGCTGACAAAAATTAATTATAAAATCCATACTGACGCTATTTTAGAAAAAATAATTTTGCCAAGAAAATTATCAGGACCAGAAAAAAATATTGCTTATGCTAGTGAAGCCGATGTTTTAAACAAGGCTTTATTTAATTTAACTGCCAAGGAGTGGCAAAATAAAAATAAAGACAAAGAAGGGGATATCCGTGATTACGCCGATGTTCGTCAATTAATAGTTTTAGCTAATTTAGAGAATTTAAATGCCGAATATATTAAGGAAGGACTATCTCAAACAGGCAGATTAATAAAACTTAATATTAGCGCCATTTCACAAATGAAGTCATTATTGGGTAGTGCTAGTATTAAAAAATTATGTAATATTTATATAAAATAAAGATATCTATTGACATAAATATTATAATATGATATAGTCTTGATATTGGACTGAACATTAAAAAAGAAATTTAAGCTAATTTAAGTATCTCTTAAGATTCTAGAAGCTGGAGTTTTAATAGATATTTAAATTATATTCACTTACTCTTAAATTTTATAAAGATGAAAAAGTTTAATTTTGATGTTACTAAAGTTTGTTCCCTGTTCTCGATTGCCTCTATGGTAGTTTTCGCAATTTCTGCAGGCCTATTCCTGTATTCAAAGGCGCCAATTTTTGACACAATTTGTGTCATTAGCCTGACAACGACGTTTTTACCTTTTTTGGCCACTCAGGTTACCTTAACCGCTGGCGTAGACGGCCCGTTTATCAGCGCTGGCGAAATGCCTAAATTTTTGAGCTGGCTTTTTTACCTCGTAATCTTTCCGTTTGTTAATCTCTGGGTATTTACCGGGGCAAATAGCTTGTTTGGATTCATTCCGTCTCATCATTTGGTAGACGGCGTATTAAGAAGAAGCTACGATCGTCATGAGGCCCTGATTTTTATCGGCGCTTTGTATTCATTATTAATTGTCGCCGGATTAATCTGGCGCGCTTTCAGAAAACATCAACAAACGCTACTGACCTAAACAATTTAGGTTGAAAAGGAGACTTGCAAAAGCCTCCTTTTTTCTTGGTAAAAATAACCTTTTCTAACAATTTTATGATTTTGTGCTATTATATAAGAACTATAAATAATTAAAAAACCTATGTCTAAGATTTTAGTAACCGGCGGCGCGGGGTTTATCGGCTCAACTTTAGTGGATAAGTTAATTTCCGAGGGTCACGAACTGGCAGTGCTAGATAGTTTGGTTTCCGGCAAGCGTGATTATGTTAATCCTAAAGCTAAATTTTTCGAAACTGATATTTGTTCGATTGAGGTTGCACAAGTTTTTGAAATTTTTAAACCGGAAATAGTTTATCATTTAGCGGCCCAAATTGATGTTAGGATTTCCGTTAGTGATCCGGTGCTAGACAATCAAGTTAATGCGCTAGGCTCACTTAATATCTTAGAAAACTGTCGCAAAGCGGGAGTGAAGAAAATTATTTTTTCTTCAACCGGCGGCGCGATTTACGGTGAGGCGCAAGAAATTCCAACTACCGAAGCCGCTCCGACTTATCCGCTCTCACCTTACGGCATTCATAAATTAACTACCGAAAAATATTGCAAATACTATCACGAGGTTTATGGTTTGGATTATACCATTTTACGTTTCGCCAATGTTTACGGTCCGCGCCAGTATAAGGGCGGCGAGGCTGGGGTGGTAGCGATTTTTATTGATCACGCCGCTAATTCCAAAGATTGTGTAATAAATGGCGACGGCTTACAAACTCGCGACTATGTTTATGTTGATGATGTAGTAGCTGGTTTAGATAAAGCTAAGGACACAACCTATCAGGGCGAAATAAATATCGGCTGCGGCCAGGAAATAACTGTACTCGACATCGTGGCCGCAATTTCTAAGGCTCTTAGTTCGGAGTTTGCGCCGCAACACGTGCCGGCTAAATTGGGTGAGCAAAGACGCAGTTGTCTGTCTTACGCGCTGGCTAAAAAAATCTTAAATTGGGAGCCGCAAATTGATATTACTGAAGGCGTTAAAAGAACTTTGGCTTGGACTAAAAATTTAAATTCCTAAATATGAAAAAATTATTTATTGCTAACTGGAAAATGCAGCTGGATTACAAAGAAAGTTTAACGCTGGCTAAATCATTTAATAAAAATTTTAAAAAAGTTAAAAATGAAATTGTTGTAGCTCCAGATTTTTCTTCTCTAGGTGCTGTTTTAGAAATTTTAAAAAAATCGCCGCTTAAATTAGGCGCTCAAAATGTGGCCTCGGAAATAGCCGGTGCTTATACTGGAGAGGTTAGTCCTAAGTCTTTAAAACAATTAGGGGTTAAATATGTTTTAATCGGTCACAGTGAACGCCGGCTTTATTTTAAGGAAGACGCTAGTTTACTAAAAGCAAAATTACAAACTTCGATGGCGTCCGGCCTAACACCCGTTTTATGCATCGGCGAAAACTTAGTCGCTCATAAGGCTAAGAAAACTCATAGTGTCTTAAGACGTCAATTAGAAGAAGTTTTATCCGGGCTCAAGATTACCAGTGATAATTCCTTAGTGATTGCCTATGAACCAATTTGGGCTATTGGCAGTGGTCAGGCAGCGACCTCTTCGGCTGTTGAAGCGACTCATGTTTTTATTAAAGGAGTTTTGGCCGAAATTATCGGTCAGATACCCAAAGTCTTATATGGCGGTAGTGTTAGCGCAAAAAATGCTGCCGACTTTCTCGAATGGCCTAACGTTGACGGCTTGTTAGTGGGCGGGGCCAGTCTTAAAGTTGACGAATTTTCTAAAATCGTTAATGTTTAAGAGAACAATAAATATATGTTAGTCACATTTTCAATTATCTTGGTTTTAGTTTGTCTAATTATTATCGCCACGATTATTTTTAAGAAGTTTCCCGCTTTAGCGATTTTAGATGTGGAAAATATTCCTGGACAGAAAGAAGCTAAGTTTAAAGAACAAATTATCAAAAAAAGACTGGAGCGAGATTTTGCCAAATGGGGTCAAGTCTTTGTCAGAGTGTGGCATTTTTTAAATTCAATGTCTTCCGGTCCGCTCCACGCCGCTTATAATAAATTAAAAGCCCTTAAAGATTTTTATCGTAAGAGTAAAAAGCTAACCTTATCACAACGCCGGGAGCACATTCGAAACTTATTTAGGTTATCAGAAGACAGTTTAAAAAATAATGATTTAGATGAAGCGGAAAAAAATTTAATCGAGATTATTAGTTTAGAACAAAAAAACTTACCCGCTTTTATGTCTTTGGCCGATGTTTATTCTAAGGGTAAAAAATGGGCTGAAGCCCGTCAGACTCTGGGCTACGCCTTAAAATTAGCTAGAGCATCTCAGGATGAATATTTTGCCGGCGACATTACACTTCAGGAAATCCATTATTTATTGTCTTGGGTTAATGATAATTTAACTGATTATAGAGAAGCTTTAGATCATATTCGGGAAGCTTTAGAATTTGAACCTAACCAGCCCCGTTATTTAGACTTAGCTCTGGATTTAGCTACTAAACAAAAGGATAAAAAATTTGCCACGGAGATATTAGATCGTTTGCGCGAAGTTAATCCGGAAAATGCTAAATTAAATGAGTGGGCGGAAATCGTTGCCGGAATTGAAGAAACTGTCGAAGAAAATCCTTCTCTTGAATAATTTAGCTAAATCATTTATGATAAAACTCGTTAGATAAAAAACCGTAAGCCGTCTTAGCTCAGCTGGTAGAGCATCTCCATGGTAAGGAGAAGGTCTCGGGTCCGAATCCCGAAGACGGCTCAGAAAAAAAAGAAATCGACCCTGGTGGTCGATTTTTTTGTGGCTTTGATTTAAGCCCTAAATTCTGCTATATTAATCAGGTTATAATATGAAACAGATTGAAGCCTTAAACATTTTAAAGTCGGGGCACAATGTCTTTTTAACCGGTTCAGCTGGTTCGGGCAAGACTTTTTTATTAAACGAATTTATTACTTATCTTAAGTCGGAAAATATTGCCGTGGGTGTGACGGCGAGCACTGGCATTGCGGCCACGCATTTAAGCGGTCGAACCATTCATTCTTGGTGCGGCTTAGGTATTGAAGAAACTTTAAACCATCAAGTTAAAAGTTTAATTGCTAAAGGTGATTTAAAGCAGCGTCTTAAAAAAGCTCAAGTTTTAATTATCGATGAAATCTCGATGTTAAGCGCGAGCCGTTTAGATTTAGTGGACGCGATTTGCCAACTCGTGCGCAAAAATAGCCATCCTTTCGGCGGTTTGCAAATAGTTTTAAGCGGAGATTTTTTTCAGTTGCCACCGGTAGCTCGAGGGAGCGAAGACAAGCGCTTTGCCTTAGAAGCCGAAGTCTGGTCCAAGATGAATTTAAAAATTTGTTATCTTGAAGAACAACATCGTCAGGAGGATAAAAAATTTTTTGCTTTGCTCAATGCTTTACGCGGCCGGCAGAATTTAGCCGATGTTAAAAAATCGTTAAGTGCACGTTTGAATAAAGAAGTAAAATCTAAGATTAAGCCGACAAAACTTTATACGCATAATTTTGATGTCGATTCCTATAATGATTTAGAACTCAGCCGTCTTCGGGGTGAGTCTAAATTTTATGAAATGCGTTATCAGGGGCTGCCTAATTTAGTGGATAAATTAAAAGGTGGCTGTTTGGCGCCCGAAGTTTTAGAACTTAAAATCGGGGCCGTGGTTATGTTTGTTAAAAATAATTTTAAAGAATTTTATGTTAACGGCACTTTGGGTAAGATAATCGGCTTTGATGAAGACAGCGGTTTTCCCTTAGTCGAGACCATCAAAGGCGACGTGATTGAAGCTAAAAGAGAAAGCTGGGCGGTCGATGACAGCAGTGGCGTGCTGGCCTCAATTAGCCAGATTCCGCTGCGGCTGGCTTGGGCGATTACGATTCATAAAAGCCAAGGTTTAAGTTTAGATTGTGCGGAGATAGATTTAAGTAAAACTTTTGAATATGGCATGGGCTATGTGGCTCTTTCCCGGGTGCGCTCTTTAGCTGGTTTGAAATTGCTTGGTTTAAATAATTTAGCGCTTGAAGTTAATGAAAAAATGATTGAGTTCGATGAGAAATTGCGTCAGCAATCAGATACGGATTTGGAAGAGTTCCGGGAAGGGCGTAGCTACAAATTAACTTTAGTTTAAAAAATTGACTCTTTAAAGAGTCTTTTTTGTTTAATATCAAACTAAATAAATGACTTTTATTGACATAAACTTAAGATTGTGATATAATCTAAGCATTCAATTGAGTTCCGGTTGCTTTAGCAACGAAAGCTCTTTAAAAATTAAATAATATAAACTAAAAATAGGAGGAAAAAAATCATGGGAACTTTATTTTATGTTTCACTGGCGATTCTAGTGTTTATTGTAGTCTCAGTAACTACTTACGTTTCAATTTCTCTGGTAGTTATTAAGGCTAGTGAAAAGGCGGTTATGTTTACTTTAGGTCAGGCCGTTGAGGTGTTGGGCCCTGGACTCCATTTTTGCCCGCGCTGGTTCACCAGAATCGTCAGATACACCATGGAGCCCCTGATTATTCAAATTAAGGTTCCAACCGCCATTACTAAAAATGGTAAAGTTAAAGATTACAAGGAGGACGGTGATGAGATCGAGAAAGCCGAGGTAGATATTTACTTAACCTTGGTTACCTATTTCTCGGATAATGACACTGATTTAATGAAGACGGCGAAGCGGGTTCCTGGTAGCAATTATGCCAGAGTTTTGAGCTCGACTATCAAGCCTTTCGTGATTGATGTCGCTCGTTCGGTGTTTGCTGAAATGCCCTGGGTACTCTCTTATCAAGAGCGCAAAAATGTCTTGGATTATATGTTGTCAAAGATTGTGCCTGATTATGAATATTTCAAATTAACGCACAAGCCACTAAGTAATGGCGGTAGTAAGTATAAAACTTATTATTTTGATAATGTAGTCTCAAGAGGTGAGACGGCTGCTCAGATGGAGCGTTACAACCCTCTAGTCCAATTCGCTTTAGACTTAAATAGGACAACACTGATGATTGATGACATTAATTTTTGCAATCCGGATTTAGCCAATAGCTTATCTTTAGCTGAGGCTGCGAGACTGCAAAGTGAAGCCGATCGTGTCAAAAATCTAAGAGAGGCTAGTAATATCAGACAGAAAGGTTATGCCGAGGCTGATGTAACTAACGAAAAAGGTTTGGCTGAAAATGATATCATTATGAAACGTGGTGCTATTGAGGCTGAGATAATTCAAAAGAAGGGAGTAGCTCAAGCTGATGCCAGAGAAAGAATGGTTAAAGTGATTAAGGACAACCCGGATTTGGAATTTTTAAGATCTCTCGAGGAGATGGCTAAAGGAACTTCTAATACTATTCTGTATCAGATTCCCGGTGCTTTCGAGGATAAGATCTCTAAAATTCTCGGTGGCAATAGACCCACAGACTTCTTAGGTCTTTTGAAGGATCCAGAGATTATGAAGGCTTTAAAAGAAGCCGTGGAAAAAATAACTAATAAATAAAAGTAGATGACAATGATAAGTGGTTATGATGATGTCGACAACGAGGTTGTTGGCCAAGAACCCGGGGGCAAAGAGGAAAAGGTTTTTATGACTAGTAAAGAATTCTTGACCGGCTTAGCAGTCTTTGCCATTGGAATTGCAGTGGGGTCAATTTTTTATGGCCTTGGTTATTTGACGGTTTATTTTTTTAGTTTCCATTACGCTGTCAAAGCAATTGCCGGGCTAGCGATTGCGCTGTTGCTCTTAGTAGCCCTTGATAAGGCGATGGGCGAAAAACCCAGCCGGATGAAAATGGCGGTGTTAGTAACTTTAATTATAATTTATATCATACTAAATTTTATTGGTTATAATAAAAGTTTGAAGCCGTCAGAAAAAGAAGAGGCGGGAAAAGAAGTTACCAGTCCAAATGTCAGATCGGTTTCCGAGACGGGAAATTTAAACACCGTTGGTGGTGTCTGGTTTACTGACAAACTCTTTAAAAGTGGCGCTGAAGTAACAATTGAAGTTACTTATAGCGACGTTAAAATGGTTAACGGGGACGTCTTGGCCCCTGGTGTCTACCATAAAACCTTAAAGGGTGATGGAGTTATAATGTTTGAAGGAGTGTCCACTAAACCAGCGAAGGTTAAAGTGGTCTATTAAATAAAGGGGCGCATCAAAAATTGATGCGCCCTTTTTACTTTTCAAGGATAGTATTATATAATAATAACATAAAAGATTATTAATTATTTATGAAAAAAATCATTCTCTTGAGTGTGATTAGTTTATTTTTTCTCTTGGCCGGGACCAAAATTGTTTTAGCAGCTGATTGCGCTTGTCTATGCTCCAATGGTTTTCAAGGAAAAACAGCTAGCTTGGATGATTGCACCGTCGTGTGCAATGCGCTAACTCCAGCAGCTACGGTGACTTCTTGTAATCCGGTTGCTGCCGATGGTGCCCCCCAAACAGCCCAAACCCTACCTAACCCCCTGGGTATCTCCACGATTAACGAATTTATTGCCAGGTTAATTACTTTTATTTTAAGCCTGGTTGGTTCAATTTCTTTACTCTTGTTTGTTTACGGAGGTATTGCTTGGATGACCTCAATGGGAAATTCGGCTCAAGTAAAGAAAGGGCGCGACATTGTTATCTGGGCGGTTATTGGTTTGCTCGTTGTCTTTACTTCCTATATTCTAGTTAAGTTCGTTATTCTGGGAATTACCACTGGCGCCTAAAATTTAAAAAAATAAAAAATAAGGCCTCAGTTATAATAAGACTGAGGTTTTTATTTATTAAAGCTTATTTGACAATGACTGATAATTTATTTATAGTGGAGTAAGTGAATCTGGGTCGATACCGAAGCGGTCAACCGGGACAGACTGTAAATCTGTTGGCCTCGCGCCTTCGCAGGTTCGAATCCTGCTCGGCCCACAAAAATAAAATAGCCAACCCCTTTTTGGGGTTGGCTATTTTATTTTTGTATATTTAGAGGGATTCGAAGTTTATGCCACGGAGAGGTAAATCCTGCTCGGCCCACATAAGCGCTAGATTTTTTATCTAGCGTTTTTTGTTATTTATTGATAAAATGGGAGTATGAAATTAATTGATCCGGACAACATGGGCTATAGTTTTATAAAAATTTTTGCCGTAGAGCTTATTTTAATGGCAATAATTATCGCTTTAATTCTTTTTTTGTAAAATCATGCCCGAACTTCCTGAAGTTGAGACGGTGCGCCAGGATTTACGCGCTCAGCTACTCAACAAAAAAATTAAAAGCGTGACCGTTTTAAATTATAAAACGGTGAGCGGCTCTCCCGAAGATTTTAACAAAATTTTGTCGGGAACTTTTTTTATAGATATTTTACGACGCGGTAAACTGCTAATCTTCCAACTTAAGCGCTCGGACTCATATTTACTGACCCACCTTAAGATGACTGGCCAGCTAATATATTTATCTGACAAATCAAAAGTTTCTGGTGGTCACAGCTTGTCATCTCATTCCTTTGAGAAAGCTGTCGGCGGGGAATTACCTAATAAGTATACACGGGTAATTATTGCCTTCGCCGATAAAAGCCGTTTATTTTTTAATGACCTGCGCAAGTTCGGTTACATGAAGTTAGTTAATCAGAAAGAACTGGACGCTTTTATTCTTAAAAATTATGGCCCTGAACCTTTAGGCGCCGATTTTGTTTTAAGTGACTTTGGTGCTAAATTAAAAACGCGCCGGCGCAACATTAAAGCGGTCTTGCTTGACCAAAAAATAGTGACCGGTTTGGGAAATATTTATGTCGATGAAGTCTTGTTTGCCTCCGGTATCAGACCAATGCGACTGGCCTCTTCAGTTACTAAAATTGAGACTAGTAAAATCTATCAAGAAATTAAAAGAATTTTGGCTTTAGCCATAAAGCATCGGGGCACGACTTTTAGTAATTACGTTGACGCCAAGGGCAAGCGGGGAAATTTTTCGACAGAACTTAAAGTTTATGGTCGGGGACAAAAAAATTGCTTAGTTTGCTCTAATATCATTATTAAAACTAAAATAGCGGGTCGAGGTACTCATTATTGCCCTCATTGTCAAAAATAGCCTAATTGGCCCCAAACTTGACTCTTTACTAAATATTAGATATTCTAAAGGGAGTCAAGATAATTAAAAGCTAAGTAACGCGCCTTTCCCGTTACCTTGATCGGCGTCGTTTTTAAAAAGTTCTATGTCCAACGATAACATGATCAAGCTGGAGTGCACCGAATGCAAAAAGGTGAATTACTTCTCCAGAAAGAACAAAAAAACTCTTAAAGCTAGATTGGAAATGAAGAAGCATTGCCCGACCTGCGGCACTCACACTTTACACAAAGAAACCAAATAAGCGACTAATCATCCCGCCAGTTTTGCGGGATGATTTTGTATTAATTTTTAAACCCATGCCAAAAAATTTATCCAAGCCGTTCCTCATCGCCTTGGTCATTATCACGCTCGTCGCGTGCTATTTTGTTTTTCAACCGTTTTTGACGGTGATAATTGTAGCCGCTATTTTAGCCACTATTTTTTACAAGCCATATAATCGCTTAAGCATTTTTCTAAAAGGGCGGCGGAATTTGGCGGCCTTACTAATGTGCTTATTTTTGGTGGTAATTATTATTCTACCGACTATTAAAATTATAATTTACACCGCTGATAAATCGGTCCAAGCCTACGCTGACACCGCAACTTACTTTAATAATCACAGTTTCTCCGATGTTTTTAAAACACCAGTTCTAGTGAAGCTTCATTTAGAAGGAGTTAATCTCGATCAATATAATAATGATGTCGTTAAAAATGTTTTATTAGATTTTTTACAGAAATCTAGTAATTGGATGATTTCCGGCGCCACCTCAGTCTTGATGGAGACGACTAATTTTATTATATCTCTGGCGATGATAATTTTGACCATGTTCTTTTTCTTTGTGGACGGTAAGAAGATGTTAAATGACTTAATGTATCTGTCGCCGCTTCAAGACCGTTATAATAAAGAGATTTTTAGTAAATTTAAGGAGATAAGTTATACCACTATGGTCTCAACCTTTGTGGTGGCAATCGCTCAAGGAGCTGTGGGGGCAATTGGCTTTGCTTTTATTGGTTTTCCAGCCTTCTTGGCGGGGGTCGTGGTGGCTTTACTGTCGCTTTTACCTTACGTCGGTTCAATGATTTTTTATGTTCCAGTCGGTCTTTATTATTTGCTCATGGGACAAACTTGGCAAGGTTTTTTTATTCTCGCTTGGGGATTCCTAATTATCGGCACAATCGACAACATAATCCGGGCCTGGATGCTTAAAGATAAAGCACAGATTAATCCGATATTTATTGTCTTTTCCGTTTTAGGTGGCATTATTCTGTTCGGTTTTTGGGGAGTTGTTTTAGGCCCGTTAATTGTGGCCATTACGGCTACTATTTTACATATTTATAGTTTGGAATTTAGCACTGAACTCGATGCTGCTTCCGAAAAGAAGCACTTAACTAAACATAAGAATTAACTTATAACTTTATGCTCGGAGAAAAAACTAAAAAAAATTTAGAAGCGGCTTTTGCCGGCGAATCAATGGCGCGAAATAAGTATGATTATTTTGCTTCCGTGGCCCGTAAAGCTGGCTACGAACAGATTGCTAATTTTTTTACAGAAACCGCTTTAAACGAAAAGGAACACGCTAAGCTGTGGGCCAAGCAATTAGGGCTCATCAATGATTTGCCCACTAATTTAAAAGCGGCTTTTGAAGGCGAACTGTATGAGAATTCTCAGATGTATCCTCAAATGGCGACCGAGGCTCGTGAAGAAGGGCATAATGATATTGCTTTATTATTTGATCGCGTGGCTGAAATTGAAAAACACCATGAAGCGCGTTATCGTAAATTAGCCGTTAATCTGGAAACCGGGGAAGTCTTTAAGAAGATTGGTCCTAAACGCTGGAAGTGTCTTAATTGTGGTCATATTTATGAAGGTGAAGAGGCGCCTCTCTCTTGTCCGACTTGTCTGCACCCTCAAGCTTTCTTTGAAATTTTAGAAGAAAATTATTAATTATAAAATCTATGTCTAATCGAGTCGACAAAATCTATGTTTGCGAGGTTTGTGGCAATGAAGTACGTTTTGAAAATGATGGTGGTGGCACTTTAATTTGCTGCGGCCAGCAAATGAAGGAAAAAGAAGAGGAATAAATTGGATTAATCAGTAAAACGCCCGGAAACGGGCGTTTTTGATATTGACCGAGCGCTTTTTTTAATTTATACTTAGTTCAAGTGAAAAATCTGGCGGGATTCGTATAACAGTAGTACATTGGTCTCCAAAACCAACAGCGGGGGCGCAACACCTCCATCCCGCGCCAATAGAAAAACACCTTTTTAGCTAAAGGTGTTTTTTGTTAATAAAAATCTTAATAATGACCCGCTTTTATTATATCTTGACATCAAGATATTTAGCCTGTATAGTTATCTTGTTATCAAGATAAATTTATAAAAGTATGTCTGAGACAAATTTAAAATTAGTGATTGCGACGGCTAGATTTTATAACGCTTTATTTCTGGAGATTAATAAAAACATCCAAAGCTTTAACTTAACTATCAGCGAATTCGGGGTTTTAGAAATGCTGCTGCACAAAGGTGACCAGCCGGTACAAAAAGTGGCCGAAAAAATTCTGGTCACTAGCGGCACGATGACGTCGGTAGTGGATAAATTACAAAACAAAGGCTTAGTGCTGCGTCAAAAATGTGAGAAAGATCAACGAATTTTTTATGTTTGTTTAACGCCTAAAGGCCGGAGTTTAATTGCTAAAATATTCCCCAAACACGCAAAATTCCTAGATGGATTACTGAGCGAGGTTAGCGAAGAAATAAAAAAAGAAGTAACCAATAATTTAAATCTGGTTTTGACTTCATTAAATAAATAATTAAATAATTAAAAAAATATGGAAAACAATATAACAAAAGATTTTTATCAGGGCGTAAAAGCTCGAAGAAGCTCTTATGCTCTTAGTAAAGAAATAAAAATTTCCGATGAAAAAATTCAAGAGTTGGTTGAAGAATCACTTAAACATGCTCCCTCGGCTTTTAATTCGCAAAGTGCTAGAGCCGTTATTCTTTTAGCGGAGCAACATAATAAATTATGGGATATCACTAAGGAGTCCCTTCGAAAAGTGGTTTCCGAAGAACATTTTCCGGCTACCGCTGAAAAGATTGATTCTTTTAAAAACGCCTACGGTACCGTTCTTTTCTTTGAGGACAGTGAAGTGATTGAGTCGTTGCAAAAGGACTTTGCTTCTTATAAGGATAATTTTCCAATTTGGTCACAACAATCTTCTGGGATGCTGCAGTATTTAGTTTGGACCTCTTTTGCGGTTGAAGGCTTAGGGGCTTCTTTGCAGCACTATAATGGTTTAATTGAATCAGAAATTAAGAGTCTCTGGCAAATACCTAATAATTGGCAGTTAGTCTCACAGATGCCTTTTGGTCATCCTTTTGCTGAGCCGAACGCTAAAGAATTTATGCCCACCGAACAAAGAATGAGGGTTATTAAATAAGTTCTACCAAAATGTTAAAAAAAATTGATCACCGAAAAATGGGGAAAAGTGATTTAGGCTGGTTAAACAGTCTTTTTCACTTTTCTTTTGCCGGTTATTTTAATGAGCATAATTTAAATTTTGGTGTTTTGAGGGTGATAAATGATGATTTAGTTGGGGCTAAGACTGGTTTTGAACTCCACCCTCACCAAGATATGGAGATAATCTCTTACGTTGTTAGTGGCGAACTGACCCATGGTGATAATTTGGGAAATAAAAAAACTCTAACTCGTGGCCAAGTGCAATATATGAGCGCCGGCACCGGCGTTTACCACAGCGAACATAACTTAGGCGATAATGTGGCTAGGTTTTTGCAGATTTGGATTATTCCCGATAAAAACGGACATACGCCGACTTATGGTGATTATCGTTTTGATTGGGTTGACCGCAGGCACCAGTGGTTGCAAGTTGTCTCTAGTAAAGATGGGATGGCACCAGTTAAAATAAACCAGGATGTAAATATCTATGTTTTGGAGCTCGATGAAAATGAAGAAATAAATTTTCCGGTAAAAACTGGCCGACAAGCCTATTTAATACAAATTGAGGGCGCTTCAAAAATAAAAGATATTATTCTTGAGGAAAGAGACGCTCTTGAAATTGTGGAAGAAGATATTATTATTTGTTCTCTTAAGACCGCCCATTTTATGGTAATTGAAATGGCTAAAAGTAGGTAAACGGTCACTATATCAAGAAAATATTTTAAATTGCGTATTAAAACAATGGATCTTAGACAGTTTTAATCAAAAAAATGAAAAATAAAATATCAAAAAAATTACTTGGAGCGGCTTCGCTACTAGCGGTTGTTATCGGTTTAACGGGTTGCAGTACAAATACTAGCCAAACAACTTCCTCGAGCGCAACAACAACTACCGTCGGCGCTTCTAATTATAATCAAAATTCAGCGACAGCATCGCCTCGAACCAGACAGAGCTAAATAGCCCTTAATTTCTTATAATATTTATTTTAAGGTATAATTAAATTAACTTTTACCTTTAAATAAAAATGTTATGGGTCTCATCGAATTCCTTAGGCAATTATGGCTTTGTTATTTTCTGGTTTAAAAGGAATAAAAATTATTAAAAAGATATAATTTATCTATGCCTATTTTAGATGCGAAGTATCTTCCGAAAGCTAAAGGGAAGAGTAAAAAAGTAAAAACCAAGAAGATATTACCAGTGACTTCTTATCCTCTGCTAAGCAAAAGACCGGAAACTAAACCGCTGAAGAAGAAATCGCCTTTTGGCGACCATTACGTTTGGTCCAAATAATTATGAATTTAGACATTAGAACGCTCTACCTTGTCACCTTTTTCTTAGTGATTAATTTGCTGTCATTTTTAATGATGCTAATTGATAAGGCTAAATCGGCTAATCCTGGAGCTGAAAGAATTTCGGAGGGCTTGCTTTTCTTTATGGCTGCCGCCTTCGGTAGCCTAGGCGTTTATGCCGGTATGTTTATTTTTCATCACAAGAGTCGGAAGTGGTACTTTTTAATTGGAGTTCCGCTGATTATTTTACAAAATTTAGCGATGCTGTACTTAATCTATCTCAGCCACTTCTAAACTTTTAAAAAAATTTTTAAAAAGTCATTCCGCGCTAGGAATGACTTTTTATTTACATAAAATTAGGCCTTTTTCTAATCTAGGCGAACACTATATATTGTGGTATAATAATAAAACTTAATACTAACTATGGTATTTATTGATAAATCTTAATATTTTTTTATGATCGTTTATAAAATTACAAAAAGGAATGGAGCTTTAGTCGACTTTGATTCCCTAAAAATAAAAATGGCTATGGCTAAGGCGATAGAAGCGACTGGAGAAACCGGTAAATGGCCCTTAGATGATTTGGTTTTGATGGTAGAGGATAAAATTCAACAGGAATTTGTGGCTTTAGAAAAATCTCTAGGAGTCGAAGATGTGCAGGACATTATCGAAAAAACTTTAATGGCTTCCGGCGCCCATGAAGTGGCGAGAGAGTATATTATTTATCGCTCCGAGCACGATAAAATTAGGCAAGATGAAAAGAAAAAGATTCTTGAGGAAATTAGTCAGCAGACTTTTAAAATTTTAAATGATAAAGGTCAGGAGGAAAAATTTTCTGAGGAAAAGATTAAAACTAAACTGGAAGCCATTGCTCAAGGTTTAGAGTCGCTAGAGGCGAATCTAGTTTTAGAGGAAATGAAAAAGAATCTTTACGAGGGAATTAGTGTCCGTGAGCTAAAAAGAGCTTTAATTAATGCGGCTACTTCGCTCATTGAAAGGCATTATAACTATGCTTACTTAGCGGCCCGCTTACTCTTTGACGATCTTCATGAAGAAATTTTGGGAGCAAATTATTTAGAGGAATCCTGTTACCGTCAAGGCTTTAAAAATTATGTGGCCGAGGGTATTAAATATGAATTATTAAATCCGGAGCTGGCTAATTTTGATTTAGATAAAATTTCTCAGGCCTTAATTCGGGAACGTGATAATAATTTCCAATATCTGGGCGCTCAGACTCTTTTAGATCGTTATCTTTTGCAAACACCAACTAAACCGCGTCATATTTTTGAAGGGCCACAGTGGATGTGGATGCGAATTGCTATGGGCTTAGCTTTAAAAGAAGCTGATAAAGAAACTAAGGCGATTGAATTTTACGAAGTGATGTCCCAGTTTTTGCTGATTCCTTCAACTCCGACTTTATTTAATAGCGGTACTATCTATAGCCAACTCAGTTCTTGTTATTTAAATACCGTGGAAGATTCGCTAACCGGTATTTTTAAATCTTTCTCAGATGTAGCGAGTTTGTCTAAATGGTCTGGTGGTATTGGAACCGACTGGACGCCGGTGCGCGCCATGGGCTCAAAAATTAAGGGAACTAACGGTGATTCACAAGGAATTATCCCCTTTATTAAGATCTTTAATGATGTAGCCGTGGCGGTCAATCAGGGCGGTAAAAGACGCGGGGCGCTCGCTGCTTATTTAGAAGTCTGGCACGCTGACATTGAAGAGTTTTTAGAGCTTAAAAAAAATACCGGCGATGAAAGACGTCGGGCTCATGATATTCATCCAGCGGTTTGGATTCCTGATTTATTTATGAAACGGGTTTTAAATAGTGGCACTTGGACTCTGTTTTCCCCCAATGATGTCCCGGAATTGCATGACCTTTATGGTCGAGCTTTTGAAGAGAAATATTTAGAATATGAAAAAGCTAATATTTTCGGAGCCAGACAAATTTTAGCCAAGGACCTGTGGAAGAAAATTTTGACCATGCTTTATGAAACCGGACACCCTTGGATCACTTTTAAGGATCCTTGTAATTTGCGGTCTCCTCAAGATCACGTTGGTGTGGTTCATAATTCTAATTTGTGCACCGAAATAACTTTAAATAGTTCTAAGGATGAAGTTGCGGTTTGCAATCTGGCTAGTTTAAATTTAGCTAAGATGATTTCCGGCGGCGTTTTAGATGAAGAGTTGATTAAGAAAACCGTGACGGTTGGTTTAAGGATGTTAGATAATGTCATTGATGTTAATTTTTATACGATTCCGGAGGCTAAAAATTCTAATAGCTTGCATCGCCCAGTGGGCTTAGGTTTGATGGGCTATCACGACGCTCTTTACCAGTTAGATATTAATTTTGCCAGTGAGGAGAATTTACAGTTTGCGGACCGTTCGATGGAACTTATTTCTTATTATGCTTACTCGGCCAGTTCAGATTTAGCCAAGGAGCGCGGCGCTTATAGCAGCTACCCAGGAAGTAAATGGAGTCGAGGCCTACTACCAATTGATACCCTTAAGATTTTAGAAGCAGAGCGCGGTTTACCGCTGACAATTAGTCAAAATCAAACCCTGGATTGGGAGGCCTTGCGAGTTAAAATAAAAGCACAAGGGATGCGTAACTCTAATTGCTTGGCGATTGCACCCACGGCGACCATTTCTAATATTACCGGAGTCGTCCCCTGTGTTGAACCGATATTTAAGAATATTTATAGTAAAGAAAACATGTCTGGCAGCTTCCTAGTAATTAATAAATATTTAGTCGATGATTTGCAGGCGCTAAATTTATGGAATAAAGAAACTCTAAATGCCATCAAATATCATAATGGTTCGGTCGCGAGCCTTAGCAGCTTACCAGAAAAGATCAAACAAAAATATTTAGAAACCTTCGAAATTGAACCATCGTGGGTATTTAAAGCTGCCGCTTACCGTGGCAAGTGGATTGATCAAAGCGCTTCAACTAATATTTTTGTCTCAACTAGCAGCGGTAAAATGTTAAGCGATTTATATCTGGATATTTGGAGAACCGGCTTAAAAACAACTTATTACTTACGTACTTTGGCAGCGTCACAAATTTCTAAAACCATTGAAATGCCGAGTGAGCCACTAGCTAAAGAAGAACCCAAGGCTTGCTTAATCGATAATCCGGATTGTGAAGCTTGCCAATAAATTAAAAAAATAAATTAAAAATATATGGGAAGAATGATTGGAAAAATGAACACCCTATCTAACGCTGAAGTGATAAATCTTCGTCGAGTTATTAACGGGGATGATGATGGGCTCATGCAAATTGCGCCTTTAAAGCATCCCTTTGCTGATGAAATTTTTAGAACTTCACTAAAAAACAATTGGGTACCTCAAGAAGTTAATCTGCAGGAAGATATTGAGCAATGGAAAAAGACGGATTTTTTGAGTGCTAGCGAGCGCCGAGTTTATAAACGAAGCCTAGCTTTTGTCTCTAATTTAGACGGCATTCAAACCGCTAATTTGACGACCAATATCATTAACCAAATTACGTCGCCAGAAATTATTTTAGCCATTGTCAGACAAGCCTTTGAAGAGGCGCTGCATGTTCATAGCTATGCGACGATGATTGAGGCCTTGGGCTTTGATCCCGATGAAATCTATGGCATGTATAAAACCGATATGGAGCTCTATGAAAAGAATCAATATGTTTTGCGAGCCATTAACAAAATCGGCGATCCCGCTTTTAGCACCGGAACTTTTGATAATGACCAGCTATTTCTCGAGGCTTGTGTGGGCAATATTATCTTAGAAGGAATTTATTTTTATAGCGCTTTTCTAAATTTTTACGTCTTGCGTCGTAATAATAAAATGCCCGGTAGTGCTCAGATGATTCAATTTATTAACCGTGATGAAGACATGCATTTAAAGTTGTTTATTAATATTGTTAATACCATTAAAAAAGAACAGCCAGAACTTTGGACGGCGGATTTTCAGGAACGAATCATTAAGAATATTGAAGGAGCAATCGAGCACGAACTTAGTTGGGGGCTGTCCTGTATTGGAGAGGGAATCTTAGGTTTAAATCGAGACAGTCTGACTAATTATTTACACTTCGTTGGTGATCTAAGATTTAAAGCAATCGGCTTGCCTAAAAAATGGAACGTGGAGAATCCCTTTCCTTGGCTGGATGAAATTACTCAGGGAAATATGACAGAGAGCAATTTTTTTGAGTCGACCGTTAAAGAATATTCAACCGGTAGCTTGGAGTGGTAAATTAAAAAAGCGCTGCTAGACAATTGGCTAGCAGCGCTGATTTTTTGGATTAAATATTCTTGCTAAGTTCATTAATTAGCTTAGTGGTTTCTTCAAGCTTTTTGAGTGCCGCTTTTGGTACTAAATCTTCACCGAAGATTTCTAGGCGCTCTAAGCCTTCGCTTAGTTTAGTTTTGCCGCCACGAGCAAGCACCACGTAGCTAACACGAGCGTCACTTACGTCCGCTTCGCGGCTAACTAAACCGATTTTCTCCATCGGTAGCAGCAGGCGGGTAATACCTGAAGCGGTTAGGCCAATCTTGTCGGCTAAATCAATGCGGCGCATCCGACCCTCGGGGTTCTGGCTTAAATGATGCATGATAATGAATTCATTTAAGCTGATGCCGTTGAGGCCACTATCCAGGCGGCGGCTCAGCTTAGTTTGGAACTTAGTTACTTCCAAAAAGAAATTAATAGTTGAATTGATTTGGTTCATATTATTATAGTTATTGATTAGTCTTTGATATATCAAGTATATTACAAATAAAATCAGTTGTCAAGCGCCGGTCTTTTTAAGCTAGGTGGCCTCTAAATAAAGATGTTATAATTATTAAGTAACTCTGGTCTAGAAAAAAAATAAATTCTATGCTAGTATCTCTCAAATAAGATTAATGTTATGAATCAAGTTTTTTTTGATGCTTTGCTCGATACCGCTAAAATGCTGCCACTGCTGCTTATTATCTACATCGGTATTGAGTTAATTGAATATAAATTTGGCACTTTGATTCGCCAAAAAGTTCAGCAAGCCGGCAAAGCGGGGCCGCTTTTAGGTGCTATTGCCGGTATTTTTCCGCAATGCGGCTTTTCAGTCGTGACCGCCGCACTCTACACACAGCGCTTAGTGACTATCGGTACTTTTTTAGCGGTTTTACTTTCTACCTCGGATGAAGCTCTGCCGGTAATTCTGTCGCAACCGGATAAAATTCATCTAATTTGGCCGCTAATTGCCACTAAATTGGGAGTGGCTTTAATCGCTGGTTATGCGGTTGATTTTATTTTTAGAAAATCGAATCAGAAAACTTTAGCTCACATCAGCAGCTATGCTAAAGGTTCAGATGACAGCGGTCATCACCATGAAAGTGTTGTTGAGGAGCCGGCTTGTTGTGGGCATTGTACTAGTTCGGCGGCCAAGAAATTTGATTATCAGGAAATTATTTGGCATCCCATCAAGCATACTTTAAAAATCGCTTGGTTTATTTTCTTGGTAACCACCATTTTAAATTCTCTAATTTTTTATATCGGGGCTGATAAGTTTGCCTCACTACTGCTAGGACATACTTTCTGGCAACCGTTTATCGCGGCCCTTGTCGGTCTAATTCCTAATTGTGCCGCTTCGGTAGCAATTACTCAGTTATATCTTAGCGGCGCGATTTCTTACGGCGCGGTCATTGCCGGTTTATCGGCTAGTGGCGGCCTAGGAATCCTAGTCTTGTTTAAAGAAGATAAGGATAAGAAAGATATTTTTAAAGTTATTAGCTTGTTATTTGCTATCAGCGTCTTAGCTGGTTTAATAATCCAATACATTTTTTAATTATGAAAAATCGAGCTGAAATTTTAAGATATATTAAAGAGGAGTTAAATATTAATACCGATGGTTTGCACGGTTTAAGCCATTTTGCCAGAGTGGAACAAATTGGCAACTATTTAGCCGATCAGACCGGTGCTGATTTAGAGGTTTTATCTCTTTTTGCTTACACCCATGATTTAGGCCGAGTTCATGATGATGAAGATTTAGAACACGGCATAAGAAGTGCCAAGATTGTTGAACAGATGTATGCCCAAAAGATTATTGATATTACTCAAGTTCAGTATGAACAGCTAATCTATGCTTGTTCCTATCATTGCCTTGATTCGGCTCGAAGCGATGACCTTACCGTTCAAGCTTGTTGGGATGCTGATCGTTTAGATCTGTGGCGCGACAGTATCGAACCCTTGCCTCATTTGTTATACACTAGCGAAGCTAAAAAAGATAAAACTATTACTTGGGCTAGAGATTTGTTCTTAAATTTCTCTTTCTAATGTATTACGTTTATATTTTAAAATGCGCCGATAATACTCTTTATACAGGGATAACAGTTGATTTAGAGCGTCGGCTTAAAGAGCACAACGGCTCTTCTTTGGGGGCCAAGTACACGGCTGTTAGGCGGCCGGTAGCTCTGGTTTATTTTGAAGAGCTTACTGACCGGTCTGGCGCTTCTAAGCGGGAACATTTAATCAAGAATTTAAGTCGCCAAGAAAAATTAAAACTAATTGGCTGTTAAAAAAACTCCGAGACTCTCGGAGCTTTTAAGTAATTTTGATAATTTTATAACTGATAATCTTATCATTAAGATTTATTTCAACTAGGTCGCCCACGGTTTTACCGATTAAAGCTGAGCCTAGCGGGGAATTACGGGAGATCACTCCCGCCCCGGGATCGGTTTCTTCTGATCCCAAAATTTGATATATTTTTTCTTTTCCCGTTCTTTCTAAAGTGACAAAATTTCCAATCTGAGCCGACTGACTATCTTTGTCTTGATAAATGATTTCGGCACTTTTAAGGAGATTTTCAATATCCAGAATCTTTTGGTTGATTCCGCGCAGTCGTCCTTTAGCGATTTGGTAACCGACATTTTCTGAAAAGTCACCCATAAGAGCCAGTCTTTTTACCTCCTCGGCTTCTTGCGGGCGTTTTACTTTAATAAGCCGCTCTAATTTTATTTTGAGCTCGTCAAATTTAGCCTGAGTAATATAAGGATCAGTCTTAAGATTGGTATATTTTTCAGATTTTCTAATGGGAACTCTCATAATTAATCAGTATAGGCTAAATTAATGATTTACTCCAGGGGGGGGGGCTGAGAATTTTCGTTTTTTAGAAAAATAATGCTAAAATAAAACAGTATCTATGCAAAAACGAACTATATTTTATTATTTGGTAACTTTGCTAATTATCTTGGCTGTTTATTTGTATACAGCTAACGCTTTTATTTATTATCGCATTGGCCAAGGAAATCTTACTATGCCTGATCGTCAGAATATTTATTCTCTAAGTCACGAGGGGACTGAATCAAAAATTAAATACGCCGCTTTAGGTGATAGTTTAACTTCGGGTGTGGGGGCGGAAAAATATGAGGAGAGTTATCCGTACCTATTGACGGAAAAAATTTCCGAAAAAAATCAGGGGGTCACTTTAACTGATTTTTCTCAACCCGGGGCTCAAACTAAAGATTTAATTAATCTTTATTTGCCTGAGGTAATAAGTAATAACCCAGATATTATCACAGTCTTAATTGGCGTGAATGATATTCATAATCATGTTTCTAAAGAGCAATTTAAAAATAATTATCAATATATCTTGGAGCGTTTAACTAAGGAAACTAAAGCTAAAATCTATTTGATAAATATTCCGAGAATTGGCTCAGATACTGCCATCTTGCCGCCGCTAAATTATTATTTTGATAAGGAGACCGATGATTACAACCAGATTATTAAAGATTTGTCGGTAACTTATCAAGTGAAATATGTTGATTTAAATGCGGAGATAAAAAATTTATTTAAAAATGATGGAGCTCATTACTCCGTCGACTCATTCCACCCCTCAGCTTTGGGTTACAAGCTTTGGGCCCAAATAATTTATGATCGTTCTGATTTCTAATCCTTTTTGGCAAACCGAGATTTTTTCGATAATCCTTTTTCTGGCTTTAATTCTATCGCTTAGACGTCGGGCCGATCAAGATTTTTTTCCGGTCGCGGTTTCTCAGGAGTTAAAAGGTCTAGCCATCCTAACCATTGTTTTTGCTCACGTGGCCTACGCCTTGGTTAGTGACTCTATTTTTTTAAACCCCTTGTCGACAATGGCCGGTGTGGGAGTTAATTTATTTTTAATGCTCTCTGGTTATGGTTTAATTATTAGTTCTCTTAAAAAACCTGGGACAGTTTGGCAATTTTATAAGTACCGATTAGCAAAACTCTATATCCCTTTTTGGATTTGTCTAATCACTTTTTTTGCTTTAGATTTTTTTTGGCTGCATTTAAACTATGGCCTAGTTTACATGGTTCAGTCTTTTTTTGGCATCTTTAGCCGCGCCAATTTATATTTGGATGTTAATGCGCCTTTTTGGTATTTTACCTGGATTGTAATTTATTATTTAATTTTTCCTTGGCTACTTATTAGAAAAGCGCCGTGGCTCTCGGCGATTTTAATCTATTTAGTAACTTTTGCGCTGCTTCTTTGGCCGCCTTATTTTTTAAGCAATGTTTCTTATCTTTACCGCGTCCATTTGATGGCTTTTCCTCTGGGCATCTTACTGGGGTGGTTCTTTAATAATTCCGCTCCTTGGCTTAAGGTTAAAGAGTTTTTTAGCCGAATAAAAATTACTAAAAAATATCAGGCTATTTTACTTAGAGCCGTTTCCAGTTTATTACTGCTAGCCGTTATTTTATATTTTGCCAAAAATTCGGGGGTAGGTGAGAAGCCAATTATTGAAGAAACTATTAGCATTATTACTTGTTTAGCTATTTTAGCTTTATTCTTAATCAAGCGCGTGGAGATTAAAGCTTTTTACTGGTTGGGTTTCTTTTCCTATGAAATTTATATGTTTCACTGGCCACTAATGTATCGTTACGATTTTCTCTTTAAATATTTGCCAGCCTGGCTGGCTCTTGCTCTATATCTATTAGTTTTTGTCGGTTTAGGCTGGCTCATGAAACTTTTAATTGATAAAAGTGGCCAACTTTTGAGTAAAAAGTCTCAATAATTCTTGTCTATTGACAAAATCTCTTTATTATTATATTATAGTAGTTCAAAAAGAGAAGTTAAATTAACAAAAAAGAGAGAGGAGGGGCCCATGAAAAAGAAAGTTTCTATCGATTTTTTTCAAATCATTAAAAAAAAGGTTCAGGAGTTAGAAAAGGAGCTTCAAACCTTACAACGTGAAAGCCGGGAAAAGCTGGTTGAAGGCGACAAGTCAAAACCAGAGCTAGATCTTGAAGCGCAATTACAGACCACCCTAAGGCAGGCAAAAATGGTTCTAAAAGAATGTGAACCGGTGCCAAATCCGGTACACAGTGATTTTGTTCAAATCGGTAGCTTGGTGGAATTTTCGTTCGAAAACAACGGGAAAAAAGTTATGCGCGTTGAGGGCATTGGTGGGTATGCGGACACTTGTAGCACCGAAAGCCCCCTGGGGCGCCAGATAATTGGCGCCAAAAAGGAGCAAACATTTTTGGTAAATAACCGTAAGGTTATATTAACTAACATCTTTTGAAAAGAAGGGTCTTCTAAATGAAGACCCTTTAAATTTTTTACTAATTAGGTTAGAATTTAGATATAACTAAATTATATGGGAATTGAAATTTTTAACACTATCATTAGTGCTAAATCAAAAAAAGAAAATATCGCAGGGATTAACCCGGAATCAGGTGATAAACCACTCGATGATGAAGCGGAAAAAGTTAAGCTACTGGCTTTGTTGCCCGAAGAATTAAGAGACCGCAGTCTGCGCGAAGAATTTTCGCTGGAGCATGTGAAAAAAATTGTCGAATTTCGGGAGTCAAAAGGTTATAAAACGGCCATCGGTTTTCATGTTTCGCCAGAAAACTTACCCGTTGGTCAGAGTATTTTTGCTGGTAAAGATACTAATATATATTTTAGTACCAGTTTGGAGAATCTTTATATCGGTAAAGGCTCGGGCTATATTTACGCTTTAGAATGTTCCGAGAAATCAATGAAGGTTCTGGATGAAAATCTAAATTGGTATACGCTTAAAGGAGATTTAAAAATTATTGATAAAATAAAAATGACCCCTGAAGCCATTGAAGCTTTAGGGGCCAGATTCGCGCAGTGCGAGTATAGTTAATTAACTCATCGTTGCTCGAAATTGTTCAAGATACTCTGGTTCGGCCAGAGTTTCTTTGAAATTGAGATATTGAGCAGCCTTTCCCACTCTTACCTTGTGGATAAAATCCGCTTCCAGTATTTCAATTAATCTTTTTTCGTTAAAGGTTAGACCCTCTTTGGCGGGTATTACAATATCCTTTAAGTCATAGAGAAGCAAAAGATATAAGGCATTGTCTTTAGTTGGCGACAGAAATTTGCCGCCCGTGAATTTGAGACTTTTTAATTTCTCAAAAACAAATTCGAGATTTTCTGAACTTTTGATTATTTCCATAATAATTAATTTTTGTTATTAATATTATTATAACTTTGTTAAAGAAAAAATCCAAGATTTAGTTTTCTAAGTCTAACACTTAATAAAAATATTGTCAATGGTCGGTTCTGGTGGCATATTCCGTTTTTTTCGGTTCTTGCCGAGCTAAAAGATTATTGCTATAATAGCAGCGAACAAAAAAGGGGCCCTTAGCCTCTTTTTGCTGGCTAAGCATTATTTAAAATGAAAATTCACTCCATTGAAACCTTCGGAACTCATGAGGGGCCAGGCATCCGCTTGGTGATTTTTTTGCAGGGTTGCAACTTAGCTTGTGCTTATTGTCATAACCCGGACACTATCAGTTTAGTCGGTGGTCGAGAAGTTAGCTCTTTAGAAATAATCCAGTTGCTTCTAGAACAAGCGCCTTATTTTACCGGCGGCGGTGGGCTGACTGTTTCTGGCGGAGAACCGACTTTGCAGGCGGTGGAGCTCATAGAATTATTTACTGAAGCTAAAAAGAAAAATTTTCACACCGCTTTAGATACTAATGGCACGATTTTGACTACCAGCACCAAAGAACTTTTAAGTCTGACTGATCTAGTCTTGATTGATTTGAAACATTTTGACTCGGCTTGGTGTCAGAAATTAACCGGGCAGGGTAACGAAACGGTTTTAAAAATGATTGAATTCCGTGAACAGAGTCAAAAACCTTTTTGGATTAGATACGTTTTGGTTCCCGGTTGGACTGACCAAGCTGAGTCCCTGGAAGCGATGGCTAAATATTTAAGTCAGTTTAAATATTTAAAGCGTTTAGAAATTCTGCCTTATCATAATTTAGGCGTTCATAAGTATAAAGAGCTAGGTTTAGAGTATCGCTTAACGGACGTTAAACCAGCTAGCGCTGCCGATGTTAACTTAGCCGTTCAAATTTTAAAAAAATATTTACCTGAGGAAATAATTAAAGCTTAGGCTCGCCTAGTGCCTCTTGGACAATTACGCGGTATACTGTAGGAGTGGCTAACATTTAGACAGTAATCATTTTTGCTTATAAAAAATAATATATTAAAAAAGTTTATTATGCCTAATCTAGATTTTGTTTTTAAGCCAAATTCGGTGGCGATTGTTGGCGCTTCCACTAAAATTGGCAGCGTGGGAAATGACATTGTTAAAAATTTAGCCCAAGGTTTTTCCGGCTTAGTCTACCCGGTTAATCCTAAAGCGGAAGAGCTTTGTGGCTTAAAATGTTATCCATCTTTAACGGCGATTGCGGCCCCGGTTGATTTAATGGTGATTGTGGTGCCAGCCGCTATTGTGCCGATGGTTTTAGAGGAGGGTGGTTCTTTGGGCATTAAAGGGGCAATTATTATCTCTGCCGGTTTTAAAGAAGCGGGTCAGATTGATTTAGAAAATTCTATTAAAGAGATTTGTCTTAAATATGACATCGCCTTAATTGGTCCTAATTGTTTAGGTATTATTAATCCCTCTTTAAAATTAAATGCTTCATTTGCGGCCTTTACACCAGCGGCCGGTAATGTGGCTTTTATTTCTCAAAGCGGCGCGCTGTGCACCGCTATCTTAGATTGTGCCACTAGTATGGGGATTGGTTTTTCTAAATTTATTAGCGTGGGTAATAAGGCGGTGTTAGATGAAACTGATATTTTACATTATTTAGAAAAGGACGAAGATACTGACGTGGTGGCGATGTATGCCGAGCAACTAGCGGAGCCTAAAAAGCTGATGGCTAAAATAAAGGAGATGAGCCATGCTTCTAAACCAACGCCAGTAGTCGTTTTAAAATCTGGTAAAACTTCAGCCGGGGCCGGGGCTAGCGCTTCACACACTGGAGCTTTAGCCGGTAATGACGCTGCTTATGCTGCTTTGTTTCGTCAAAGTGGCATCATCCGAGCCAACACCGCTGAGGAACTGTTTGATTATATTAAAGTGTTTAGCACAAATAAAGTTAAGAGTGCGGCCCGCTTAGCCATTGTTACTAATGCTGGCGGTCCAGGAGTTTTAGCTATTGATGCGACCGTTTTAGCTGGCTTGTCTGTGGCTACCTTAGAAGAGTCAACTAAAAAGGCTTTAGCAGCAGTTTTACCGGCTGAAGCTAATATTCATAATCCAATTGATGTTTTAGGTGATGCTAAGGCTGATCGTTTTTCAGCGGCAATTGAAGCAGTGATGGTTGATAAAAATGTTGACGCTTTAGTGGTAATTTTAACTCCACAATCAATGACCGAAATTGAGGCCACGGCTAAAGTAATAATTGCGGCTCGCGATAAATACAGTAAACCGATAACGGCTGCTTTTATGGGGCAAGAATTAGTTGCTCCAGGGCTGGCAGTTTTAAATAGTAATCGAATCGCCGCTTATTCTTATCCGGAATCAGCTATTAAATCACTAAGTGTTTTAGAAAAATTTTATCAAGACACGCAGTCGGAAATTGAACCAGTGACAGAATTTAATGATGTTGATCGTGAAGCGGTGTCTAAAATATTTGCACAGGCTAAAGCCAGTGGCGTTCATTCTTTTCCAGAAGCCTCAGCCCTGGCCATTCTAGAAGCCTATCGTCTGCCAGTCTTAGTTAGTCGTTTGGCACGCAGCAAAGAAGAAGCTGAAAAAATTGCCCAGGAGATTGGTAAAACTATGGTGCTTAAAATTGTTTCTCCAGAGATTCTACATAAAAGCGATGCGGGTGGAATTATGCTGCATGTCGCCCCAGAAGAAGCTGGTGTTAAATTTGAAGAAATGATGGCGCGCGTGGCGGTTAATCGTCCCGAGGCGAAATTAGAAGGAGTGCTAATGGTAGAAATGATTTTAGATCCCGGTGTGGAATTAATTTTGGGTAGCGTCCAAGATCCTAGTCTGGGCGACGCTATCATGTTAGGTCTCGGGGGCGTTTATGTGGAAATTATTAAAGATGTAATTTTCGGTTTAAATCCCTTAAGTCGCGCTGATGTTTTTAAAATGATTGGTGGCTTAAAATCGAAGAATATTTTGGAGGGTGCTAGAGGTGCTAAGGCGTCTGACAAGGAAGCGATTGTCGAATGCGTCTTACGTTTAGCTAAATTATTGTCAGATTTTCCGGAAATTAAAGAGATGGATATTAATCCTTTATTCGTGCTGGAGGCCGGTAAAGGAGCTAAAGTTTTAGATGCTCGCATTGTCATTGAATAATAAATAAGAAATAAAATATTAGTGATAAAACTAATATTTTAGGTTGCCTATATGAAAAAAGTTATTAAAAAAACCACGCTTAAACACAAAAAAACCACTGATTGTAAGTTAGCGGGTGAGCCTCAGTTTGCTCATTTAAATAAATTAGATGTCAGGTCGTTTGTTCTAAAAAACATCACCCCTTATCAAGGAGACGCCTCTTTCTTGTTTGGTCCTTCTAAAAAAACTCAAAGGTTATGGGGTGAATGCGAATACCTGCTAAAACAAGAAACAAGACGGGGTGGAGTTTTAAAAATTGATAATCGCTTGGTTTCTAGTATTACGAGTCACAAACCAGGCTATATTGATAAATCACTAGAGATAATTTTTGGTTTGCAAACCGATGAACCGCTTAAGCGTGCTATTAAGCCTTTTGGCGGTTTGCGTTCGATTGAAAAAGCTTGTGAAGAAAATGGCGTTACTCTTGATAAGACGGTTTCAGAAATATTTTCCAAATATCGTAAAACACATAATGAAGGCGTCTTTGATGCTTACACTGACAAAATGCGACTGCTTCGCAAAACCGGTATTTTAACCGGTTTACCAGACGCTTACGCCCGTGGCCGGATTATCGGTGATTACCGCCGCGTAGCTCTTTACGGAGTGGATTATATTATTGAAACTAAAAAAGGAGATAAAAATAAACTTGACCCCTCGGAAATGACCGAGGAAGTTATTCGTTTGCGTGAAGAGATTAGCGAACAAATTAAAGCCTTGGAAGCCATGAAAGAAATGGCAGCGGCTTATGGTTTTGATATTTCGACGCCTGCTAAAAATGCCCGAGAAGCGATTCAGTGGACTTATTTTGCTTATCTAGCGGCCTTAAAAGAACAAGATGGAGCGGCAATGAGCCTAGGGAATGTCAGCTCTTTCTTTGATATTTATTTAGAGCACGATTTGTCCGAAGGCTTAATCAGTGAAGAGGAGGCTCAAGAATTAATTGATCAGTTCATTATTAAACTTAGATTAGTCAGACATTTAAGACCAAATGAATATAATCAGCTTTTTGCCGGTGACCCCGTGTGGCTAACCGAGTCAATCGGCGGCATGTTTGAAAATGGTAAAAGTAAAGTTACTAAAACTTCCTATCGTTTCCTGCAGACCCTGTTTAATATTGGCCCCTCGCCAGAACCGAATTTGACGGTTTTATGGTCTAAAGATTTGCCAGATAATTTTAAAAAATTCTGCGCGGAAGTTTCCATTAAGACGTCTTCGATCCAATATGAAAACGATGATTTAATGAGAGAAACTAGTGGTCACGATGATTACGGAATTTCTTGCTGTGTTTCCAAATTAGCCATTGGCCAACAAATGCAATATTTTGGCGCTCGATGTAATTTAGTTAAAGCCTTATTGCTTTCTCTTAACGAAGGAAAAGATGAAATGAGCGGTCTGAAAATAATTGATAGTATTAGTCCTCTAAGTGGTAAGACGCTGGACTACAAGCAGGTGCTTAAAGAATTTAAAAAGAGCCTTTCCTTTTTGGCTAGCGAATATATCAAAACGATGAATGTCATCCATTTTATGCATGACAAATATTATTACGAACGGGCTCAGATGTCTTTAGTCGACAGCAACGTTGATCGCCTAGTTGCCTACGGTTTAGCTGGCTTATCGGTAGCCGCCGATTCTTTGTCAGCGATTAAATACGCTAAAGTGGTGCCACTGAGAAATGAAGAGGGCATAACTACAGCTTTTGAAATTAATGGCGACTATCCTAAATATGGCAATAATGATAAAAGAGTTGATGATATCGCCATTAAATTAGTTAACGATTTTAACGCTGAGCTTTCCAAACATCATATTTATCGCGGTGCTAAACCGACTTTATCAATTCTAACCATTACTTCAAATGTGGTTTATGGTCAGAAAACTGGCGCCACGCCTGACGGTCGAGAAGCTGGCGCGCCTTTTGCTCCGGGGGCTAATCCAATGCACGGTCGCGATACCAAAGGCGCAATTGCTTCTTTAAACTCGGTGGCCAAATTAGAATATAAGAATGCCCAGGATGGCATTTCTAATACTTTTAGTATTACCCCAAGCACCTTAGGCTCTAATTTAGAAGAACAAGTAAATAATTTAACCTCACTACTATCTGGTTATTTTGCTAAAGGCGCTCATCATTTAAACGTGAACGTTTTTAACAAAGAGACTTTAAAAGATGCCATGGATCACCCGGAAAAATATCCGCAACTGACGATTCGGGTCTCTGGCTACGCAGTACATTTTGTTAAACTATCGCGGACGCAACAGCAAGAAGTTTTGGCCAGAACTTTCTTCGAATCAATCTAAAATAAATTCCCCGCTACTCTAAAGCGGGGTTTTGCTATATACTAAATAAATGACTTACGACATTTCAATTATTGGCGCCGGCCCAGCCGGACTAATGGCGGGGATTAGAGCCGGAGAATTAGGCTCTAAAGTTTTACTGATTGAAAAAAATAAACGTCCCGGACTTAAACTGCTGACTACTGGCGGTGGCCGTTGTAATATTACTAACGCTATTTTTGATCCCAAAGAAATGGCCGCCAAATATGGACCCAATGGCAAGTTCTTGATTTCCGCTTTAAGCAAATTTGGCGCTCAGGAAGTAATTGATTTTTTTAATAATCACGGAGTTTTTACCAAACTAGAAAAAGTAAATCAGATATTTCCAGAGAGCGATCGGGCCAGTGAAGTTTTAAATAGTTTAATAAGTGCTTTTAAAAGTAATGGTGGCAGGCTTATAACCGAATCGGTGGTTCGACAGATTGTCAGCCAAGGTAATCAGATTGAAAAAATTATTTTAAATAGCGGCGAAGAAATTATTGCTAAAAATTATATCATCGCGACCGGCGGCGCCACTTATCCTGGCACTGGTTCAACCGGCGATGCTTATGTGTGGCTAAAAAAATTGGGACACAAAATTGTGACTCTGCGACCAGTTCTATCACCGATTATCGTTAAAGAAAATTCGGTCAAAAAATTGGAGGGCCTTAGTTTAGAGGGCGTAGTTCTTAACTTGTATGAAGGCGATAAAAAAATCCAAAGCGTTACCGGGGATATTATTTTTACCGCTAGTGGCGTAAGCGGTCCGGCGGCTCATAATTTAAGCCGGTATATTAAAGGCACTGAGAAACTTAATTTGAAAATAGATTTTTTGCCGGATTATAAACCAGAAGAATTAGATGAACACTTGCGTGATATTTTTACGCGCCACGGCACTAAATTATTTAGAAATAGTTTAGACGGCTTAGTGCCGTCTAAGTTGCAATATTTACTTTGTGACATTTTAAATATCAGTGCTGATAAAACAGCCAGCGTGATTAACCGGGAAGAGCGGAAAGCTTTGATCAATTTCTTAAAGAGTTTTAATTTAAAAATTCAATCAGTGGGCGGTTATGACAAGGCCATGGTAACTGCGGGTGGTCTAACTTTAAGTGAGGTTAACCCTAAAAATATGCAATCAAAAATTATTGATAATTTATTTTTAGCCGGCGAGGTCTTAGATTTGGACGGACCGAGCGGTGGTTACAATTTACAAATTTGTTGGAGCACCGGCTATGTCGCCGGAGAAGGGGCGGTTAGCTAAATAAAAAACTCGGCATCTCGCCGAGTCTTTTTTATTTTTCAATTATCTCGCAAAGCTTTTGGAAGATATTTTCAATCGGCTCTTCGCCGTCAAGTTCATAAAATTTATTTTTATCCCGGTAGTGGGAGGACAAGGGGATGGATTCTTTGAGAAAGACATTCATGCGGTTTTCGACCACACTTTTGTCTTTGTCATCGCCACGATTTTCTAAGGCAATCCGATCGCTGATGCGACGGTCAACGGCCTCGCTACTAATTTTAAGTAGACATAAGGCGCTCACCTCTAAATCAACCTCGGCCAGCATTTGGTCGAGCAAAATAGCCTGGTCAACAATTCTGGGAAAGCCGTCAAAAATAATACCGGTGGCAATGGCCTGGTTTTTAACATCACGCAAGACTTCCAAAATTAATTCATCGGAAACAAGCAAGCCAGAATCAACCGTACTTTTAATCTTTTGTCCAAGCTCGGAACCGGAGGCAATTTGTTCGCGTAATTTCTCACCCATAGCAAAATGATACAGACCATATTTTTCCGCAATCATTTTAGCCTGCGTGGTTTTACCGGCAGCCGGTAGACCATAGAGAATAATAATTTTACCCATAGCGTTTTTGTAAGTATTTGTTAGAAAAATATATCATAGCAATTGAAATTATCCTTGACAACCCCTAATTAAAAAATAAAAAAAGCCCCAGCTTTGCTTGAGGCAAAACCGGAGCTTGAATAGACATCCTTTATTTTTTAGCTTTAAGATTTTTTAAAGCCTTTAATCCATTCTCGCAGACCCTGGAGGCGTATCTAGCTTTTTCCATGATGAAAAAAATATTGTCTTCTCTGGTGATAAAGTTAATACCTTCAGCGCAGATATCGGGATCGAATTTAGAATCTTCTAAAGTCTGGAGAATCATTGTTTCACTTAGCAATTTAAGGCCAGCAATGCAAACGCCGACCTGATAATTACATTGCTGTATAATTTTGTAGACGTGGTATATATTTGATTTCAAAAAAACAATACCGGCCATGGCTACATACTTATCGTAAGCCGTTCGCTCGATAATACCAAAAATTTGACTTTCAGTTTTTTCCTCAAAATTAAGGAGCTTTATGCATGGTTGGCAGATGTTCCAATTGTAATCCATTCTTTCCATGATATTTAATAGCATATCATCAGTTTTTTGACCCAAATTTAGAAGGGGGATGCCAATATCACAAACATCGCTGTAAAATCCATAATTTTTCATAACAGTGATAATGCTATATTCATCTCGCAGAAAAACAATCCCGGCGGCGCAAACAGCCGATTGATAGTGAGCTCTTCTAAGGCTTTCTAAAATTTGCTCATCGGTTTTTCCTTCCCATTTAAGATTTGGGGCACCAGCTTCAATGACAAAATCAGGGGTTTTTGGCCTTTCCATTAAAGTTAAGACATGCTCTTCTTCTTTAAAATATTTAATCCCAGCGGCACAAACATTTTCCTGAAAATTGCTGATTTCCATAATTGACAATAATTGTTCGTCGGTCTTGCTTTCCAACTTTAGAGCCGTGATAAGAGCTTCGCGTAGAGTATAATCATAATTTGTTTTTTGAAGCAGGTTTAAAATTTGATATTCCTTTTTCTTCTCTAACTTAAGATAGGGAATGCATAATTTTTTTATCGTTTCTTCGCGATCATCTTCTTTAACTCGATTAGTAATCGCTAGGATTTGATTTTCCGTTTTTTCGCCCATTTTTAAAGTCTTGAGACCGGCCTGACAAACATCTTTATAATAACCGGTTTTCTTCATGATGTTAAAAATGTTGTTTTCTGCTTTAAGCAGGGTAATGCCCAGGGCACAAGCCTCTTTAGCATACTGAGATTTGATCATAATATCCATGATTTGTCCCTCATTTTTTTCGCTCATATCAAATAAGCGAAAAATGTCGTAAGCTACTTTTCCGTTCATGATTTTAATATTTTAAAGGGTTTGATTAATTTTTAAAGTTCCATTTTGATACCATAGTCTTACAATATAATCAGCCTTAAGTCAAGGGTGTTTGTGGTTGACGTCTTTTCTTTTTTGTGCTAACATTGATTGGTTATTAAAGATCCGAGCATTTGTCATTATTTAAGTGGCCGAAAATGGAATCGGGTCACTTATTTTTTTTATGATAGATATCAAACAAACAGTGGATTCCGGATTTGATGAGTTGGGAATTAAAGACACTATTTTAGCATCAATTAAGAAGTTGGGTTTTACAACTCCAACCCCTATTCAAGAAAAGACCATCCCGATTGGGTTAAGTGGTCAGGATTTAATCGGTATTGCCCAGACGGGAACGGGTAAGACTTTTGCTTTTGGAATTCCGATGTTGCAACGCTTAGGCGTTATCGGCGGACGCGGTCTAATTCTGTTACCGACTAGAGAATTGGCCTTACAGGTGGAAGATAATTTAAAAAAGTTAGGCACTTCTTTAGGACTAAAAACAGCGGCTTTTATTGGTGGCGAAGCTCAAGAACGTCAGCTTTACGCTCTGCGCAAAAATCCTCATATTATTATTGCGACTCCGGGCCGTTTAATTGATTTTTTAAAGCGCAAGATTTTAACTTTAAACGACATTAAAGTTTTGGTTTTAGATGAAGCGGATATGATGTTTGACTTAGGCTTCGCGCCTCAAGTTGAAGAAATCTTATCAAAAATGCCGACCGACAGACAGACGATGTTATTTTCCGCTACTATGCCTTTATCAATTGTTAAGCTCACAACTAACCACATGAAACTGCCGGTTAGTATTGAAGCGGCACCATCGGGCACGACGGCTGAGAAAGTTGATCAAGAAATGTATATCATGCATAAAGATGACCGAATTAAACATTTAGAAAGAGTTTTAAATGAATATAAAGGTTCAGTTTTAATTTTTGTTAGAACTAAACACAGCGTTTCTGGTTTGACCGAGGCCATTAGAAATTTTGGCCATACCGCTGAAGAGATTCACTCTAATTTATCCTTACGTAACCGTCGTAAAGCTTTGGATGATTTTAAATCAGGTAAGGCCCGTGTTTTAGTGGCCACCGATATTGCGGCTCGCGGACTTGATGTAAACGGCATTGAATTAGTGATTAATTATAATCTACCGGATAAATTATCCGATTATGTCCATCGCATCGGCCGCACTGGTCGCGCTGGTAAATCTGGTAAAGCAATTTCTTTTGCCACTCCTGATCAAGCCAAAGATATTCGTGATATTGAACGAATTATTAATCAACCGATTGCTCTGACTAAATTTGCTGAACCCCAAAGTTTTAACTCGCGCTCTAAGCCGTCCCGTCCGTCAAATGGTAAAAGATTTGATTCTCGTCCGACTTCTAGATTTACTTCTAGACCGGGTTACGAGCAGGGCAAACGATCAAGTTTCCCGGCCACGGCTTCAGAGAAATATACCCCAAGTTTAACTAGCACCCCAACTCAAATGGCACCGGCTTCTCGAGCGCCCTATCGAAAATTCGATAAGGCACCACAAGAGTCGAAAAATTTTAATGATGGTCCAAAGAAATATTCTAAATTTGGCGACAAAGATAATTTTGACCGCGATAAGAGACTTAATCATTTACCGAAATTTAATAATAAACCAGATTTTGATACCTTTAAATTCGTTGAAGACACTCCAGTTAAACGTTCAAGTGCTAGTCGTCCGGCTTACGAAGGTACTAAGCCTAGAACCTTTGGTAAACCCGCTTACGCTGAAAAGAGAACCGCTCCTTATGGCGCCAAACCTAGAACCTTTGGCAAGCCAGCTTATGCTGGTCAGGGAACTTCAGCTTATGAAGGCTCAAAGCCCAGAGCTTACGGCGACAAAAAACCTTTCTCAAATGATGCTAACCGAGCCTCTTCCTATCATTCAGGGCGCCCGGCTTCTGGCAAACCATATTCCGGACCATCTTCTTATAAGTCTAGCACTAGCTCAACTTATGAAGGCATGAATCCTCGACCTAAAAAAACCTCAGATACCTGGACTTCTCATTCTTCAGCTAAACCTAGCTATGCGGGGAAGAAAACTGGTGACAGTCGTCCGGCTCGACCCTTTAAGTCTAAGAGTCGACCAAGCTTCAAAAAATCTCGATAAAAATCAAAGACAGGTAAGACCTGTCTTTTATTTTGGCGCTTATTCCGTTATAATTATCTAGTGTTAAATTAAATGACAAAAATATGTTATTATCTCAACCATATAGAGCCCCTGAACGTCTAACCGATTTGCCTAATATAAATCTTCAAACAGCCTCTCGTTTAGCTAAGGTGGGCGTTAATTCCGTGGATGATTTGTTAAATGGTGACCCTTATCAAATTTTTGACGTGATGTTAAGAAAGGTTGATCCTGGTTTAAAAAGACAGGATCTGGCTAATTTAGTGGGAGCCTATAAAGGCTGCCACGGAAATACGGTTCTTGGTGAAGCCGTCAGGGAATACAAACTGCGCCGACCAAGCCATGTCTGGAAAGAATAATTGACTCTTAAATATTAAAGGAGTAAAATGTTCCTATACCTCCCCCTAAGGGTATGGTATAATAAAGATTATGAAAAAAGAACAAATTTCTCCAAAGCAAGATGTTTCAAGGCGTTTAAAAATCGCCAGTGGCCATCTTAAAAAAATAATCGATATGGTGGATAACGGCGTTTATTGCATTGATATTTTGCAGCAAACCGCCGCCGTTAGAAGCGCCATTAAAAAAGCCGAAGAAGTTCTGCTGGTTAATCATATCAGCCACTGCGTGGTAAACGCTATAAATTCTAACGGCAAAGAGAAAGCGATTAAAGAGTTAGAGCAAGTTTTTAGAAAAATTAATTAAAATTAGAATAGCGTCTCCCCATGAAAAAATATTCTATTAAAATTATTTCTCTTCTAATTGTGAGCGCGGTCTTTTTTATGGCCAGCGGCTTTTGTTTTAATAGTCTGATAAGTTTGGAGTTTAATCAAACTAAAACAGCACCCAGCGCTAACAACTTTCTAGTTGACGCTGACGGCTGTGAGGGTAATCAGTCTATTCAATCTAGTGGTTCAACCGAACTGCTAACGCTGCCCGGGTCTTTGCATCATGGCACCGCCTCTTCTTGCTGTCTAAATGACGGACATCTTAGTGTCTTAAATATATCTAAATCATCAAAGATTGGTCAATCTTTTCTTGGTGATTTTTTTAAGGAAAAAGCTTCGTTAACCTTAGTTTCAAAATCAATTATTTATCTTAATCCGCTAATACCGCCTCCTGAGTTAGCTGTGCTTAAATCAACTATTCTTCGTATATAATTAATTATTGTTAAACAGTTAACCTGTCTATTTTTTCTTGTTTAAATTAATAATAATTTTTTATGTCTCAAAATAATAAATGTATCACGCTACCTATTAAAGGTATGCATTGTCGTTCTTGCGAACTACTGATTGAAGAAAATCTCAGAGAAATTCCTCGAGTTAAAAATGTTGACGTTAGCCATAAAAATAATGAGGCTGTAATTCATTATGACGGCAACTCTCCAGATTTAAACCTGCTAAAAAAAGCGGTAGTAGATGCCGGTTATGAAATAGGTCAGACTGGTAAGCTGCCTTTTATTACTAGTAACAAAACAGAATACGTTAATTTAGGCATCGCTTTTTTAATAGTGATTGGTCTCTTGTTAATTCTTAAAGCTTTGGGTCTAACGAATATTAACGTAGGCTCAGATATGAGTAGTCCTAGCTTTGGCTTAGTGGTTGTTATTGGGCTGGTGGCAGGCTTCTCAACTTGTATGGCTTTAGTTGGCGGTTTGTCTTTGGGGCTGTCTACTAAATTTGCTGAAGCTCATCCGGAATCTACCTCGGCTCAAAAATTTATACCCCACCTATACTTCGTGGCGGGAAGAATTTTGTCTTACGCTTTTCTTGGTGGATTATTAGGTGCTTTAGGCACTATCTTCCGCTTTTCAACGCTAGCGAATGGAATTTTGACTTTAATTATCGGGGTCGTGATGTTAATTATGGGCTTACAGTTAATTAATATTTTTCCCCGTTTGAATAACTTTAAATTCACTTTACCTAAGGGAATCGCTAAGGCTTTGGGTTTTGGTCAGAAGAAAGAAACCTATAGTCATACACAAGCGATGATAATCGGTGGTTTAACTTTTTTCTTGCCTTGCGGTTTTACCCAGGCGATGCAGCTTTACGCGGTGAGTACCGGAAATTTTTGGTCCGGGGCTTTAGTTATGGGTTTATTTGCTTTAGGCACCGCCCCCGGATTGCTTAGTATTGGCGGCCTAACTTCTTTAGTAAAAGGTAAATTTAAAGAAAGATTTTTTCAGGTGGCGGGTGTAGCCGTAATTTTCTTTGCTTTGTTTAATTTAAATAATGGCTATACCTTAGCTAGTTTAAGTTTAGAAAGTTTTGGCGCTAATAATACCAGTTCAGAAAATACAGTTAGTGATCCTAATGTGACTTTAGAAAACGGCGTTCAGGTAGTCCATATGGCAGAAACCGGTAACGGCTACACACCTAATAGTTTTTCGATTAAAAAAGGAGTGCCAGTTAAATGGGTAATTGACGCTAAGGAGCCTTATTCTTGTGCCAGCTCAATTATGATGCCGGCGTTAAATATTTCTAAAAATTTAGTCGCTGGTGAAAATATAATTGAATTTATCCCGGACTCAGTCGGTAAACTATCTTTTTCTTGTTCAATGGGAATGTATACCGGCGTTTTTAATGTTTATGATGATAATGCTTCTGGCCCTAGTGTTAGCGATAACTCTACGGTCGCTCCGACGCTTAGTCGCGGTAGCGGCTCTTGTGGTGTTAGGGCGGCAGTTGCTAGTACAGGTAATGGCGGTGGCTGCGGTTGCGGTGGTGGTAGCGGCTCTTGTGGTGGCGGCGCCAAAATTGTACCAAATACGACCGATACAAAAGCTGTGGTTTCCGACAATGTGCAGCTTATTAAAGCGTCTTATACTGTGGCCGGTGATCTTCAACCAAATAGTTTTACCGTAAAAGCCGGTCAGCCAGTGCGTTTCGAGATTGCGGCTAAAGAGGACGGAGCGGGTTGTATGGGAACAATTCAAATCCAGAGTCTCTATCAAAATGTTCAGCGCTTTGAGGCGGGGAAAACAATTGTGATGGAATTTACTCCGCAAACTCCAGGCAGCTATCTAATTACCTGCGCCATGAATGTCCCCCATGGAACTATAAAAGTTGAATAATTATTAATAATATGAATAATATGAATAATATAAATTTAAAATTAACTGGTTTAACTTGTGAAGCTTGTGTTAAATTAGCCTCCAAAAGACTTTTGAAAGTTCCGGGAGTAAAAAATGTGGATATTAATCTAATGAGTGGTGAGGCGAAAATTGAAAGTGAAATCGAAATCAGCCAAGAAACTTTACAAAACAGCTTTGAAGGCACTTCTTATAAAATAGTTAAATAAATATGATTAGCAAAATATTACTTAAAATAAAGGGGATGCATTGCGCATCTTGTGAGATGATTATTAAGGAAGATTTAGCCGACCTTCCCGGCGTGAGCGAGCTTGAGGTTGATTTTAAGACGGGCGCTGGCCAGTTAATGCTTGATGATTCAAAAAACAGTCCGGCTGATATAATTGATTCAATAAAAAAATCCGGTTACGAAGCCGAAATTGTGGGCGAGTCCAATAAAATCACAATTTCTAAAAGTGCCGAACCTTTAAAAGTTAGACTGGAAACTAAAACGACAGCGGAATTTATTATTCCGGAAAATCATCCTGATATTGAACGAATAGTTAATCAGATTGGGAGCACTATAAATAAATCTCAGATTTCTCAAACAACTTTTCAACCGGAAGTAACGGCAGTAAAACCCTTGAACCAGAATTCAAATCAAAGAGTTAATCTATCTCTTTTTGGGATGCATTGTTCATCTTGCGCCAATATTATTGAGCGCTCGCTTAAGAAAGTGCCTGGAGTCAGCTCAGCTAGCGTTAATTTTGCCGCTGAAAAAGCTAATATTATTTACGATGAGTCTCAAGTTAACTCTCAAAAATTAATTGAAGCCGTTTCTAAGGCCGGGTATAAAGCAGAAATGGTTGATGCTAAAGATGCTGATTATGAAAGACGTAAACGTGAACAGGAAACTAAAAACTATGCTAAAAGTTTTTGGCTTAGTTTTGCCCTAAGCTTGCCGATGCTGTATTTTATGTTACTTGATTTCTTCGCTATTCCGGGCAAGGAAGCCCTTCTGCCCTATGTCGGCATTACTTCGCTTATCTTAACCCTACCGATTCAATTCATTATTGGGGCCAGGTTTTATCAAGGGATGTGGGCCTCGCTTAAAATGAAGACCTTTAACATGGATAGTCTGATTGCTATTGGTACTTCCACGGCTTTTATTTATAGCTTGGTTAATTTTGTCAGCTACTTTATTAAGACGCGGTCAATTATTGGTCTTGGCGGTAAAATTCCGGAACTATATTTTGAAACCGCCGCCTATTTAATTACTTTTGTAATTTTGGGGAAGTGGTTAGAAATTAGAACTAAAAGTAAAACCGGTGATGCTATTAAAAAATTAATGGGCCTGCAGGCTAAGACGGCGCGGGTGATAAGAAACGGAGTTACTTCGGATATTGCGATTGAAGAGGTGGTTCGCGGTGATATTGTTATTGTTCGTCCGGGTGAAAAAATTCCAGTTGATGGTCAAATTGTTAAAGGAACATCCGCCATTGATGAATCGATGATTACCGGCGAGAGTTTGCCGGTTGAAAAAAAGGAAGGTGATAATGTTATTGGTGCCACCGTTAATAAGACCGGGAGCTTTGAATTTGTAGTTAATAAAATTGGCAATGAAACAGCCTTGGCTCAGATTATTCGCTTGATTGAGGACGCTCAGGGTTCTAAGGCGCCGATTCAAGGTTTCGCCGATAAAATTTCTGCGGTCTTTGTCCCCACGGTAATTAGTCTAGCTATTATTACTTTTGTAGTTTGGTATTTCTTTTTAGGTGCGACTTTATCTTTCGCTTTGATGGCTTTTACGGCTGTAATTGTGATTGCTTGTCCCTGCGCTTTAGGTTTAGCCACACCGACATCTTTAATGGTGGGCACCGGTAAAGGGGCGGAGTATGGCATCTTAGTTAAAGGCGGTGAACCGCTAGAAGCGGCTTGTCACATTGATACGGTTATTTTTGATAAGACGGGGACTCTCACTAAAGGTAAGCCGGAAGTTACCGACATTATTACTTTTGATAATCTTGATGAAGATGAAATTTTGATGGTCGCTGCTAGTTTAGAAAAACAATCAGAGCACCCGCTAGCGGAAGCTATTTATTCTTACGCCAATGAAGAATCGGTGGCACTGAGTGAAGTTAAAAACTTCTCCGCTATCGCCGGTCATGGAGTTAAAGGAATAATTAATGATATTGAATATTATTTTGGCAACCGAAGGTTAATGACGGATGTTTTAGGACACTCAATTGATAAAGTAAATCGCAAATTAACTAAGTTAGAAGAGCAGGGTAAAACGGCTATGTTACTGGCGACTTCGGAAAAAATATTAGGGTCAGTAGCGGTGGCCGATACCGTTAAGCCGAGTTCCGCTGCGGCGGTGTCTAAATTAAAAAAACTAGGCATTACTGTTTATATGATTACCGGTGACAACGAACGTACGGCCAGGGCCATTGCCGCCTCAGTCGGTATTGACCACGTTTTAGCCGAGGTGTTACCTGAAGAAAAAGCGAATGAAGTTAAAAAATTGCAGCAAGCCAATAAAAAAGTAGCTATGGTTGGTGATGGTATTAATGATGCTCCGGCTCTAGCTCAAGCTGATTTAGGAATTGCTATGGGGTCCGGCACGGATGTGGCCATGGAAACAGGCGGCATCGTTATTATGAGAAATGACTTAAATGATGTTGTGACCGCCTTTCAGTTGTCTAAGGAAACAATGGCCAAGATCAAACAGAATATGTTCTTCGCTTTGTTTTATAATGTTATTGGTATTCCGATTGCAGCGCGTATCTTTACCGCTTACGGTTTGGTTTTAAAGCCGGAATTAGCCGGACTGGCGATGGCAATGAGTTCTATTTCGGTGGTAGGCAATTCGTTGCTGCTTAAATATTTCAAGCCAAATAAACGGAACTACCTGTCTTTGGTGGCACCCTTTGTGATGGTTGTTGTCTTTACTTTTGGTTTCTTTGAGTTCGCCAAAATCAGCTCCAATATGGAAAATTCTGGCATGGCGCTTTTAGTCTCGGCGCAAACAGCCACTAGTCTTAATAATTTCTTAGCAGAAAGTCCGTCGAAAATTAATTTTGCTGAAAATAATCCTAAATTATTTTTAGGAGTCGACAGTTTGCCGAGTTCGCTTAAGGCTAAAGAGGGAACTTTAGTCCTAGGTGACAACGAGCTTATTGTGGGTTATGAAGAAGGCATGATGATGAAAAAGGAGAAACTAATTAAAGGTATCGGCGATAGTTTGTCTAATTTTTTTGGTTTGCCAAGTATTAAAGTGGTTGGTATTTTAGAACCAACTGGAACCTTGATTGATAATTATCATTTAGTAAATAAAAATACCTTAAACAAGATGACCAGCGCGGCTTCAATTCAAGTCGTTTCCGAAGATGGTAGTGTGGATATATTTTATAAAGGTAAAGATGGTTTACCGGATAAAATAAAAAATGCTATTACTAATTTTGATCCCATCTGGCTCAGCAGTAAACGTTACTTGCCAGTTTACATTGGCTTTAGCGATGCTAAGATGATGATTAAAAATAAGGAATTTACTAAGGTTGGAGATACAATTGATGATTTTTCTGGCAGCAGCGTAATTATCGCCGGTATTTTGCCGGAAACTAAAACGCTCTTAGATACGATGCATTTTGTGGGTACTGATTTCGAGATTAAAAAGTAAGGCAATTGCTTAATCAAAAACAGCGCCGTTTTCGGCGCTGTTTTTCTATCCTTAAAGGATTAATCGATAACGTTAAAGGTGCCGGTATACATACCCATCGAGCAAGCAAATTTTATCGGTCCGGTTTCTTGAGGGGTAAAGCTGATGGTATTTTCTCCGGCTTTTAAGAATTCTCGAATCTTATATTTAGGAACAATTAAAACACTGGCGCAAGAGTAAGGATCCTTAGCCTCGACTATTATATTGGCCGGAACCCCCCTTTTAAGGGTAAAAGAATTAGGAGTATAGCCGCTAGCTGATTCAGTCATGTGAGCAACCTGAACGCCGTTTTCTAGGGTTACGTTCGATTCCTTAGTTTCTTTCGTAGATTGCGCTGGTTGACTGATTATTATAAAAGCTAAGGCAATTAGGATAACCGCTATTAAAATAATAATTATTTTTTGGTTCTTATTTTTCATAAAATTAAGCTGGGTTAGGTAATATTATAAGGGTGCAATTAAATAATTATACTCTTTTGTCACTGGTTGGACAAGGCTTCTTAGTTGTCATTTAAATCAGGATGAGTCTATAATAGATTACAGAACCTTAAAAATTAGAAATCATGAACACGAAAAAGTTTATCATATTTGCCTCTTTAATGGGGCTAACTATTGGCGCTCATCAGTGGGAAGAAATTTTAGCGGTGGTGGTCATTGTTTTGGTCGCGTATCTTGCGGCTTCGATTGCGGTCTGGATGGTAATTAAGTTGGAGGTAACAATTTTAGCGCCCCAGGATACAGAACTAATTTTGCTGCATTACAAAAATAATCGGGTTGTTATTTATGAAAAGCCAATTTGGGGTAAACCGCCATTATCAATTATTAAATTACCTAATGGCTGGATTAAAAAGATTAAAGGTGGTGAAGTTAAGTTGGTTGAAACGGAACTGCTTGTTGAAATGAATAGTTCAACCAGCATTAAGATTCCCCTGGTCATTGAGTATAGATTTTTAGGACCGTTTAAGGCTATTGATTTTCAAGAAAAATTAAAAATTGCGGCTCCTAGAAAAGCCAAGATTAGAATTTTTTCAGCCACTAATATGTTTAGGCCGGTAATTAGGCCTAAGTATCATGAATCGCTAAAAGCGGACCTTATTTTTTTTAACGATGGTTTAAAGTCGCATTGGGACCTGGTTGAAAAAATTATGACTCAGATTGATTTTTCTGACCGCTTTTTTTCTAACATGAAAAAAATTAGAGTTGAGGTAGGGATGCCGAAGATAGTTTTAAATTTTAAAAGGAAGTAAAGGCCGTTAGAACTAACGGCCTTTTTTAAAATATTTAATTTACAAATTAAGAGATAATTGATAATCTTAAATAAGGCAATATATAATAAATTTATTAAATTTATGAAAAATCCGACAGAACCAAATTTCAAAACTGAGTGGTTTCCCATTTTAACAATTATGTTATCACTCTTGGCCGCTTTTTACTTCAGTTCTTATTTGCCGCACGATTTAATTTTAAGCTGGACGGAAGCTGGTGAGCCTGATCAGTCTATTTCCTGGACTATGTTAGCTTACCTCTGGCCAATGGCTTTAGCAGCGGTCTATATGATGTTTCTCTTTTTTCCTTACTTTAAGATCAATCATCAAGAAAGTGCTGCGCTTAAAGAGCAATGGCATAAAGCTAAGGAATTATCTTTAGCCTTTTTCTTTTCTTTACAAGTGGTCGGCGGTTTAATGCTGCTGGGTCGTGATCGGATTTTAATCTGGGCGCTGCCAGTTTTGTTTTTCTTGTTTTTAATTTCACTAATCCCAACGATTGCCAGAGTTGCGAGGCATCGAAAAAACCACCCAATTAAAAGGTGGTAAAAAACCTATTTATATACAAATTATAAGGAAAGTTATAGAATATTTATATGGAAAATAACTTACCTTTGGCTGCTTTTTTCCGCCCTAAGACTTTGGCGGATTTTGTCGGTCAGGAACAAATTATCGGCCCAGAGTCTTGGCTTTATAAAGCTATTTATAGTGACCAGGTGCCATCTCTTTTATTCTGGGGTCCGCCAGGTAGCGGTAAGACGACCCTGGCTCTTATTATTGCTAAAGAAACTAAAGCGGAGTTTATTCAAATTTCGGCCACAGAAAGCGGCAAAAAAGATTTAGTCTCAATTGTGGAGCGAGCGCGTCAGTCCAAACGCTTAGGCACTAAAACAATTTTATTTATTGATGAAATTCATCGTTGGAATAAAGCTCAGCAAGATGCCCTGCTACCGCAAGTGGAAAATGGAACCATCACTTTAATTGGCGCCACCACCGAAAATCCTAGTTTTGCTGTTAACGGCGCTTTACTGTCTCGAGTTAAAGTCGTGGTTTTAGAAGCCTTATCAGAAGTTAATTTAAGTTTAGTCGTTAGCCGAGCGGCTAAGTTTTTGGGCTTTAAGGCTAAGAAAGAGGTTTGGAATTTTATCGCTCGCGTGGCTAACGGCGACGCTAGGAAAGCTTTAAATATTTTAGAAAGCGCTGGTGCCGACGGCCGGGCCATTACCCTTGAATTAGTTAAGCAAATAATTAATAAACCTAATTTGCTTTATGACAAAAATGGCGAGGAACATTATAATATTATTTCCGCCCTGCATAAATCGATGCGGGGCGGGGATGCTAACGCGGCTATTTATTGGATGGTGCGGATGCTTGAAGCTGGCGAAGATCCGTTATATATCGCTCGCCGTTTAATTCGTTTTGCCTCTGAGGATATCGGTCTAGCCAATAATTCGGCGTTGCTCCTGGCTAATGCCACTTATGACGCCTGCCACAAAATCGGTTTACCGGAATGCGGCGTAACTTTGGCTCATTGTGTGGCTTATCTGGCTAAATCAACTAAAAATATTGCAGCCTATCAGGCTTATGAATTAGTTAAAGCCGAAATTGCTAAAAGCGGCAACTTACCGGTACCGCTACATATTAGAAACGCCCCAACTAAACTGATGAAAGATTTAAACTATGGTAAAGGTTATAAATACACGCCACTAGAAGATTCAAGTGGCCAGGAGTATCTGCCTAAAGAATTAAAGAATAAAAAATTTTTTAAAAAAGACTCTAAATAAAATAGAGTCTTTTTTATTCCGCTAGCTCCAACCAACTAGCCTCGGCCTCCTCAATTTTTTGTTTAATATCTTCGAGTTCGGCTATTTTTTTATTATCATAATTAATAGGATTATCAGTAAAATGTTGGAAAATGGCGGCGCGTTCGGCTTGTAATTTAAGCAACTTATTTTCCAAACTCTTTAATTTTTTCTGTCTTTCCTTGTTCTCGTGATATATTGGCTTTGGTTTATCAGTTTGTACAAAATCTTTTAACAGGGAACTGATCGCTAATCTTTTTTCTAACTGGTTGATATAATCTTCATAACCATGATAGTAACGCTTAGACTTGCCATTGTTTACTTCAATAATTCCCGTGGCCACTAAATTAGCAAAGGTGCGATCATGGCTGGTAAATAACAACACGCCGTTGTAATCTTGCAAAGCTGAACCCAGAGATTCAACCGTCTCAAAGTCTAAATGATTACTCGGTTCATCAAGGATTAAAATGTCTGGTTTGCTAAGAAGTAGCCCGGCTAAAACTAGACGTGATTTTTCACCGCCGCTTAAAACGCCTAAAGATTTTTTTAGATCTTCGTCGCGAAATAGAAAATCGCCGGCCATTTGTAAGACTTTTTCAGTTTTTAAGTCACTGCTCGCGAGTCGTCTTAAATATTCGCCCACCTGTTCGTCTTGGTTTAAAATCAAAGTCGATTGCTGCCCGTAGTAACCCTTTTTTAAACCCGTAAACCAAGAAAAGCCTCCAGATATCGGCATAATCTCTTCAGTTAAGGTTCTAAGTAAAGTAGTTTTACCTTGGCCATTATCACCGACGACAATAATTCTTTCACCGCCTTTAACAATAAAATCCAAATCACTGACGATGCTTTTGCCATTATAGCCGATGCTTAAATTATCCACATTTAAAATCGTCTTTTTTAATTTTTCAACCAGCGGCATGGTGATTCTCACGGAACTGGAATTATGTTCAATGCTTATTTTATGGATCTCCATGCGGTCAATCTTTTTGATAAAAGCCTGGGCTTGTTTCGCTTTGGAATCTTTATAGCGAAAACGATCTACAAATTTCTGTAAGTGTTTTTGTTCGCGGTCAATTTTCTTATTAAGATTTTGATCACTAGTTAGCCGTTGTTCTTTAAAGGCTAAGTAAGCCTCAATGCCTTGAGGAAAAGAAATACAGCGGTGAGAAGTAATTTCAATAGTTTCGGTGCAGGTATTTTTTAAAAATTCGCGGTCATGAGAAATAATTAAAAAAGCACCGCGGTAGCTTTTTAAAAAATCCTCAAGCAAAAGAATGGTTCCTAGGTCTAAATAGTTGGTCGGCTCATCGAGCAAAAAGAGAGTCGGTTCCAGTAGTAACATAGCGGAAAGTTTTAAACGCATTTGCCAGCCGCCAGAGAGTTCGGCGGCGGTTTTATTTAACTGTTCGCTGTCGAATCTAAACTGGCTGGCAATTTTTTGACATTGCCAATCTTCTTGACCACTCTTGCGTTTTAAGTAATCAATCGCTAACTCCTGAGGTAAAAAATCACTTTCTTGTTCAATGCTGCCGATAATCGTTTCACGGCCGATAATTATTTCACCTTTGTCCGCCGTTTCTTTGCCTAAAATAATTTTGAACAGCGTCGACTTGCCGGCACCATTACGCCCAATAACACCGATTTTTTGCTTTTCAAAAATACTAAAAGAGAGGCCAGAAAAAATTATTTTCCCGCCGTATTCTTTCTCTAGATTGTTGACTTGAAGCAGTGGTGACATAGTTATCTCTAATAATATGGATATTTTAAGATTTAGACAAGTGTGCTACGCTAATAAAGCATTTTTAATTATTTAAATCTATGTCACTACTTAATTCCATTCTTTCTTTTCCATTTATCCGGCGTCTATCAGACATTGAATTGTTCAAAAAATATCCAGAAGAGGTGCAAGCGGAAATGTTCCGTTATTTAGTTGATAAGGCTGCCGACACTGATTGGGGAAAAACTCATAATTTTAAAGACATAAATTCTACTAAAGATTTGGCGGCAGCACTTCGTCTTTTTAGATTGCAAGTCCCTTTATCTTCATATGATGATTTAAAGCCTTGGATAGACCGGTCGCGTCAGGGAGAAATAGGTGTGCTATGGCCGGGGACAGTTAAATGGTTTGCTAAGTCCTCTGGAACAACTAATGATAAAAGTAAATTTATTCCCGTTACCGAAGATTCTTTAGAGGAGTGTCATTATCAAGGAGGGAAAGATACTATTGCGCTTTATGTCGATAGACATCCGGAAACTAAATTATTTACTGGCAAGACTTTGAGTTTAGGCGGTTCAAAACGTGAAGATGAATTAAATAGTGATAATTATTGTGGTGATCTGTCCGCTATTTTAATGGATAATTTACCTTTCTGGGCCGAATTTGGCCGCACCCCGGAATTACCAGTCGCCTTGATGGATGAGTGGGAGTCAAAGTTAAAAGAAATTATTAGAACCACAAAGTCGGAAAACGTGGTTGCTTTAGCCGGTGTGCCGTCCTGGATGTTGGTGCTGCTTCGCAAACTTATTAGTGAAAGTGGTGTTTCAAGTATCCGGGATCTTTGGCCTAATTTAGAATTATTTATGCACGGCGGTGTGGCTTTTGGTCCTTACCAGAGTCAGTATAAAAAAATTTGCGGCCCCAATATGAACTACGTTAATATCTATAACGCTTCCGAGGGTTTTTTTGGTATTGGCTGCGATAGTAGCCGCGATGATATGCTCTTGATGCTGGACTATGGAGTGTTTTACGAATTTGTTCCTCTCGAAGAACTAGAAAAAGATCAGCCACAAGCTTACACAATTTCTGAAGTCGAGTTGGATCGTAACTACGCTTTAATAATTTCGACCAGTGGTGGCTTGTGGCGTTATATTATTGGCGATACGATTCAGTTTACCAATTTAAAACCTTATTATTTTAAAATTTCCGGTCGGACGAAGCACTTTATCAATGTTTTTGGGGAGGAGCTAATGGTTGATAATGCTGACCAAGCGATTGCGATTGCCAGTGAGCGCACTGGAGCCTTGGTTAAAGAATTTAGTGCGGCGCCTGTTTTTATGACCGAGACTGAAAAAGGTCGGCACGAGTGGCTGATTGAGTTTGAACACGAGCCCGATGATTTAGCACATTTTAATAAGTCTTTAGATGAAGCGCTAAAGAGTTTAAACTCTGATTACGAGGCGAAGCGCTATAAAGACCTTACGCTACTGGCCCCAGATATTGTGGTCGCTCGCCCTGGTCTATTTTATGATTGGTTGGCTAATAAAAATAAATTAGGCGGCCAACATAAAGTGCCGCGGCTCTCTAATAACCGCACCCAAATCGAAGAAATGTTAAAATTTTCGAATGTCTAGCTTATAACCACGACCGGGAAAAGTGTGAATCAATTCGCATTCATCTTTTTGTTTTAGTTTGTGGCGCAGATTGACGATGTGGGTATCTAAAGTATTAGAGAACGGATCAGAATTTATATCCCAAACGCCTTCAATAATTGTTTCTCGAGATTTTATTTCGCCGCGATGACGCATTAAGTATTCTAAAATAGCATATTCTTTTCGGGTTAAATTAATTATCCGCCCCTGGCGTCTAACAAGTTGCCGATTCAAATCAATTGACAGATTTTCGACTCGTAGTATTTCGGCCGCAATATTAGGCGGTCGGCGCAGCAAGGCTTTAATTCTTAAAAATAACTCTTCTAGTAAAAATGGCTTAGTTAAAAAATCATCCACGCCATAACTATAAGCTTGGGCTTTACAATCAAATTCGCCACAAACCGTTAGCATAATAATCGGCGTGCTTTTGTCGCGACGAATTTCCTTGACGACTTCAAGTCCATTTTTCTTGGGTAGTAAATAATCTAGAATAATTAGGTCGTAATTATTGGTGCGACCTAAAAAAGCGCCACGTTCGCCTTCGCAAGCTAAATCAACAATATAAAGCTGGCTTTCTAGACTAGCTTTAATAAAATTAGCGATTGAAGTTTCATCTTCAATGATTAAGATTTTCATAGATTTTTATTAAGTAATTTAGATTACTTAAATTATAGGATAAGACACCTGAATTTTTGATAAACAAAAAATGATTTTTATAATTAGTTAAAAAATCAATTTTTTACTATAATTTAAAGATGAGTAAAGTAGCTAAAAAAATTCTTATAATTGTTTTAAAAATAATTAGTGCCTTAGCTCTAGCCTTTTTGGTTTTGCTTATAACTGGTTTTTTAGCGGTATATTTTAACTTAACTAAAACAGCGGGTGATGTGGATGAAAATACCGGTATTTATAATTCTTTAGAAAACAGTTTAACGGCGAGTCGCCAGATTATGTCTTTTTTGCCAGGCAGCCGTGATGTGGCTAAAATCAATGAAGCTAAAGTTTATTGTAAGTTATATATATTGTCGGATTATGCAGATTACAACGCTAAAACTATCTTAACGGCTTACCAAAAAAATAAGTCTTACGAACTGGCTGAAAAAATGATTTTAGCTTTAGAACTAAGACTTCAAGATAAGCCGGAATTAGGCAGTCGCCTATCTTTCTGTTCTCAGGATAAGGCTCCGGAAATAAGTCTGGACTGGCTAAATCAGCGTTTGAGTAATCCCAAAGATGCTAATGTTTTTTTGTGGCAAACCGAAGAACCTTGGCAGATTATTCGCCAAGCCGTGATTAAAGATAAAGATTCTTTGAACCGGGTAGGGCAGGAATTAAATATTTCGCCGCGCCTACTCTTATCGGTCGCGATTGTGGAACAACTTCGTCTTTATTATACGCAACGAGAATTGTTTGAGCGGGTTTTTAAGCCCCTGAAAATTTTAGCCAGTGCTAATAAGATGGCCTGGGGGGTGATGTCAATTAAGGAGGCGGCCGCGATTTTAGCTGAGCAAAATTTGAAAAATAAAAACTCAGATTTCTATTTAGGAGCAAATTATGAAAAGTTATTAGATTTTAGTAGCAATAATCCGGTGACCGAAAGATATGCCAGGCTGACCGATGAAAAAAATCACTATTTTTCTTATCTTTATGGCGGCGTTATTATTAAACAAATCACCTCGCAGTGGCAAAAGGCGGGCTATAATATTTCCGATCGCCCCGAGATTTTAGCCACCCTCTTTAATATTGGGGTCCAAAATTCTCACCCTAAGGCTAATCCTGAAGTTGGCGGCTCACAAATCAGCATTGGTCAAGATACCTATGTTTTTGGCTCTTTAGCTTATGAATTCTATTATTCCGGAGATTTAATGGATGATTTTTCTTATTAACTTTTGAAAATAAAGCCCTAACCTGCAAATCCAGATTAGGGCTTTTTTGTATTGACATTAATCTAATAAAATGCTATATTTACGTGAACACGTTATTTAACAATTTAATACTTATATATATGGAACTGAAAGATTGTTTGCGGGAATATGCTCGCCAGGAACCTAGAGCTGCTAAAATATTGCAAATTAGCAATGAGCAGCTCAGGAATTACCAAGAAAAAGGCATCAACGGTAACGTTATGCTGTTTTTTAAGGCGGCTGCCCTTTTAGAAGGCGCCGGTTATAAGGTTGACGGTTATTCGGATTTACCGAAGGTGAATCGTGACACAGTCTATGTCTTGTTGTCTGAGAGGGCGACAATTGAAGATTATGTTGTGATGACCGGAATCAGCAAAGATTCATTTACTCGCAATTTGCGAGGCTCAAGGTTGTTATCAGAAAAAGCGCAGCAACTAATTGAAGCTGTGAATGCTAAATTTGTGGCAGCTAAAACCGATGAAACCGAAACTCAACAACCGGAAGCTGGACTTAAAATCGTTGATGAGATGAATTTTGATTACAATTTATTTTTTAATCTGATTCTGACCGCCGCGGCTAATGCTAATTCTTTGGAAAAAGTCTTGAATGATTTTTTAGCGACTTCATCTGAAGAATATCGTCTTACTTTGCGCGACGATTTAAATCGCATCGGCTTTCCTTTATTTGCCGCTTCTAACGCACTTCATCGCATCAGTCAAAAATTAGGTGCTTTGTGCAGCGAAAAAGCCTTAGAGAATTATCACCAAAAATTAAACCAATAAAAAAAACAGAATAATGAATTACAAAATGGGAATCCATGTGGGTAAAGCTCTGGGTTATATTGTTAACCTCTATCCCACAATCGTGAGTGTAGTGCTCGAACTGGTTCAGAATTCTTTGGATTCAAACGCCAAAGATATCGCCGTTATTATTGATCATCAAAAACGGGACATCAAAGTCCGCGACGATGGCGAAGGTATTTCCACTGACAAATTTTCCGAGGCGATTAGCAAAGTTTGCGATTCGCTTAAAGGCAAAGATAAGCTCGGCCAGTTTGGCATCGGAATGCTATCACCTTTGGGAAAGTGTAAGGAATTTGATATTACTTCAATTCCTAAAGGGCTAAATTCTGGATACAACAAATGGTTTTTTAATTCGGACCGGATTCTTAAAAATGGTGACTTGCCAGAGATTCCGCACTCAGAACTTAATAAAGCTATTTTCTCAAGATCAGGGAAAGCCATGAAAGACAAGGATGTCTATAACTGGCGCACTCAGGTTAACATCCGAGAGTTTAAAACTGACCGCGGCATTACAACCGCTTCAGTAGTGGAATTGCAACGCCTCATTTCGGGTCGTTTTTCAGAAGCCATGAAAAGACTTAATGCGAGTGTATTAATTTGCATTAAGGATGCTGATGGTAAAACTGAAAAGCTGACCTTTAAAGCCGCGGAATTTCACGGTGAAAAAATGAAGCCAGTAATATATGGCGAGTTAGCTACTGGTCAAACTTATTTCGAGATTTATATTTCCCCCAAAATGGCCTCTGGTCGTAAGGGTGAAGTATCAATCGGGATTAAGAATGATTTGTTCCGGATCGGTTTTAAGGATTTTGCCAAATCAATTGCCGATTATGTAAAACCGGAAACCCTGCAAATGCTAACTTCGGGAACTTTTGAGGGCTTAATCGTTTCTGATAAGTGTTCTTTGCATCAAAACCGCAAAGAATTCTTAGAGGATGATCATTTAATGAATCTGGCTATCCACTTGGACGAATGGGCTAAAAATTATGCCCAACCCGCCATGGTGTCGATGAAGGATTCGCAACGCGATGAGTGGTTGCAGGCGGTTGGTTCGGTGGCGATTTCGATGCTGGAGTCCAGCATTAAAAATGAGCTGCCGCATTTATTGGCCGTAGTTAAAAGCTTTAAAAAAGGTTTTATCACGGTACCGCGCAAAGAAGAGGGTCAAGATCATAAATCCAAAAAGGCTTCCTCGCCGGAAAAATATTCCAAGAAAAAAGGCGGTCATTCTTCGGTCCCTAAAGAATCCTCAGAAGATATCGTAATGACGGTAGCTGGTCCTCATGGCCAAAAACGTCGTTTGGTGTCAGGGTCAAGTACCGGTTTACAATTCGTTTACGAAGAGTTGCCGGGGAATGACCACCACTGGGAATTTGATCCCGAAACCGGTATCCTCTCATTCAACATGAGAAGCGATATTTGGGAGAGAATGGAAAGAGCTGGTGATCGCAGCCTAATACTCTACCAAGAGTATGTCGGTATCAAGGCTCTTGAAATGCAACTGGAACCGGAAATATCCCGGCCTTATATTTTTGAGTTCTTACAACGAGAGCTTAAAAGTGCTGGCCTGTTTATTTCTGGAGCCACAGCGTTACACCCCCGCCGCGCCAAAAGTGAAGTAGGGAAGAAAATATAGAGTATTGGGTCTCGTTTGAAGCAATTCAAGCGGGACCCATTTTTTTATAGAAAACCTTTATTCTAAGCCTTGACTTAAAATGCCATATATATTATAATGGATAAAGCTTAATTATTTTATAAATTACGCGACGGAAAATGTCGTGTATTTCTTTTTTTGGGAATTTAAAGATACTTTCCAATAACACAAATTACTATGGATATTCGAAACATCGCCATTATCGCTCACGTAGATCATGGTAAAACAACTTTAACCGATGCCTTATTACGTCAAAATGGGATGACTGAAGCCGGCGCTAGCATGGACAGCAATAACCTGGAGCAAGAACGCGGCATTACAATTTACTCAAAAAATTGCAGTCTTTTTTATAAAGAAAATAAGATTAATATTGTTGACACCCCTGGTCACGCCGATTTTAGTTCCGAGGTAGAACGTATTTTGCGTTCCATTGACTGCGTGCTTTTAATCGTTGATGCTCAAGAAGGGCCGATGCCGCAAACTAAATTTGTTTTAAAGAAATCTTTAGAATTAGGTTTAAAGCCGATTGTGGTCATTAATAAAATTGATAAACCAGCAGCTCGTCCAGCTGAAGTCCAGGAAATGGTTTATGAACTGTTTTTAGATTTAGGTGCCACTGATGAACAATTAGATTTTCCAGTCGTTTATGCTAATGGCCGAGCGGGCATTGCTAAATTAAATTTAGAAGATGAGTCTGATAACCTTGACCCCTTGCTGAATAAAATTGTTGAACACGTAGCTCCAGCCGCGACGACTGAGATGGCGACTTTAACTCTGGCGGCCCAACCTTTTAATTTGGCTTATGATAATTTTTTAGGCCGTTGTGCTATTTGCCGTATTTATAAAGGTAGCATTAAACCTAATCAAACAGTTTATATTAAGGAACCAGATGGCACGATGACCACTGGTCGTACGACTAAATTATTTACTTTTGCTGGATTAACTCGTCAAGAAATTCCCGAAGCTGTCGCTGGTGACATTGTGATGGTGGCTGGGCTACCCGATGTTTATATTGGTGAAACAATTAGTGACAATGTTAATCAGGAACCTTTGCCGGCTATTACGGTTGATGAGCCAACAATTTGTCTTAACTTTTTAGTTAATAGTTCACCCTTTGCGGGCCGTGAAGGTAAATTTGTGACTAACCGCCAAATCAGAGAGCGGCTAGAAAAAGAACTTGAGGTTAATGTTGGTTTAAAAGTTGATTTTTCAGATAATAATTTTGCTAAAGTTTATGGCCGCGGTGAATTACACGTGGCTATTTTGCTAGAAAATATGCGCCGCGAAGGTTATGAAATGCAAGTTTCCCAACCAGAGGCGATTATTAAAGAGGCTGACGGTGTTAAGCTGGAACCATTTGAAGAAATCACCATTGATATTCCTGAAAATTGTTCCGGTGTGGTCATTGAAAAAATGTCTCGTCGCAAAGGTATGATGACTGATTTAAAAAATCACAATGGTCAGAGCCGTTTAATCTTTGAAATTCCGACTCGTGGTATCTTAGGTTATCGCAATGAATTTGTGGTTGATACCCGCGGTGAAGGTATTTTATGCTCTCACTTTTTAGGTTTTAAACCATACGCTGGACCGATTGAACGCAGTCAGTTGGGTTCGATGATTTCGATGATTACCGGAAAGGTGGCCGCTTTTGCTTTATGGAATTTACAGGAACGTGGTGTGATTTATATCCAGCCTAACGTCGATGTTTATGAAGGCATGGTAATTGGCAACGTGGCCAAAGGAAATGACATGTCAGTTAATCCAGTTAAAGGTAAGAAACTAACCAATGTCCGCGCCTCTGGTTCGGATGAAGCCATTAACTTAACTCCGCCTTGGGAAATTACCTTAGAACGTGGACTAAGTATTATGAACGCTGATGAATATTTGGAAGTAACACCTAAAAGTGTCCGTTTACGTAAGCAGTATTTAACAGAAAACGACCGCGTTAGAGCGACTAGAAAATAATAATAAATTATATAGATAGTTTTTTAATAATTTAATTGGAGGGTTAAAATGAAAGAATTGATCTTATTTGATGTGGACGGAGTTCTGCTTTTTTCCATGGAAAAAGCCGTGACTCGCTTGTGCCAAATTATCGAAAGCGTCCGTTTGCCTTTTGATATGAAAACAATCGAAAGCAATTTAGGGCACGATTTTAATGGGGTAATTATCCCACTTTTAGCGGAAGCTGGTTCTTGGTCTGATTCCCAAACAGAATTAGTAGCTCTGAAAATTAAATATTTCTTTGAGAATACTCGTTTTTGCAGCCCAAATTCTTTACCATTAAAATTAAGTAATTTAAAATTGGCTGGTTACAAATTAGGGCTTGTTAGTAATCGTAATCGAAGAATGATGACCAAGGCTTTAGATGACATGGAAGTCGGTGCGGATCTCTTTAGCCTTATAAAAACTCGTGAAGATAATTTTATGAAACCTGATCCACGAGTTTTTGAGGATATATTAGAGGAGTTTACCGTTGAAAAAATTTTGTTCGTAGGGGATTCTCCAATCTGCGATTTGCCGGCTGCTTATCATGGTCCACATAAAATTGATTTTGCGGCTATTTCTTCTAGAATCTATCCCAAGGAAAGGTTTCTGTCCGCTGGCGTTCCGGAGAATTTTATCTACGGATCTGTCATGGAAGTCATTGATGAGCTCCTCGTTCTGCGGGAGCTTATGCCTAAGGTAACCCATTAAAATGAAACAAAAAAAAACGTTTTCACAAGAAAACGTTTTTTTATTTGAGTAAATCTTTAACCGGGGCAAAACTACGCCGGTGAATAGCGCAAGGGCCATAAGTGTTTAACATTTCTAAATGCAATTTTGTCCCGTAACCTTTATGTTTGGCAAACTGATAATTAGGATATTTTTTATCAGCCTCGCACATTAAAAAATCACGGCTGACTTTGGCAATAATTGAGGCGGCGGCAATACAAAATACTTTGGCGTCACCAGAAACAATGGCTTGCTGTTTTTTAAGGAGTCCAGGAATTTTTATATTACCATCAATTAAAACAAAATCCGGTTGCGTCTTGCAAGCTTCAACGGCTTTTTTCATCGCCAGCAGGCTAGCTTGTAAAATATTTATCTTATCAATTACTAAGTGGCTAATCACGCTGATTTCGACCGCCAAAGCCTTTTCTTTAATGACGCTAAAAAGTTTTTCGCGGTTTTTGGCGCTTAATTTTTTAGAATCAGCCACTAATTTAAGCTCATCGCTGTCGATTTTAAAGTCGGGACCAATGACCACGCAGGCGGCCACCACTGGTCCGGCCAGTGGTCCGCGTCCCGCTTCGTCAACGCCGGCCACTAACTGGTAACCAAGCTCAAATATTCCTTTTTCGGTGCTTAAATCGAGCATATTTACAAATTTTTACTTTAGCCTTAAGATGATAGGAAATCAGTCCGTTAACAATTTAAAACTATATTATATGAAAAATTTAGCACATCTCGCCTTTAAAAGCGAGAACACTTTTGGTCGGGCTTTAGCACCCGAATTTGATCGCGATGCCAGTCTTTATTGGATGGACCCCTTTGGTTTAGATTTAATTAAGATTCAGTATTCCAAAGCTCTAAGAAGATTAAGAGGTAAAACTCAAGTTATTTCCGGCTTAAAGAATATTCACATCCGGGACCGCTTGATTCACAGTATGGAGGTTTCGGCTTTAGCCACTCAAATCGGACGTCGTTTAGGGCTCAATGTTTCTTTAGTTGAGGCCGCTGCTTTGACTCATGATTTAGGCCACGTAGCCTTTGGTCACTTAGGTGAGCAGTTTATCGCTGAGCGCCTCGGTGAAAATTTTCGGCATGAACGTTTTGTTATTTTTGTTCTAGAAATGATTGAGCGTGATGGTTTAGGTATTAACTTATCTTATGAAGTTTTGCATGCCGTCCGTAACCATTCACGAGGTAGCGGTAAAATGGTAAACGGCGGTGTTATTCAGGAAGATGATGATTTAATGGATTCGGATAAATTATCTTATATTTTTTCCGACTATAATGACATCATGCGTATCAATTTTCCCGGTTTAACCGTTCCTGATGAGCTTAATAAATTAGGTAGCAACCAAACCGAACGCCTGTATAATTGTGCCCGGGCTTTATGTTTTGAAAGTTTAGAAAAAGATACTATCTCTTTTGAGGATTCAGATGAAGCCAAATGTTTTCATGTGGTGCGTGATTTTATGTACAATGAAGTTTACCATAAGATGAATCGTCAAGCACTTAAGGATATTTTAGCTCGGTCCTATGAAGTCTTAGAAAGATATTTTAAAGATAAACGAGTGGCCTCGCTCACTATGGCTCTGATGTCTGAAGAAGGAGTCTTGGCTTTAGGTGAAATGGCCGGCAAGTTTAGCGACAATTATATTATGGACCGGTTGTCCGATAAGACTCGTTTTGCTATCGCTGAATTTTTACCCAGCATACCGATGTGGGCGGAACTGGATTTTTGCAATCCTGATCGGTTTTTAAAAAAAGAAAATTTTGGTAAAGTGCCTAAATTGGAACTTTTTTCCAGATAAGATAAGCGACTCGTCAAGGGTCGCTTTTTTTGATTTTTGGGCTATAATTCTTCTATGACTAAAAGACTGATTAAACTGAATCATCAAGATATTGCTTACGAGCTTAAAAACAGTCGCCAGGCCAGAAGCATGAGACTTGAAATTAGCCCAAAAGGGTTAGTGGTGGTTAAGCCGGTTTTTGTACCCTTTATTTTTATTGAACAATTTATTAAAACTAAAGCCGATTGGATTATTAAAAATTTATCAAATATCCAACCGGAGACAGAATCGCCGGTCATTCCGCCCGAAGAACTTATTATTTTAAAGCGCCGGGCCGCTCATTTGATTTTGGCGCGTCTGGAATTTTTCAACCAGCAATACGGCTTTAAGTATCGGAGTGTTTCGATTCGCAATCAAAAGACTCGTTGGGGGAGTTGTTCTCAAAAGGGGGCTTTAAATTTTAATTGCCGTCTCGCTTTGCTGCCGGCGGAGTTATTAGATTACGTAGCGGTCCATGAATTGTGCCATTTAAAAGAAATGAATCACTCCTTTAGGTTTTGGCACTTGGTTAGTCGAGCGATTCCTGATTATCAAAAAAGACGGGAAGAGCTTAAAAAATATCGTTCTAGTTAATTAAAAAAACCGGGATTTTTCCCGGTCTTTTTTAATTTAGTGCGACATTTTCACAGAATTCAAATTCACCATCTTCAAAATAAAATTGGCTTTGAAAATCCATGGAAATGATTTTCTTCTGTCGGTTTTTGACATATTGAATGGCAAAAAAAGGAAAACCTCTTTCATAACCTTCCCGCAAAAGTTCGGTCTTGAAAAATCTTTTTGACCCCGCTTTTAAGAGATAAACCCCTTGTCCGACATATTTTATATTCTTTCTTTGGCGTTCAGTTTCAGCTTCCATTTCGCTCTCAAGCTCAAATAAACGATTGATAAACTGATTTTTATCTTCAAAGATTAGTTGTTTTAAAAACTCGTAATGGAACTGATTTAACCGATTATCGTCACCGATAAAAATGTTATAAGCAATGGCCCAAGAGGTTAAATAATGGTTAATAATATTCTCAGCAACGGTGCGCATTTTTTCAGGGATTAAGTATTCATTGTTGAATTTAACATCTTGATATTCTTCAGAAAAAATACGGGCAGTGCTCAGTCTTAGATTGAGATAATAATCTTTGGCCAAATCTTTTTTAATCCGGGTCGAAACAGATAGCGCGGCGCAAAATTCACTGGTAAAGAAAATTCTTTGATTGTTATGAAGCAGGCAAACAATTTCCTCTTTAATAACCTTTTCTTCGTAACCGACAAAAAAAAGAATGGAAGATATGTCCGATAATTTATCAACGGCTTGAACTAAATTATCATCGTCACAAAAACAAACCAGTGGGGCATCTTCTTGAATTTCCTCGTCAGATTCGTCGTCTTCTTCGTAATAATTCTTTCCCGCATAACCATCTTCCAAGTCCTCATCATAATGCATTTCTTTGTATTGCAGAATTTCTTCTGATAAACCAGAATTTTTTTCTATTCCGCTAATATGATTAATGTTTTCAATAATTAAAGTGGCGGCTAAACACGAATCTAATCCGAGATTGGCCATTATTAAGACTCCTGCCATAGCTATATTTTTTAGGTTGTTAATTAACATTTATATGTATTATTTTTCCACTATTGCTCTAAGAAGTCAAATAAGATAAGTGCTCTTGATAATTTAGGCGTCATATGCCAATATTGTAGTAGTTTAGCCCGGATGGTGAAATTGGTAGACACGCAGCGTTCAGGTCGCTGAGGGAGTAATCCTGTGAGGGTTCGAGTCCCTCTCCGGGCACCATAATTTAGGCAATAAATATGGAGCAGTTTGAAGCTTATAATGAGCAAGCCGTAAAATGGCGAAAAAGCGTCAGCGAAATAAGTAAATTTATTATCGATCATTTAGACCGTCCAGATTTTTATAATTTTATTACTGGGACTTCTGCTAACGAGGAAAAGGAGGAACATTATCAACTCCGTTTAGAAGAATTAATCACTAAGGCTACCAAGCGAATGGGGCATGCTATTAGTCAAGAAAAATTGTTAAGTGAGTCATATGACTACATTATAAATCAAAGAGATAATGGAGTCTTACCACCTTCTAGCAGTTTAAATCATTTCTGTGAAAATATTTTATCAAGATAATTTTTTTAGTTTTTTAAAAATCAAAGAGGAGGATTAGTTATGAAAAAATTAAGTGAGTCCGAGTTTGAAAAGATGGAAATTTTAAATTCCTATCTGTTAAAGGCAGTTAAAATTGATTTTATAGCCCGTATTGAAAGTTGTGCACTCAGCGACACTTGCACGGAGTTGGAAATTAAAGAATTTTTGAGAAAAGAGTATCCGGGATCAGAAAATCCGGATAATCTAAGTCAGGATGACAAAGAATTTTTATCTTTGCTGATGAGGTATTATCGTCAAAAAAACAAGGAACACGATAAACTTAAAAAAGAAGACGCTATTAAGTTAGCGGTTCCTGAGCCAAAACCCGGTTTGGATTTTTACGATGCGATTCCTTCGGGCTGCTTCAAAACTTTGTGCGAGTTAGCCTATTAATCCAAAAGGTCTGCCCCTTAAAAGGCAGGCTTTTTTATTTGCTTTTTTAGGTTAAAACCCTTAATATGGGGGCATGACTATCAGTAAAACAAATAAAATTAAATTAGAACTTTTGGCTCCGGCCCGCGATTTTGAAAGCGGTCGCTTGGCGATTTTAGCCGGCGCAGATGCCGTTTACATCGGCGGTCCCAATTTTGGCGCTCGTTCAGCCGCCAGTAACTCCTGGGAGAATATTGCCGCGCTAATTACCTTGGCCCATAAGTATTATGTGAAGGTTTATCTAGCGATTAATACAATTTTTTTTAATGAAGAGGCGGTTGAAGTTAAAGAAGCTATTTGGCGCGCTTATGAGCTCGGAATTGATGCCTTAATTATTCAAGACATGGGTATCTTGGAAATGGAACTGCCACCACTACCGATTCATGCCAGCACTCAAACTAATAATTATGATTTAGAACAGATTAAGTTTTTGGAAAAAGCCGGTTTTTCTCGAGTTATTCTGGCCAGGGAACTAAGTTTGTCAGAAATTACTAAAATCAAAAAAGAGACTAAAATTGATTTGGAATTTTTTGTTCACGGTGCGCTCTGCGTCTCGATGTCCGGTAATTGTTATTTTAGCCAAGCCTTATCGGGCCGCAGTGCTAATCGAGGGCGCTGTCAGCAAGTTTGTCGTCTGCCTTTTTCTTTGGTTGACGCTGACGGCAAAGAACTGATGACGGAAAAATATTTATTATCGCCCAAGGATTTAAATTTAATTAATTCTTTAGGGGACTTAAGTGAGGCGGGAATTACTTCATTTAAAATCGAAGGACGTTTAAAAGATTCGGTTTATGTTACTAACGTGGTCGCTAAATATCGAGCCGAACTAGACAAAATAATTGAAGCGAGTGCTGGTAAATTTACTCGCGCTTCCTCGGGTCTATCAGTTATAAATTTTATTCCCGATTTGGCTAAGACTTTTAACCGCGGCTATACGGATTATTTTTTACATGGTCGGCAACCGGAAATTGTAGCGCCGGATAATCAAAAATCTTTAGGAAAATATATTGGCAAAGTAAAAAGAGTTGATCATCGTTATTTTACTCTGGACGCGCCTTTTAAATTAAGTAACGGCGATGGTTTGTGTTGGTTTAATAGCCGCGGCCAATTAAATGGTACGAATGTTAACTTAATTAGCGAAGGGAAAATTTATCCCAATAAATGGATTCCGCTTAAACCTGGAACTTTAATTTATTGTAATCAGGATCAGGCTTTTGAAAAAGCGGTGGCTAGTGGTGCTTCCCGAAGTCTAGCAGTTGATATTGAAATTGGCGAAACAGAGAAGGGGTGGTTACTTTCAGCGATTGATGAAGATAAAAATAAGGTCGAACTTTTAATTGAAACGGCCAAAGTTTTGGCAGAAAAAAAAGAACAGGCCCTAGCTAATTGGCAAAAACAATTTAGCAAAGCTGGGGAAACAATTTTTAGGGTCGAGTCATTAAAGTTTAATTGGGCAAATCCTGGATTTGTGCCCATGAGTCTTTTAAATGATTGGCGCCGCCAGCTTCTCGATCTTTTAATGGCTAAACGTTTAGAAAAATATCCTCGAGAAATTATTAACCTTAAGAAAACAACCCACGCTTATCCGGAGAAAAATTTGGATTATTCATATAATATTGCTAATGATTTAGCTAAAGATTTTTATCAGCGCCATAAAAGTGTAATTTTAGAAGAAGCTTTAGAGCTCCAAACAGATAACCGCGGTAGAAAGTTAATGACTACTAAACACTGTTTGCGCTACTTCCTGCAAGCTTGTCCACGCCGGCTTAAAGCCGACTCGCCACTTCTTAAGGAGCCTTTGTTCTTGGTTTACAATGGTAAAAAATATCCTTTGAAATTTAATTGTGATAAATGTGTGATGGAAATCTATAATAGCTAGTATGAAAAAATTTGTAATTATTTTAATTTTACTTTTATCTTTTAGTCTTGAAGCTTCGGCGGCCAGTAATTGTCAGATCGAGTGTTTTCGCTATGACCCGGTCTGTGGTGTTAACGGACAGACTTATGGCTGCGGATTGCCTGAGCTTAATTGTCATGGCGTTAAGTTGGCCTATTTAGGTGCTTGTAAAATTAATAGTTGTCTTCTAAGCGACCAGCAAAGCAAAAAACTATGCGCGACTCTCACAGAAAAAAACGCTTTTGAAAAATATTTATCAGATAACATCAGTAAATTATCGCCTAAGAAGGCAGTTTTGGGCGGCACTTTTTATGTCACCAAAATCGTCTGGCAGCCTAGTAGAATCGCTTTAGTGTCTTATGAAGATGGTCATGTGGCTTTTACGGCTCAGACTAAAATCGCTGTGACCTATAAAAACGGCCAGATAAAACAGATTAAAACAGTTTTTTTTAATATTTTGTCTGATAAGTAAAACATTGATTTGGCCAATTTTTGGACTGTTGCCAAAAATAAAAAAATCGGCTATTATGGCACCAGGTTTTTAAAATTCGAGTTATCTGGTTACTTAGCTCAGCTGGTTAGAGCGCTGCATTCACATTGCAGAGGTCCGCGGTTCGAGCCCGCGAGTGACCACGTAAGCCGTCCTCAAGTTTAAGGACGGTTTTAATTTCAAGGTTGATAAATTGACTTAAAAAAAATTGCTAAATATGTTAAAATGAAGCCGTTAGTTTTAACGGCTCTAAAATTATGAAACTATTTTTAAGATTATTATTTAACGCTTTCTTCTTGCTGCTAGCCTCTTATGTAATTAGCGGCGTAACCGTCAGCAGTTTTTACGCTGCTCTTATTACGGCGATTGTTCTGGGTTTAATTAATGCTTTAATTAGACCGATTTTATTATTGCTTACTTTGCCAATTAATATTTTGACACTTGGACTTTTCTCTTTGGTGATTAATGGTTTACTAGTAATGTTTGTCGCCAGCTTTGTTAAGGGGTTCTCAGTGGCCGGTTTCTTGCCGGCAGTTTTATTATCGATTTTTTTATGGCTAGGTTCATTTATAACTAACTCCTTACTTAAAGATAGCGACGAAGTAACTCGCTAATATTTATAGTAAAATTTTTTATGACTTATCAAGAGGCTTACGAATATTTTGATTCATTACATAATTTACCGAGAGAGTATAAAGGCAAAGGCAATTGGCAAAATACCCCGACAATTATCCGTGGGGTCCGTTTAATGCTTAAAATGGCGGGTTCGCCGGAACTAAAAATTCCTCACTATATTCATGTTACCGGGACGAGCGGCAAAGGCTCGGTCTCAATGATGATTAGTCAAATTTTAAAAGCCCAAGGTTTTAAAGTCGGTTTGGTTACTTCGCCGCACCCGACAAAAATTACGGAGCGCTGGCAAATTAACAATCATTCCATGTCGGAGCGCGAGTTTGTGGAAATGGTGACTGATTTAAAACCGATTTGGGATGAATACATCCATAGCGCCAATTACACTTTTCCTTCAATGGTCAGTTTAAACACTATCATCGCTCTTTATTATTTTGCAAAAAACAAGGTTGATTACGCGGTTTTAGAAGTGACTTGTGGCGGGAAAAATGATGGAACTAATGTTATTCCTTATAAGGACATTGCGATTATCACAAATATCGGTTTAGACCATATCAGTATTTTGGGCAATACCAAGGAACAAATTGCTGAAAATAAATCCGGTATTATAACTAAGGGCTGCAATGTCTTTACCGCTGAACACAACCCTAAATTAGTAAGAATTATTGAAAAGGCGGCCAAAAACAAAAAGGCGTTATCATTTAAGGAAGTGGAAACTGATAGATATGGTGATAAAAGTGGGACAATCACTAAGCAAGATTGGGACGGTACTGATTTTAAAATTGATGGTTTATCTTATCATTTAAACAATTTAGGTTATCATCAAATTGATAATGCTAAAGTGGTAATTGCTGCCGCTAAAAAATTAGGCGTTAGTCATGAAGCGATTCAAAAAGGTCTAGCGGCCACGGAGTTTCCGATTCGTTTTGAAGTAGTTGGTGCTAAACCGCATATTATTTTAGATGGTGCTCATAACGCCGATAAAGTTAAAGCAACTATTTTAGGGGTTAAAAATTTAAATAAAAAATATCATAATTTACACCTGCTAATTGGTTTTTCTGATAATAAAGATCATTCGACTTTCTTAAAAGAACTTTTAACTTTAAAGCCCAAGTCTTTGGCTTGCACAAGATTTACTAAAAATATTTTCCGTAAAACGGCTGACCCCAAAAAGTTAATGAATTCAGCCTTAAAAATCGACCCCAAATTGATTGCCGCCTCTTTTTTGGATCCTCAAGCGGCCTTAAAATGGAGCCAGAAGCAGGCGGGCGTGGAAGATTTGGTCTTGGTTACCGGTTCAATGTTTTTGTCTGGCGAATTACGGCCTCTTTTCAAGAAAATTCAATAATATCTTAGGACCGGGTTTCCCGGTCCTTATTTTTAGGGTATAATGTGATTAGAGTTATTCTCATTTATATGATAATTAAGATAAAAATTAAGCCCAAAGATGAACTTAAAATAAAAAAAAGCGGCTCTTCGATAACCGTTCCGGTAAGTCAAATTCATCAGAACAAAAAGGCTTATAAGCGGCGGGTGAAGCATCAACAAAAAGATTATAATGATTAATCCGCTTTAAGCGGAGTAAAATTTATGATAAAAGGTAAAATGGTTTATATTATTTTAGCGGTAATAATTTTTACAGCTTTAATACTCAGAATTTTTTCTGAAGAAGATAATTGGGTTTGTGTGGACGGTTATTGGGTGAGACACGGTAATCCGACCACAGCAGAGCCAAGAGTTGCTTGTCCTGGAGTTAAAAATGAGGATAATCAAAAATTTATTTTGGAAGGCGAGCCCTTGGCCACTACTACCATTTCGGCAACCACTACTTCACCGGTGGCCCCAAATCCAGAGACTGAGATTCAGGTAACAGTTTTAGACCCTTTGCCGGACGCAACCGTTAGCAGTCCTCTAGTTATTAAAGGACAAGCCCGTGGTAATTGGTTTTTTGAAGCCAGCTTGCCGGTTAGGTTGTTAGATGATAAGAAGCAACTAATTGCTTCGATCCCCGCTCAAGCTGAAGGTGACTGGATGACGGATAACTTAGTGCCTTTTTCAGCTCTGCTAGAATTTAATACGACAGCGACTTCTGGATATTTAGTCATTGCTAAGGATAATCCTTCGGGCTTAGCTGAGCACGACGCTTCTTACACCGTCCCTATAAATTTTCTAAACAAATAATTAAAATAATGTGATTTTATACAACACGCTAAATAGAAAAAAAGAAGAATTTGCTTCGATTAAAGCTGGTTATGTTGGCCTCTACACTTGCGGTCCGACGGTTTATAATTATGCCCATATCGGTAATTTAAGGACTTATCTATTTGAGGATTGGCTCAAAAGAGTTTTGATCTATAATAAATACGAAGTTTATCACGTCATGAATGTGACAGACGTCGGTCATTTAGTGGGTGATGGTGATGCCGGTGAAGACAAAATTGAAAGTGGGGCTGCTCGAGAAGGTAAGAGTGCTTGGGAAATCGCCGATTTTTATTTGGCGGCCTTTAAAAAGGATTTAGGTGATTTAAATATTATCGAACCGACTATCTGGTGTAAAGCGACAGACAATATTTCCGAGCAGATTAATTTGATTAAAATTTTAGAAACCAAAGGCTTTACTTATTTAACGAGTGACGGCGTCTATTTTAATACTAATAAATTTCCGGATTACAATCAGCTAAGCCATTTAAAATTAGAAGATTTAGAGGAGGGATCAAGAGTTGAGAAAAATCCTGAAAAGATAAATCCGACCGATTTTGCTTTATGGAAGTTTTCTCCGATCGGAGTTAAAAGACAGATGGAGTGGTCGTCGCCTTGGGGTCTAGGCTTCCCGGGTTGGCATATTGAGTGTTCGGCTATGAGCTTGAAATTCTTGGGAAAATCTAGGGATATTCATTGCGGCGGCGTGGATCACATTAATATTCATCACACTAATGAAATTGCCCAGAGTGAAGCGGCAACGGGTGAGAAGTTTTTTAATTATTGGTTGCATGGCGCTTTCTTAAATATTGTGGGCGGCAAAAAAATGAGTAAAAGCGCTGATAATTTTTTGACTTTGGACAAGGCGATGATTAAGAAAGGTCTATCGCCGTTAGCTTATCGTTACGCGGCGGCTTCGGTTCATTACCGCAAACCGATGGAATATTCAGAGGAGAGTTTGCGCCAAGGGCAGAATGGTTGGAATAATTTGCTTAAACAGGTAGCAGTTTTAGATTGTGAAATTGGTGAAGTAAATAATTTGTGGCGTGATAGTTTTTTAGCGGCAATTAATGATGATTTAAATATTCCTCAAGCCTTGGCCATTACCCAGGATTTACTTCGATCAGATTTAAAACCAGAAATAAAATTAGCCACTGTTTTAGATTTTGATAAGGTATTGGGTTTAGGATTGTCTTTAGCTAAAGATTTAGTAATTAATGAAATCGCCTTTAGTGAACTGCCAATTGAGGTTCAGGCTTTAGCCTTAGCTCGCGAAACAGCTCGACAATTAAAAAATTTTTCGGAGTCTGATCGTTTGCGTGATGAAATAAAAACTCGTGGTTATGCAGTTGAGGACACTAAAGAAGGAATGAAATTTAGTTTGATTTAAATGTCTGATCATAATTTTTGGTTGAAAATAAAAAAACCGATTTTGGCTTTAGCTCCTATGGCCGGTTTTTCGGATTCAGCTTTTAGACAGATTACCAGCGCTTATGGCGCTGATGTTGTTTATAGTGAAATGGCTTCAGTGACCGCTTTATTTTATAATAAGCAGGCCACTTTAGATCTTTTGCGATTCAATAAAAAGAAAGAAAAAAACTATGTAGTTCAACTTTTTGGGAGTAATCCTGAACATTTTGCTGTCGCCGCTAAAATTGTTACTGAGGAAATTAAGCCTTCAGGAATTGATATTAATTTTGGTTGTCCGGTCGGCAAGGTCATTAAACAAGGGGCCGGAGCGGAGCTGATGAGTAATCTGACTCAAGCCCATGCGGTTGTCGCGGCGGTTTGTGCTAATACCAAACTTCCCATATCTGTAAAAATAAGAGCTAAATCGGGGCAAGTCAGTGCTTTAGATTTCTTAAAAGCCATTTCCGATTTGCCGGTAGTGGTCGTGATGATTCATGGGCGCTCCGTTAAGCAAGGTTTTTCCGGGGAAATTGATTATAATTTAATTAAAGAAGCACGCCAATATTTTTCAGGAATTATTCTGGCTAATGGTGGGATAAACAATTTAACGGAAGCCAAAAAAACTTTAGAATTATCCCAAGCTGATGGACTGGGTTTAGCTCGCGGAGTTTTGGGCCGTCCGTGGCTGTTTCGGGAAATTAAAAAAAATAAAGTAACTGATTTAGATATTAAAGCCGTGGCTAAGATAATTCTGCATCAAGCTAAAATGGTTGAGAGATTAAAGGGGCAGGGAGCAATTATTGAACTGAGAAAACATTTATGCTGGTATGTTCAGGGATTAAACGGCGCCTCAGCTTATCGGTCGCAACTGGTTAAAGCGGAAAGCTATCAAGATATAAAAAATATTTTTAAATTTTAATTTATGATTCTATTTATAAATACGGCTTCGTATGACGAGGTTATAATCAGTCTATTGTCCGGTGAAGGAAAAAAAATAAAAAATAAAAAATTTAAAGCCCCCCGTAAACAAGCCGAGAAACTTTTGCCGGCGATTGCCAAACTTTTACTAGATGCTAATAAGTCTTTAGCCGATCTAACAAAAATCCAAGTGGTCGTAAGCGGCGGCTCATTTACTAGTTTGAGAATTGGCGTAGTTACGGCTAATGCCTTAGCTTATGCTTTAAATATTCCGATTGAAGCAGTAAAAGACACCTTAGAAATTATAAAAAATATTCAGGATAAAAAATTTGCCACTTACAACATTGTTACGCCGCAATATGATAGGGAACCAAATATTGGCCTTAAGAAGAAAAAATAAATTTTAATAACAATAGGGAAAAAATAAAAATCACTTATACACAGGTGATTTTTTTATTGTAAAATTAGCTAATATATTTTAGTAAAAAATAAATTTTCTTTGTGTTGACCCCAGGGGGCTAGCGGTGTATAATTGGGGTATTGAGGCAAATAGTGGGGAACTTAGGTGAATTATAAAATATCTGTGATTTTTTTAAGGTCTATGTTCATCGGAGAATACAAACACAATTTAGATGATAAAGGCCGATTAGCGATTCCGGCTAAATTTCGCGTCTCTCTTAAGAAAGGCGCCGTGGTTACTAAGGGTTTGGATAACTGCTTATTTTTGTATTCCAAAGAACAGTTTGAAATTATTGCTAAAAAATTTGCTAGCCTACCAATCAGTCAGGCTCGAGCTCGAGCCTTTTCCCGTCATATGTTAGCCGGAGCGATGGATGTGGAATTTGATAGTCAGGGTCGAATTACTTTGCCTGAGTATTTAAGAAGTTTTTCAGATTTAAAAAAAAGTGTGGTGGTGACCGGTTTGTATAATCATCTAGAAATTTGGAATGAAGCCGCCTGGAATAAATATAAAACTGAATCAGAAAAAAATAGTAATGCTATCGCCGAGGAAATGGGCGATTTAGGAATTTAAAAACATGGAATACAAACACATCCCGGTAATGTTAACTGAAGTGATTTCTGGACTAGAACCACGCCCTGGACAAATCTTGGTGGATTGTACTTTAGGCGGTGCTGGCTACACGCTAGCTTTATCTAAAATGGTTGGACCAACAGGACAGGTTGTCGCTCTTGATTTAGATGATTTAGCAATTAGTCATGCCAGAGAAAAGATTGAACAAGCAGGAGTTTCTAACGTGTTCTTGTTCCAAGATAACTTTCGTAATTTAGAAAAAGTAATTAAAGATAATTTTCCAGAAGATTTCAAAGTAGACGGTGTAGTTTTAGATTTAGGTTTATCTTCCGCTCAGCTAGAAGATACTACTCGAGGTTTTTCTTTTCAGGGTGATCGACCGCTTGATATGGCTTTTAATCAGGAAGGACACACCTCGGTGGCCACCACAACCATCGTTAATCGTTATCCGCTAGATCGTTTGACTTATATTTTTAGAACTTATGGCGAAGAGCCAAAAGCCTACGCCTTAGCTAAAAAAATAATTGAAAAAAGAAAAGGGAATTGGATTAGGACCACCGGAGAGCTTTTAGACATAATTTATCAAGTGATTAAACCTAATCCTCGGCTTAAGATTCATCCAGCCACCAGAGCCTTTCAGGCCCTAAGAATGGAAACTAACCGAGAGCTGGAATCTTTAAGCGAAGTGCTACCGGCGGCTGTTAACATTTTGAAACCTGGTGGGAAAATAGCGGTTGTATCTTTCCATAGCGGTGAAGACCGCATTGTAAAAGATTTTTTTAAAACTGAAAGCAAGGATTGTATTTGCCCGCCAACCGTACCTGTTTGTGTTTGCGGCCATTTAGCCACCCTGAAAATTCTAACAAAAAAACCGACTCCGGCTAGTGACTCAGAAAGCAACTTAAATCCCCGGGCTCGTAGTGCCAAATTCCGTCTGGCTCAAAAAATTTGATAATTTTTAAATTATATAATAATTAAATCACTATGACTGCCGTTATTATCACTAAGCGTCCAAACTATGCTACTGGGCGAACTGAGATTTCCCGAAGACTTAACTTACGATTGGTTAATTTCTTTTTGGGGGGCTTGGCTCTTATTATTGGTTGCTATTATCTAATTAATATTAACGACTTAACTGTTAAAGGTTTTGCTCTTCGCGAACTTAAATCAGAAGCGACGATTTTAGCTAGTGAAAATTTAGATAGCGAAGCTAAGGTCATGAATCTTCAGTCTTATAGCAATCTCAATGATAAAGTTAAAAAATTAAATATGGTAGCGGCTTCAGATGTGGAATATTTAACGGATAGTCAAGCCGCTTTAGCCAGAAAATAAGCTCATGTGGCGAAATCAGAAAAATACAAGTAGTCATCGCCAAGGAGATAACAATAATCGCCTCCGTTTAGTCGTCGCGATTATTTTTTTGCTTACCGGCTCTCTTATCTACCGTTTATATTATATTCAGATATCACAAAGTGATGTCTATATGGCACTGGCCGCCGGTCAACACGAGATTTCCAGTAAACTAATACCCGATCGTGGTAAGATTATTATTACTGATTCCGCTGGCGGCGAAAATACTCAATATACTTTGGCTACTAATAAGGATTTTTATTTGCTTTACGCAATCCCTAAAGATATCACAAATCCGGACGAGGTAGCCTCCAATCTTTATGATTTTTTTGATCAGCCTCGCTTAGCTTCGACTTTGAGTAACAATATTATTAAAAGTACGGAGGCTGATTTTGAAACCAGGTTAAGTGCGATTAATAATGACGACACTTTAACTCCAGAGGATAAACAGAAAAAACTGGCCGCCGAAATTAAACGCCAAACTGATTTAAAAAATTCGGGTACTTTGGCACAACAAGCCGAAATTAAAAAGGAACAAGAATTAGAAAACGAAAAGGCAGCGATTACTGGTGCCTATGTTAAAAAGTTAAGTCGTCCTGGTGGCATGTATGCGATTATTGAAAATAAAGTCAGTGATGACGATTTGCTGAAGTTTTATGTCTTTATGAATAATAAAGCCACGACTTCAATTGTTAAAGCTGAGGATTTATCAGTCTCTTTAGGGAAAGTCATGAACAATAAAACTGGGACCGAATTAAAAATAACGGGCTTTAGTTTTGAAATTAAGAAATTTAGATATTACCCCGAAGAGAACATTGCTTCTCATTTATTGGGTTTTGTAAGTTATAGCGATGAAGCTGGTGCCGGAAGTTATGGTCTGGAAGAATTTTTCAATGAAGAGCTAGCCGGTAAAATCGGATCTCTAAAAGCCGAACGAGGTGTTAATAATTCAATAATTGTAGATGACCGGGAATATGTTAAACCAACACCAGGTAGTGACCTGCTTTTAACCATTGATCGCAGCGTTGAGTTCTATGCTTGTGACCAGCTGAAAAAAACAGTCGACAAATTTCAAGCCATTGGTGGAACCGTGATTGCTTTGGACGCTAAAACCGGGGCAGTGCTCGCCATGTGTTCGGTGCCTGATTTTAATCCTAATAATTATCGAGACGTATCTGATATTGCCGTCTTTAAAAATCCGGCTATCTTTGATCAATATGAGCCAGGTTCAGTTTTTAAAGCCATTACTATGTCTATTGCCTTAGACCAAGGTAAGGTGACACCAAACACTACCTATAAAGATGCTGGTGAAATTTATATTGATGGTTGGTCGAAGCCGATTCGAAATTCCGATTTTAGCACCAAAGGTGGACACGGAGTAGTTGATATGAATTATGTTCTGGAAAATTCACTTAACACCGGGGCTATCTTTGCCATGCGTCAAGCGGGGGCTAAGACTTTTGCTGACTATGTTAAAAATTATGGTTTTGGTGAACGAACGGGAATTGAGCTAGGCTCGGAATCACCGGGTAATATTAATAATTTGTTAAGGAATAATATTCGAGATATCGACGCTGCGACCGCTTCTTTTGGCCAAGGACTTTCAGTTACCCCCCTGCAGATGGTTTCCGCCTATCAGGTCTTTGCTAATAAGGGTTATTTAATGAAGCCTTTTGTAGTTAAAGAGGTTAGGCATTCTGATGGTAAGGTTGATACAATCGCTCCAGTTTCGGAACGTCAAGTTATTAGTGAAAAAACAGCTACTAATATTTTAGGAATGCTGGCTAATGTGGTACAAAGCGGTCACGCTAAAAAAGCCGCGATCGCCGGTTATTATATCGGCGGAAAAACTGGTACCGCGCAGATTGCGGTTAATGGTCAATATGCTAAGGACCGTTTCAATCATACTTTTGTGGGTATTGTCCCGATTGATAATCCTCGTTTTGTAATGTTAACTTATATTGATAGTCCAAAAGGCGTCACCTATGCTGAAGCTACAGCCTTACCTTTGTGGACCGATATTGCTACTTTTATGTTGCAATACTACCAGGTTCCCAAAACCAGAAACTAGACTTGACGCTTCACTGAGTTCGCTCTAAGGTTAATAAATAAGGAGTAACCACAGGAATTATGCGTAAAATACTACAATTTAAATTGAAAATTCTAGCTCAGATGATTATGCGCAAATATAAGCCGCATATTATTGGCATTACCGGGAGTATCGGTAAGACGAGCGCTAAAGAAGCGATTTGTAAGGTTCTGGAAAATCGTTTCAGAGTTAGGGCTAGTTTTAAAAACTATAATAATGAATTAGGGTTGCCACTAACAATTATCGGCTATGAATCGGCCGGAAAATCTTTAAGCGGCTGGTTTTTAGTTTTTCTTAAAGCTTGGAAATCGATTTTAGTTCGCGATAAAAATTATCCGGAAATTTTAGTTTTAGAAATGGGCGTTGATCGTCCGGGGGATATGGCGTATTTATGTTCTATAGTAAAGCCGGAAGTGGGTATTGTGACGGCGGTCTCTTACTCTCATTTAGAGTATTTTGGCAGCGTAGCTAATATTAAGAAAGAAAAGCAAGTTCTCATTGAAAGAGTAGATAATCACGGTTTATCGGTCTTAAATTACGACAACGATTTAGCTCGAGAAATGTCGGAAGTAAGTCACGCTAAAGTTATGACTTATGGCTTAAAAGAAGGGGCTGATTTGCGAGCCCAAGATATCTCTTATAATTTTGCTAAAGGTGATTATGACTTATCCGGTCTGCATTTTAAAATGGGTTATGGTGGGGCGATTGTTCCGGTGTTTATGAAAAATGTTTTATCAGAGCCGTCAATTTATGCGGCTTTAGCTGGCGCGGCCGTCGGTTTGCATTTTAATCTGAATTTAGTAGAGATTGCCGGCGCTTTAAATGATTTTAATTTACCAGCTGGCCGAATGAATTTACTGCCGGGTTTAAACCATACCTTTATTATTGATGATACTTATAATTCTTCGCCAGAAGCTTGTCTGGCCGCCCTAAATCTTTTAGCGGGTATTAGAATTTCTAAAGAAGGAAAAAAATATGCCGTTTTGGGTGATATGATGGAGATTGGCGATTATACCGAAGAGGGTCACACTTTAGTCGGGGCTAAAGTCGCTAGCTGTCAAATTGATTATTTAGTTGCCGTGGGCACGCGAGCGGAATTTATCAGTCGTGGCGCCAAAGAAGCTGGTTTAAAAGAAGACCATATTTTTCATTTTAACGAGGCTAAGGCGGCGGGGGAATTTTTAGAAAATAGGCTAAATAATGGCGATGTTATTTTAGTTAAAGGTTCACAATCAATGCGAATGGAAAAAGTCGTTTTAAGTATTATGGCAGAACCGGAGCGCGCCCCAGAACTCTTAGTTCGCCAAGGAGCGAGTTGGAAATAAATTTATTCATGCTTGTCGGCTGAAATAAAAAATCCCTTAGAGCAGCTTCAACTGGTAAGGGATTTTATTTGGTCACATTTTTAAAAATGCTTTGATTATGGTTTTTTGAGTCTTGGATATTTTTACATCCAGCATTTTGGCTTGCTCAAATAACTCATCAAAAGAGCCTTTGTTGGCCTGCTCAAATAACTCATCAAAAGAGCCTTTGGCTGATATTTTCTTTTTGATTATTTTTTGAAGCGTCATAATAATTGCGTGGTAATGGAAGCTTTCTTCTCCAAAATTCTGGGCGGCCACAATTAAGAAATTTTTCTTCAACACTTCGTCGTTGCCTAAAATAGCTGTAGTCAAAAGTTTAAAGTTATTTAGATCTTTTTGCCATGAAGGCGAGGCATCAAAATAAATTTTAGCTCGCTTAAAGAATCCTTCAGCTTGGAATCCTTCAACTTGGTTAAATTCAGACTCAGAGAGCGCGTTCCAGGTTTCTAGAACTTTTTCATTTTTATTGAATTCGTCTTGAAATCCCGAGTTAAAGTGTATTTTTTGACTGAAAGCTTTTAATTCCTTGCTCTTTTTAAAATAATCCAGGAGCAAGGGCATCTTTTCGTTATCGAAATAGCTGCTTCCCTGAAGACAGTTTAGTAAAGAGCCAAAAAAAGAAGGTTCAAAATTAAACAAAATATCCGGACGCTCATTAATTATGATTTTCATTTTTTCATTGCGCCAAGTGGAACCGGTATTTCCTAAAAGTTTTTTAATAATTTTGTCTAAGGATCCCAGGCTGGCGCTTTTTAAATTTTGTCTAATTTCACTCTCGGGGCAACCAGTTTTTAAAATAACCGCTACCAGTAATCTTTGGTATTCATCTCGGGCCTGTTTTTTTAAGAAGACTTCAAAGGCCTCTTGATATTTGGCGGGGATATAATGCTTCCAAAGAAGTAATTCATCAAAATTAAAATTACTGGCCTCAGCCTCGCGAAGAGCTTCGCTGCAAGCATCTTCCCAGAGTTTCAGATATTTGTCGTTATTTCTCCTGGCATACTTTGATAGCGCTTCTTCTAACTTAAATCTCCAATCATTGGCGTTTCTTGTTTTCATATGGTTTGTATTAAATTGTTAAGGAATTCTTTTGAATTTATGCTTTTTCTTGATTTTAGTCAAGAGTAAGACTATACTAAGTTTATGAAAATACTTATTTTAGGAGCCGAAGGAAATTTAGGAACACAACTGGTTAAAGTGTTTAAGGCCGATGACTTACTAGCCTGGGATCGCCAGGAAGCTGATTTTTTGGACTTTTCAGATTTACAGGCTAAGTTAATCGCCGCTAATCCAGATTTAATAATTAACGCGGCGGCCTATAACGCGGTGGATAAATGTGAAGAATTTGCGACCGAGAAAGTTTTGGCCGTTAAACTTAACGTTGATTTGCCGACGCAGCTAGCCAAGTGGTGCCAGCTTAAAAATAAAACCTTAGTTCATTTTTCAACGGACTATGTTTTTAGCGGTCGCCATGACAAGCAGGAGTTTGTGGAAAATGATGAAGTTAGTCCAACTAATATTTATGGCCAAACCAAAGCTCAAGGCGAAGCGGCGGTTGTGTCTTCGGGGGCTAATTATTACTTAATCCGAGTCTCCAAATTATTTGGACCAGCCGGGCGCAGTGAGTATTCTAAAAAAAGTTTTTTTGATGTCATGTATTCTCTAGCTCTAGGTAAAAGCGAGCTGAAAGTAGTTGACGAAGAGCTTAGTTGTTTTACTTATACACCCGATTTAGCCGAAGCTACTAAGAAATTAATTGAGAATCAGTCTCCCTTTGGAATCTATCATTTAATTAATGAAGGCGCGGCGACTTGGTATCAAGGGGTCTTGGAATTAAAGAAGATTCTAAATTTTTCCGCTGAAGTTGTTCCGATAAATAGTGACTCTTTAACTCGCCCGGCGCGTCGTCCTAAATTCTCGGTTCTAAAAAACACTAAGGCGGTTAAGCTAAGACCTTACCAAGAAGCTTTAAGAGATTATCTAAAAAAATAAAAAATAAAACTATGCGTGGAATTATATTGTCCGGCGGCAGCGGCACTAGACTCAGGCCGCTAACTAAAATAACTAGTAAGCAATTACTGCCGATTTATAATCGACCGATGATTTACTATCCACTTAATACTTTAATTCAGGCGGGTATTAAAGAAATTCTGATTATTGTATCTCCGGAGCGAGCCGGTGATTATCTTAATTTGCTAGGCAGCGGTAAAGACTTTGGCGTTAAATTTACTTACGAAATTCAGGATAAGCCCGAAGGCTTAGCCCAAGCCTTCATTATTGGTGAAAACTTTATTGATCAAGAAGATGTGGCGATGATTTTGGGTGATAATATTTTTGAGGATGATTTTTCAGAAGATCTTAAGAATTTTAAGGGTGGGGCTAAAGTATTTGCAAAGCACGTTAATGACCCTGAAAGATTCGGGGTGGTTAAATTTGATGAAGCGAAAAAAGCTCAAAAAATTGTTGAAAAACCTCAGGAATATCTTAGTAATTACGCCGTGACCGGTCTTTATGTTTGCGATCATCACGTAGTTAGTATTGCTAAAAATTTGCGGCCGAGTGGGCGCGGGGAACTAGAGATTGTCGACGTCCTTAATGCCTATCTTTTAAAAGATCAGTTGGAGGTGGCCATGGTTCCTGGCGAATGGCTTGATGCCGGCACCTTCGAAAGTCTGCTAAGAGCTCAGAATTTTGCTAAAGAAAGGCTGGATAAAAAAATGCTTATTTAAACTATGAAAATTGCGCTTGGTTTTATCACTTACAATACGGATACGGCTAAATATCTACCTTATTTTTTAGATAGTCTTTTTAAATCTTTAGAATATTTATCTCCTGAAGATTATTTAATCTTGGCTCGAGATAACAGCGAAGAATTAAATAATTATAATTTGGAGTATATTAAAAACGTTTTTAATAAAGATGAAGAGTTGATTAAATTTCGCTGGTCAGAAGGGAACGTCGGTTTTTCCAGAGCTTATAACGTGATGATCTCTGAGGCTAAAGACTGGGGCGCGGAAGCCTTTTTGATGATTAATCCTGACACCATCATTGCCCCAGAAACTATCAAAAAATTAGTTGAAGCCTTAAGCTCGGACAATATGTTAGGTTCAGTTACTCCGAAAATATTGCGCTGGGACTTTGTTAATCAGAAACTAAGTTCTAAAATAGATACCTGTGGCTTATCATTGCTTCCGGGGCTAAAATTTGTCGATATTGGCCAGGGCCTAGAGGATACCGGTCAGTTTCAGGGATTTCCTATTTTAGGACCCTCTGGGGCGGCTGGTTTTTACCGCATGTCAGCTTTAGAAAGAGTCAAAGAAAAAACTGGTTATCTAGATGAACGGATGTTTATGTATAAAGAAGACTGTGATTTAGCTTATCGTCTATTTTTGGCGGGTTTTTCATCAAAAATAGTTCCAGAGGCTTTAGTTTATCACGATCGAAGTGTCTCGGCAGCGGGTCGCGGAGTTCTGGCCGCTTTAAATAGTCGCGCCGCAAAAAGCCGACAAGTGAGGTCTTGGTCTTTTTTGAATCAGCATCTTTTGATGATTAAATTTTGGTCAAAACAGAATTTAACTAACAAAGTTCGTATTCTGGCAAAGTTGTTATTATTTGGTCTTTATGCTCTCTTTTTTGAGCCATTTTTATTAAATAATTATTCTAAAATTAGGGAATATATTAAGGTAACTCGGGCCGACAAAAAAGCTATTGACTAATATAAATTATTATGATAAGTTATTCTTGCTTTGATAAAAAATATAGAAAAGCAATATTATAAATTAATTAAATATAAGAAAATTATATTTTTTAAAATAGTATGGAAAATGTTTTAGAACGCATGGTCAAAGAGGAGAAATCCGAAGAATTAGCCCGTCTTAACGCTGTTACTATTGTTAACAGTCTTTTTTCTGAGCTTTTAGATCGCGAACGCGATGTTTTGTCTCGTCGTTTTGGTTTAAAAGGCGGTAAAGGTGAAACTTTGGAAAAAATTGGCCAGATGCATAAATTAACCAGAGAAAGAGTTCGTCAGATAGAAGTGGCCAGTATTCGTAAAATTAAAAAGTTAGAAAATTTAGAAACTTGTTTAGGCTCTCTTAAGGAAACAATTTCTGGTCTTTTGGGTGAACATGGCGGTTTGCTTCGCCGTGATTATCTGCTTGACATCTTAACAGTCTATTGTTTGGAAATTGGTAATTTTGATAACCAAGAAGTTAATGAAGAAACTCGCTCAGTCTATCGCAATCATTTTAATTTTTTAATTTCTAAATTATTAGAAGATGATTTAGAGACTGTTAAAGGTTCTGACAAATTTAATCTTTCTTACAAATTAAAAAATACGGAAACTAAGCATCTGGAAGATTTAGCCGATGATTTAATGGTTAAAATCAAAAAAACTCAAAAGACTTTATCGACTGAAGAGCTTTTAGATTTAATTAAGAGTTTAGAAACTTACAGCAAAAATCAAACCAAACTTCAAGAAGGCAAGACTGATATCACTCCGGTTTTTAAGAGTCAAACCTTTCCTGATAAAGCGGAAATAATTAATTCTAATAAAATAATTTATTCTTTAGTTCAGGCCGTTAAAGATATTGAACAAAATAAATTTGGACAATGGGGTGAAGCTGATTCTCACGAAATTAAACCTAAAACCATTAACGATAAGATTTATTTAGTGCTTAAGAATGAAAACCGTCCGATGCATTTTACAGAAATCGCTTCCAAGATAAATGAAATCAAATTCGATCGTAAAAATGCCAATCCGGCCACTGTCCACAACGAGCTTATCCTGGATAATCGCTATGTTTTAACCGGTCGCGGAATGTATGGTCTAAAAGGCTGGCAAAAGTAAAAATATTTCTTTTTATAACGCTCCAAAATTGCTTTGGGGCGTTTTTGTTTTTTGATAAATATGATAAAATAAGAACATGGATATTGTTATCAACACGACACGTTTAGACCAATTCTTTAATGCCGCTCCAGCCGATATGGCCTGGCAGTTTTTTGTTAATGTCGGTTGGATGTTTATCGCCGTGGTCTTTCTTTTGGGGGTCAGAGAAATTTATTTAATGTACATTGAAGGAAAATTTGCCGCGACTTTAAGGAACGTTATTTTAGCGATTGATATTCCTAAAGGCAACGAACAATCACCCAAGGCGGTGGAGAATTTGTTTACCTATTTAGGCGGAGCCCATGGTTCTATTAGTTTTTGGGAAACATGGTTTGAGGGTAAATTTCAACAATCTTTTAGTTTTGAAATTATTTCCTTGGAGGGGTATACGCAATTTCTTATCCGAACCCCAGCCGAATCACAATCTCTGATTGAATCAGCGGTTTATTCACAATATCCTGATGCAGAAATTTCAGAAATTGATGATTATACAATTGGGATGCCGACTAAATTTCCCGATGAGGAATGGGACATTTGGGGAGCAGAATTTGTTCAGGGCAGCCCAGAAGCTTATCCAATTAAACTCTATCAGGAGTTTGAGCATAAGTTTGGCGAATCAGAAACGCAATTTAAAGATCCGATGGCCTCACTGATGGATTTATGCAGTTCTTTAAGACAAGGTGAACAGCTTTGGATTCAGTTTATTGTGATTCCTATTGGTTTTGACTGGGTTAAAGCTTCCGACAAAGAAGTGGATAAAATTTTAGGCAAGATTGCTAAAACCGAAAGCGCCGCCACGAAATTTATGACTTGGCTCGGCGACCTTAGTGAACACGTTTTTGCTATTTGGAAGGATATAAAACCCAAGGAAGTAAAAACTCTATCTATGATGGAGCTTACGCCTAAAAAGAAGAAGCAGATTGAAGCCATTCAAATGAAATCAGCTAAACTAGGCTTCGGTTTTAAAATGAGGGCCGTTTATATGGCTAAAAAAGAAGTTTTAAATCGTGCTAAAGTGGTGAGTGGTTTAGTGGGCTGGGTTAAGCAGTTCGCGGCGCTAGATTTAAATAATCTAAAACCGGATATGAATGTGACCGCTACTAAAACAGCCTATTTTAATAAAGATAAAAGACTAATTGTCAAAAAGAATAAGATGATTGAAAATTATATCAATCGTTCTGGCGCTGGTCGTAGTCCAGGAGTTTTGAATATTGAGGAATTAGCTACTTTGTGGCATTTTCCAATTGACGCCAATGTTAAGGCACCATTTATTCAAAAAGCACCCGGCCGCAAGTCGGACGCTCCTTCAACCTTGCCGATTTTTGAAGAGAATTCCAGTCAATCTTTGCCGCCGGATATTTTTGGCGACTCCAGTTTTAGAGACCGAAAAGTTAAAACCGAATCGGAGGCACCCGATTCCAATAATAATGATGACTTATTTTGGGTTGAAGGTAGCGACCTTAAAGATAATTCCCAGAAACCTAATAAGAAAGAAGACGCCGGAAATAATGTGCCACCTTTTGGTTTACCCTTTGTTTAATTTATTTTTGATTCCATGAACACTCCTTTAGAAAAAAACCGAACTATTGGTATTGATGCTCGTTTTTATGGTCCTTTAGGTAAAGGGCTGGGCCGCTATACTCAGGAAATAGTCGATAATGTGATTACTCTTTCAAATGACACTTCTGTTAATTATGTTATTTTTCTATCGGTGGATAATTTTGATGAGTTTATTTGCCCCAACACTAACGTTCGTAAAGAGCTGATTAAATCGCGTTGGTATACCTTAGCTGAACAATTTGAAGTTCCTTATCGGTGGCGCCGAGCCAGGCTTGATTTAATGCACTTTCCTCATTTTAATGTTCCTTTGATAAAATCCGGGGCTTATGTAGTTACAATTCATGATTTAATTTTGACCAAGTTTCCCACTCATCGAGCCTCAACTTTACATCCATTTATTTATTGGTTAAAAGACAAAGCTTATCGTTTAATAATTTCTTCGGCGGTTAAATACGCTCGTAAAATAATTACTGTTTCGGAATTTACCAAGTTGGATTTAATGAGGCAATTTAAGGTGATGGCAAATAAAATTGTTGTTACCTATGAAGGCGTAGCCAATTTAGCTAAAGGCAATGATTCTTTATTTGTGGCTAAGTTGGATAATAAAAAAACCTTGGCCTTATACAATATTCACGGGCCATTTTTACTTTACGTTGGTAATGCCTACCCACACAAAAATTTAGAAGGATTAGTTACGGCCTTTGCCAAATTACGGATCATGCATCCGGATTTGCGTTTGGTATTAGTCGGTAAAGAAGATTATTTTTATAATCGGGTTAAGGAAATAGCGCATAGCAACAATTTGTGGCAAAAAGAAAATCACAATAGTCCGGTAGTTTTTACCGGCTATGTTCCGGATGTTGATTTAGAGGCTTTATTTCAGGAGGCAACGCTTTATGTTTTTCCTTCTTTGTATGAAGGATTTGGCTTGCCGCCGCTTGAAGCTATGGCCCATAATTGTCCCGTGATTAGTTCTGATCGGGCGAGTATGCCTGAGGTTTTAGGCGATGCCGCTTTATATTTTAATCCGGAAGATAAGGACGATATTATTAGAGTAATTGAAAGTGTTTTAAATAATGAAAGCGAACGTCAGCATTTAATCGACTTAGGCCTTAAACGAGTTAAAAAATATAGCTGGTGGGAATGTGCCAGGATGACCAGTGAAATATATAATCAGATTTTAAGGAATAAAAAATAGATGTTTAATAGAGATAAAAAATCCGATCATAACTTGGATAATGATTTTCAAAAAATAGGTTTATCACCTAATTTTTTGGATGGTCTTGATGGTTTTGAATTCTATTCAGCTCAAAAAAGGAAGATAAAAAAAGAATGGCGCCAAAAAATAGTCATTATTAAAAAAAAGGTTAAGAACCAAGAAAGAGTTATTGTTAAGCCAATTTATACTTTAGAAAAAGTTATTTGGAAAACGCTTCAAAATCAGCATTATAAATTTGACCGGCTACTAGCCGATGGTGAAAAAAAACTCAAAAAAGTAAGACGGCAAAAATTTTTGGGACAGCCAAAAAAACCAATAATCATGGCTGATTTTTGGCAATTTAGTTGGTATCGGTCTTTATTTTCCTTTTTTTTAGTTTTATTGTTACTGGTCATTCCTTTTAAAATCATCGCCTCGTTGCAAGTTTTCAACCTAACTAGTTTAGAAAAAAAAATAATGTTAAGTTCTAAATCGGCTATTTCCGATTTAAGTTCGGCTGGTGATGCTGCTTCTAAATTTGATTTATTTTCAGCTCAGAATCATTTTGCTAGCGCGGGGGCTGATTTTTTACAAGCCAGCGAAGACATGTCTTTTATCAATGATACGCTTTTATCTCTAGCCTCCTTGTCTTCTGACCCCAAATTGAAATTAGCCGCCGAGAGCAAGAAATTTTTAAGAATCGGAATTTTAGGTTCGAGTTTGGGCAGTGAAATGTCACAAGCTTTATCCGGTTTAAATAATAATCAAAATAGTGATTGGATAAAAGTTTTAGACGATTTTTCGATTCATAGTCATCTGGCCTTAACTGATGCGACTGACCTGAAGATGGAGCTGCAAAAAATTAATATTGATAATTTACCAGCAGAATATCAAGATAAATTTAAAGAGCTGTCGGCTAAGGTGGAGAAATTACCAGAAAATCTATCGCTGGTAGTTGATAATATTGACGAACTTAAAACTTTTTTAGGCGCCGGACGCGATAAAAGATATTTGCTGGTTTTTCAAAACAATGCGGAAATGAGGGGCTCTGGTGGTTTCTTGGGCAGCTATGCTTTGGTTGATTTTCGGGAGGGCAAAATCCGCAATTTAGAAGTGCCGGGCGGTGGATCATATGATACTGAAGCGGGATTAACAGAAAAAATTAAAGCCCCAGCTCCTTTATGGTTAGTTAATCCGCAATGGCATTTCTGGGATGCTAATTGGTGGCCAGATTGGCCCACCACTGCTAAAAACTTAATGTGGTTTTATGAAAAAAGCGATGGACCTTCAGTTGATGGGGTGATTTCATTTACTCCAAGTGTGATTGAAAAATTGTTAGTCATTACCGGGCCGATTGATATGACTAAAGATTATGGTTTAGTTATTACCGCTGATAATTTTTGGCAGCAAGTCGAGCTAACAGCTGAAAGGGATAATTTGACTAAAAGTAATCCTGAAGCCGTGAGTCATTTGCCTCAAGGTGAAAAGAATAAACCCAAAAAAATTATTGGTGATTTGATGTCAAAAATTTTAGAGATTCTGCCAAAGAAATTAGATAAAGATAATTTAATTAAATTACTAAATATTTCCGAGGATAGCTTAGCTTCAAAACAGATAATGTTTTATTTTAAAGATGCTAAATTAGAGAAAAATGTCGCGGACCATAATTGGGGTGGCGTGATGACTGATTCGCCACTGGATTATCTGATGGTCGTAAACACTAATATCGCTGGAGCTAAAACCGATCGAGTGATTAAAGAGTCAATTAATCATCAGGTGACAGTTTCGAGCGATGGTTCGATAATTGACACAGTGCTTATTACCAGGACTCATACAGCCGCTAAAAATACGCCACTCGTCGGTGTTCGCAATGTTGATTGGTTAAGGGTCTACGTGCCTCAGGGTAGCGAACTTTTGTCGGCTTCTGGTTTTGTGTCCCCGGATCTTAAATATTTTGAGAGTCCTGATCCGTCATGGATTAATAATGAATTTTTATCCCAGACCGAAGATTTAGCGACGGTGGATAAAAATAGTGGGACTAAAATATATCAAGAGAATGGCAAAACGGTTTTTGCTAACTGGTTAATGCTTGACCCTGGCAGTAGCATGACCGTTGCCTTACGTTACAAATTACCTTTTAATCTGTGGAAGAAGGAGAAAAAAAATGATTTCTTAAGTCGTTTAAATGATTTTTTAAATCCCTTAAGCCAAAATATTTATCCTTATTTATTGTCGGTGCAAAAACAGCCGGGAGCTGAAAACGAAACCTTCAGAACAAACTTAAACCTACCACCTTCAGCTAGTATTGTCTGGAACTCCGATGATAAATATCTAAATAGCTTAAGTCTTGGTTTGCCACTGACTCGGGATAACTTTTATTCGGCCTTGGTTTCTAATAAATAATTTTTTAATTTTATGATCTCTGATTCTAATCGCAAACTTAAAAAGGGCAATAAGCCAATCTTTATCCAGCGCCCGGTGCCTAGCGAGAAACAAGTGGAGATTTTTGAACGAGCAGTTAAGCGAGAAGCTCGTCAAGAAGAGATTGATGATAATTTGTCCGAAATTTATCTGGATAAAAAAGGTAAAATGGTTGACGTTTCTCATTTGCATCATGAAAAAAGTTCTTTTTTAGTAGCCATGATTAAAAGGCTGTTTGTTTTGGCGGTCTTAATAGTTCTAGGCTACGGTTTCTACTCCTATTTTTCTAATAAATCCTTGGACTCAGCTTCAATTGATTTAGCTATTAGTGCTCCGGAGCAAATAAAAGCCGGGGAAGATTTTAGCTATATAGTTCATTATAAAAACCGCAGCAAGCTCAGTTTAAATGCTTTACGGCTAGAACTTAAATATCCTGATAATTTTATTGTCAGTGAAGTGACGGGCGATGGCTTAGTCCCGGCTTCAACCGGCACGGTAGAAAATTATTTTTCTTTACCATCTCTTAATCCTGGAGGAGAGGCTAATGTGGTGGTTAAGGGTAAAATAATTTCTAAGAAAGACACCGCTAATTTACTTAGCGCTGACTTAAGCTATCAACCAGGCGAATTTTCTACAGAATTTAAAAAGGAGGCTGTCGCTTCAGTTTTAGTTAATGATTTAGGTTTTGATTTGAACTTTGAATATGCTAACGCCGCTTTAGTTGGTGATAGTAATGAGATTGATTTGAATTTTTCCAATGTAAAGAGCAACTTTCTGGACGATTTTGAAGTTTCATTTATGTTTCCGGAAAACATTATTCTAATTAACGCTCCGACGCCAGTTAACGCCTCATCGACCGTGACGGCTTTAGCGACGTCTTCAGAACTAAAATTAGCCACCGACAAAACTAGCGATTTGATTTGGCGGTCTTATGGACTAACGCCGAGTGATAAAAATTATATTTTACCGGTTTATTACAAAGTTAAAAAGAAGGTTGATGATAATCAAACAATTATCATCAGATTAAGTAAAAAATTAGATAATGGGAAGTCCTATGTTTTTGCCGAGAAAACGATTGACCTTAATGTGATGAACAGTAATTTAAATTTGACTTTGATTTTAAACGGCAGTAAAAACGATAATACGGCTAATTTTTCTGATACTTTGAATTATACTTTAACTTATGCTAATAAAAGTGACGGCCCCTTAAGCAACGTGGCTATTATGGCAGTGCTTAAAGGAGATTTCTTAGATTGGTCCAGTCTTAAAGATGTTAAGAAGGGGCAACAAGGAGAAAATACAATTACTTGGACCAAAGAACAAATTCCTGATCTAGCTAATTTAGCCCCTGGCGAAGAAGGCACAATTGATTTCTCAATCGGTATCCGACCCTATAATAGCAGTGATTTAGGTAAGAGTTTTACGGTTCAAAGTTATGGCCAATTTAATGTTAATAATCGTCAAGGAGGTTTGAGTGATAGCAAGAGTAACAATATTATTACCAAGATTAATAGTGACTTAAATCTTCAGGAAAAAGTTTTATATTTTGATGAAAATAATACGCCGGTTGGTTCAGGACCACTGCCGCCCAAGGTTGGCCAAAAGACTAGCGTAAAAGTTTATTGGACGCTGGAGAATAATTTACATGCCTTGCAAGACGTAAGAGTTATTACCAAGCTGCCGGATTATATTTCCTATGATAATAAGAGTAATGTTTCCGTGGGTAACTTAAGTTTTGATGAGGCCAGTCATTCAGTTATTTGGAATATCGGCTCTCTACCAGTTTCTGTTTATCAGGCTAAAGCCGATTTCAATATCAGTCTGACGCCTTTAGAAAATCAACGTAATAGTTTACTAGTCTTGCTTTCGGGGTCAACTGTAAGTGCCGTTGATTCTGACACTAAGTCGCCTCTTAATAAAACCACTAATTCAAAAACCACTAAATTGGAAGATGACGACATCGCTAATTTAAATAATTCAGGTTTGGTTCAATAATCATTATGTTTAAAATTGATGATAGCAAAAACGGGCTACGTCGCGGTGAGATTAAGACGGCTCACGGAAATTTGGCTACGCCCTTTTTTATGCCCGACGCGACTCGCGGTTTTGTCAAATTACTAACCGAGGAAGAGTTAAAGAGCACTAAAACGCCAGCGATGGTGGTAAATACCTTTCATTTGTATTTGCAGCCCGGACCAGATTTAATAAAAAAAACCAAAGGCATTCATAAATTTATGGATTGCTCACGCCCGCTGCTATCTGATAGCGGTGGTTTTCAAGTTTTTTCTCTAATTCATCGCAGCTCAAACATGGGTTCTATTAATGATGATCGGGTTATTTTTAAATCGCCCATTGATGGTTCGCGTCATGAGCTGACTCCGGAGCGCTCGATTCAAATTCAATTTGATTTAGGTGTCGATATGATGGTTTGTTTAGATGATTGTCCACCGAATGAATTTTCTCGTCTTGATTTAGAAAGAGCGGTTAATCGGACAATTGACTGGGCTAAGCGTTGCAAACTGGAATATTTAAAACAAATCAAAACTCGAAAACTCTCAGGGGCTAAACGACCGCTGCTATTTTGTGTGGTTCAGGGCGGTGCGGAATTAGATTTAAGGGAAAAATGTGCCCGAAAGCTGGCGCTAATTGGTTTTGATGGTTACGGCTTCGGCGCTCGGCCGATTGATAAAGACGGTAATTTTTTAGCGGAAGTGATGTTTAAAACAGCTTCTTATATACCTCAAGAAGCGATTCGTTTTGCTTTAGGGGTGGGGACGCCGGATGATATCTACCGTTCTTATATGATGGGTTGGGATATGTTTGATTGTGTGATTCCGACTCGCGAAGGCCGCCATGGTCGGCTATTTAATTTTACCCCAAAATTCAAAGGTTTTAAAAAACCAAAAGATTTAAATCAGCCAATTACCGAAGCCCCGGAATTTTACACGACTTTAAATATTAGCAACGCTGAATTCACGGCTGATTTTTCCCCGATTAACGCTAAAAGTAAGATTCCGGAACTAAGAAACCACACTAAGGCCTACTTGCATCATTTATTTAAGGTTAATGAGCCTCTAGGGCAAAAATTAGCCAGTCTTAATAATTTAGAGTTTTTTGCTGATTTAATGGAGAGTTTAAAAAAAATTAAGTAAAATCTTGGCAAAACTGGATATTTCCTTTATACTATAAGCTGCTTATTTATTTTTTAAGATATAATTATGAACACAAAAATCGTGGCCACTGTTGGCCCTAAATCAGAGTCAGACGAAGCGTTAACCGCTCTCATGAAAAATGGTGTTGACATGGTACGAGTTAATTTTTCTCATGCGACCTATGATCAATATAAGAGAATTAAAAAAATAATTGATGATTTTAATAAAACGAGCGAGCGTAAAGTCTCGCTGATGTTAGATCTTCAGGGTCCTAGAATCAGAGTTGGTAAATTTCCCGAGGGTGGAATTACTTTGCACGTTGACGAAATTTATCAATTTACCTATTCAAAATTACCTTACAAAAAAGGCGGTATTATCCCGATTGATAACAATGACTTATATAAGGATATAAAAAAGAATCATCCTTTATTTCTATGTAATGGCGCGATTGAGCTGATGGTTAGTGAAGTGAAGAATAAAATTATTACCGCTAAAGTAATTAACGGCGGTGTCCTAAGCTCCAATAAAGGGATTAATGTTCCTGATACTAATATGCAAAAAGGCGGACTCACGTCTAAAGATATTAAGGATTTAAAATTTGGTTTAAAGGCGGGCATGGATTACGTGGCTCTATCTTTTGTTCAAACAGCTGCTGACGTCACTCGTCTTCGAACTCTACTCGGCAAGAAGAGTAAGGTTAAAATAATTTCTAAAATTGAGCGGGGGATTGCTTTAAAAAATATTGATAAAATTATCATGGCTTCGGATGTTATTATGGTGGCTCGTGGTGATTTAGGTATCGAGGTTCCGATCGAAGAACTGCCGATCATTCAGAAGAATTTAATCAGACACTCTCACTGGCATAATAAGCCGACTATCTTAGCCACCCAAGTTATGACTTCCATGATTAAAAATCCTCATCCGACAAGAGCCGAAGTGAGTGATATTGCCAATGCGGTTTTTGACGGAGCGGATATGGTGATGCTATCTGATGAAACAACAGTGGGCGACTACTCTTTAGAGGCAGTTAAACTGCTTAAAAAAGTTATTGCTTGTACGGAAGAAAATATTTATAAGACCTATATCACTGACTAATGTTTTGAAGAAAAATAAATTCTAAACGTAATACTAATTAAATAAAATTATGAAAATAAAAACTATTAAAGCCTTACAGATTCTGGATTCTCGGGGTACTCCGACTTTATCAGCTACTGTTACTTTAGATAATGGTGTTTCTGGCTGGGCGGCGGTGCCAAGCGGCGCTTCTACTGGCAGCTATGAAGCAGTTGAGCTTCGTGATGGCGATAAGGGGGTTTATGGTGGTAATGGCGTCGCCCAAGCAATTTTAAATATCGAAACTAAAATCGCCCCCGCTTTGATTGGACTTGAGGCAACGGATCAATTAGCGATTGATGAAGTGATGATTGCGTTAGATGGTACGGAGAATAAGGCAGTCTTAGGCGCTAATGCTATCTTGGGTGTTTCCTTGGCGGTCGCTCGGGCAGCAGCGGCTGGTTTAAGTCAACCCCTATACCAATATCTTTCCAAATTTAATCCAGAATTTAACGGTACTTATCAAATGCCAGTGCCAATGATGAATGTTTTAAACGGCGGCAAGCACGCTAATTGGGCCACCGATATTCAGGAGTATATGATTTTGCCGGTTGGTGCTAAATCGATTACTGGTGCCGTTAGAATGTGTGCTGAAATTTATCAAACCCTTAAAAAAGTTTTGAAAGATAAGGGTTATGGTATCACTGTCGGCGATGAAGGTGGCTTTGCTCCAGCTGTAAAATCTAATGAAGAAACTTTTCATTTGTTGTCCGAGGCGGTGGTAGCTGCCGGCTATACTTTAGGCGAAGACATTGTTTTTGGCATTGATTCCGCTGCGACTGAATTTTTCACTGATGGCGCCTATCATTTAAAGAAAGAAAATAAGATCTTAAGCAGCGATGAATTGATTGCTTTTTACAAAGATTTAGCCGAACGTCATCCAATTAGATCTTTTGAAGATGTGCTCGCTGAAGATGATTGGACCGGCTTTAAGAATTTTACAGACGCTTTTAATCGCGAGGTTCAAGTTGTGGGTGATGATTTATATGTCACCAACGTTAAGCGCTTAGCCCGGGGGATTACTGAAAAAACGACCAATTCAATTTTAATAAAATTAAATCAGATCGGTACATTAACAGAAACGGTGGCCGCGATTAATGAAGCTAGAAAAAATAACATGACCGCCGTGGTGTCTCATCGCAGCGGAGAAACTGAAGATGCCTTCATTGCTGATTTAGTGGTGGCGATGGGCACCGGACAAATTAAGACGGGGGCCCCAGCAAGAAGTGAGCGAACGGCTAAATACAACAGATTAATGGCGATTGAGGCTGAACTCGATGGTAAGTCGGAATACGCTCAGTTTCCTTTTCTGACTAAATAAAAGGTTTAAAAAATGAGCTGATTTTTCAGCTCATTTCTTCGTCATATGGACATGTATTTTTATCTTACTTTATTTATTCTCTTGACTGGCAATACCTTGGTTAGTTATTTGATCATCCATTTTTTTGGTTTAAATTCTTGGCTAGCCAAATTAATCGTGATTGTTTTAGTGGCCATCCTGGCTTTATCAACGCTGTTTTCTTTTGTATTCGTTCATAAACGAGATAATTTGTGGGGCCGTATCTATTATACAGTTTCCGCTTCATGGATGGGTATTCTTTTGAGTTTCGGTTTAGCTTCGATTGCATCTAGTTTAGTTTTTTGGGGGTTTAAGATTTTTGGAGTAGAGTTGCCAGCTTGGATTTTTAGGTCTTTACTGCTAATGGGTACAATATTTTTAACCCTTAGAAGTTTTTACAATGCTTATAAGATTAAAATAAAAAAATACGTAGTGGGGATTAAGAATTTACCGCCAACTTGGGAACATAAAAGAATTATTCATATTTCCGATATTCATTTGGGGCCGATTTTGCGGGAAGATTTTTTTCATCGAGTAATTAAACAAGTCAAGGAACTTAATCCGGATGCCGTTTTTATCACTGGTGATTTATTTGATGGCGCGGAGTCTGATTTTTCTTGGGTTACAGCTCCTCTTAATGATTTAAATGCCCCTTTAGGTTTGTACTATTCGATGGGTAATCATGATTTTATTCTAGGAGCGGAAAGGGTAATGGGTCTGCTTGAGGGGCAAAATATAACGGTGCTAAGCAACCGCATGGTAGAAAGGGAAGGATTGCAGATTATTGGTTTAGATTTTACTCCTGATCGCAATTTTGATTTAAAAAGAGCTGTCTTAGCTCACACTGGTTATTCAGCCGTTAAGCCGTCAATTCTATTATTTCATGAACCTAAAGAAACGGTTAAATCTGAAGGGGTAGGTATTGATCTGCAACTCTCTGGTCACACTCATGGTGGACAAATGTTTCCGTTTAATTTTTTAGCTCGTTATTTTTATCATAATCATAGTCACGGAATCTACCGTCGCCACGATTACACCTTATCAGTGACCGCTGGAGTCGGGACTTGGGGGCCACCCATGCGAAGCGGTAGTAATTCGGAAATAGTTGTGCTCACTTTACGAAAAAAGTAATCCGTGTTAGGCTCTTCACCTATGAATTTATCTAATTTACACCAAGTAATTATTAATGAACCTAAATTTCGCCACCAGCAACTGGACCAGGCGGTTTTTACTGATTTAATTGAAGATTGGGAACAGGCTTCGGTTTTACCTCGGGTTTTACGGGAAAAACTAAATCAAGAATGTCCGCTTTTAATAAACGCTGAACTATCTAAAACAGAAACTAAAGAATCCACTCAAAAAGCTCTAATAACTTTAGAAGACGGCGCTCAAATCGAAACCGTTTTAATTCGTCAAAAGGGGAACCGCAATACTGTCTGCGTATCTTCTCAGGTCGGTTGCCCGCTCGCCTGTGCTTTTTGTGCTACCGGTCAAATGGGTTTTACCAGAAACTTAATGGCTCATGAGATAGTGGAGCAAGTTTTGTTTTTTATGCGTTTGCTTAAAAAAGAGGGTGGCGCCGCTAAAGTAGATAACATTGTCTTTATGGGCATGGGTGAGCCCTTTTTAAATTATCCGGAAGTAATTAAAGCCCTAAAATGGTTAAATGATCCGGAATCTTTTAATTTTGGATCCCGTCGCTTATCGATTTCGACTGCTGGGGTAACAGAAGGGATTATTAAAATTGGCGGTGAGAAATTACAGCTTAACTTAGCGGTCTCCTTGCATTTTGCCACCGATTTATCCCGTCGCCGCTATATGCCGATTGCCAACAAGTATCCACTGGAAAAATTAATGCCCGCTGTCGATGAATATATTAGAAAAACTGGACGCAAAGTGATGTTTGAATATTTAATGATTAAAGATATTAATGATAGTGATAATGACGCTAAATTACTGGCAGCTCTAATGACTAAGCCGCTGTATATGGTTAATTTAATTCCTTATAATCCTACTGGTCGTTTCCAAGCCTCAACCGAAGAGAGAGTCGCTAAATTTAAAAAGATTTTAAGTGACGCCGAAGTTAATGTAACCACGCGTCATTCCTATGGCAGCAGTATCGACGCCGCTTGCGGACAGTTAGCCGCTAAAAAAAACTATAAGAAAAAAATATAAAAAGAAAGACCCAATTTGCTTGGGTCTTTTTTTATGGTACGAAGCCAATTATAAATAATGGCTGCTGTCGTAAATCTTCGGCGACTTTGTGTCGACTTTTTCTTCTTTTTTTTCTTCCTGTTTTTCTTGAGGAACTGTTACTAAAACCGTGTCCCAAAAGAAACCGTCCTTTGCTTCCATGCGTTACTTTTTAAATTAGAGCTTTAATTATAAGCTCAGTTTCCTTTTTAGTCAAGCTTTTGCTATAATAGATAGACTAAAAGATTAATAATTAACCATAAATAATATGTTTACTTTACCAAGTTTACCCTTTGCCCCTAGCGAGTTAGAGCCTCATTTATCGGCCCGGACCCTAGAATTTCATTATGGTAAGCATCACCAGGCTTATATTGATAATTTGAATAAATTAGTGGCCGGAACCCCGATGGAAAATGACAGTTTGGAACACATAATTTTGAAAACTGCCGGTCGGGAAGGCAAGGAGGCTATTTTTAATAACGCCGCTCAGGCTTATAACCACGGTTTTTTCTGGAAGTGTTTAAAGCCGGCCAGCCAAGAAACTTTAATTCCGATTGAACTTAAAAATGCGGTTATTCATTCTTTTGGTTCTTGGGAAAAAATGATTGAAGAATTTAAGGGTGCCGCTCTGTCACAATTTGGCAGTGGCTGGGCTTGGTTAGTTAAAGAAGATTCCAACGTTAAAATTGTTAAAACAGCTAATGCTGACACCCCAATGGTTCATGGTCAGCACCCTTTGTTTGTGATTGATGTTTGGGAACACGCTTACTATTTAGATTATCAGAATCGCCGCGCCGATTATGTTAGTGGCATTTTAGATAATTTAGCTAATTGGGACTTTGCTTTGACTAATCTTAAGGATTAAAGTCATGCCTTATCAAAACCCTTACGTTAAATTACGACCAAAGACTCGTCGGCCTTATACCGTGGTTTATTTAATTCGTCATTGTCACCCGGATTATACTAAAGAAAGGAAACTGGGAGATTTTAATATGCCGCTGTCATCTTTCGGTAATGAACAGTTGGGTTTTTTAACGGAACGTTTGGCTAAGTTGAAAATCAATCGAATTTATAGTAGTGAGCTAAAACGCGCGCAGGAAACTGCCGCGCCGATTGCCAATATTCTGAAGCTTAAAATCGAAATCGATTCTCGTCTTAATGAAATTGATTGGTGGGATTGGTATCGTATCCCTTATTTTAATACCAGTGAAGCGCGGCGCCCGAAGAAATTAAAAAATTATTTGGAACTCGATGCTCAATTAGATAGCATGCAGGCTGATGCCCGGCGCTTACTTCATGAAATCTTCAAAAATAACCGCGGGCAAACCATCGCTTTATTTACTCATGGTAATTTTATTAAAGCGCTGCTTACCGGCATTCTTAATGCGGATGTAATTGGTTTTTTATCTCAGGAGATTTTTCAGTCATCACTGTCTAAAATTGTCATTGATCGCGATGGTTATGTGCGACTTAATTTTATAAATAACGTTGATCACTTACCACAACCACCAGAAGAAGATCTGTTTATCACTTTAGCTGATTAATTCTATGTCTTTAAGATTAAAATTTACTTTAATACTTGGAACTATTTTTTTAAGTAGTGCTTTACTGGTTTACCCGGTTAAAGCGGTCACTTTAGCCGGACAGTTATCTGGTAGAATTTTACTTCAAGTCGAAAGCCATGGTGAAGCTTGGTATGTTAATCCACAAGACAATAAAAAATATTATCTAGGAAAACCGAATGATGCTTATAATCTAATGCGTCGCTTAAGCACTGGCATCTCGGAAAAAGAATTTGCCAGTTGGAGTAAAGGCGCCCCTGTTTGGGCTCGTGGTCGTTTATATCTTCGGCCTCAGAGTCATGGGGAGGCTTATTATGTCGATTTAAATCGGCATTGGTATTACTTGGGGCAGCCTCAAGATGCTTGGTGGCTATTTCGATCTCAAGGCTTAGGAATTAGCAATAGTAATTTAAATAAAATACTAAGCGCGACTAACTCTCCAGTGACCGCTTCAGCGGCAGTTATTTCTGGTCCAAGTGATTATGTTAACCCCTTGTCTTGGCTTTATAATTTAGAAAATTTTAAATTTGATTTACCTCTTAAAAAAAGTTTAAATTCCGCTTATGCCGCAGCGCCTAAAACTTTTTATTACACAGGTGATGTGGAACCACTTGATTCTCGAGAAAAATTTTATGCCATTTTTTTTAACAAGAAAAGCGGTGATACCGCGGTTAAAGATTTAGTCGCTTACGGTAAGAGTGTGGCCGCTAGTCGGAATTTAAGCCAAGATCAATTAGCCGAGTTTCTCTTGGCTTTAGTGCAATATATTCCTTATGATAATGCCAAATTAAACCAAGACACTTTGCAGCCTAATTACCCTTACGAAACCTTATATAAAGATAAAGGGATCTGTTCAGATAAAACTTTTTTAGCCGTTGCCATTTTACGTGAGTTAGGTTATGGAGCGGCTATTTTAGATTTTCCAGATTTAAATCATTCAGCTGCGGGTATTAGCTGTCCGCTGGCCGAATCAATTAATAATTCCGGTTATTGCTACGTGGAAACCACTAATTATTTTCCAGTGGGAGTTATTCCTCCCCAAATTTCTAACGGGCAAGCTTTATCTGGTAGCGGCGACAGCTTGGCTAATCTTTTTGATTCATCGCGGTTAAGTAAAATTGAAATTTTTCAAAAAACTCAGGGTTTAGTTTACCAAGGGGTTTCAAACACTAGGAGTAAAGCTGCTAGCTTAGAAGCCGAAAGAACCTGGATTGAAAGTCAAAAGTTGGTTATGGCTCAAAGCAATACGACTTTAGCCGCCAAACAATCTTCTTTAAGTGCCCAGCAAGCCCAGCTGAGTGCTTATCAAGCGAGCGGTGATATCAAGGCTTATAACACTTTAGTCGTTACTTATAACGCCTTGGTGATTCAATATAATAATGAATTGGGAGTTTACCGAGATCAACTAGCAATTTATAATGACCGGGTCAATGCTTACAATGAGGGGCTTAAGAGTTTTTATCAGCAATAGTGACCAAAAATCCCTTTAAATACAAATTTTTAGCATAAAACACCACTGGTTTTTAAGTGGTGTTTTGTAAACAAAGAAACTATTGACAAAATATATAAATAATGTAGTATTGAGGGTTATTGTTTTTTAATAATTTAATAAATAAAAATAGTTAAAAGTGGATAAAAATCTCAGCTTTCAGATTGCCGGTGGCTCAGTCACTGGCACTGATCATTCTTTGCCTGGCAAACCAGGCGCCAAAAACAACCATGACGCTTTCCTTTGGAAAGTTAGCCCGGAAGTTAAGGTGGCAATAGTCTGTGATGGCTGCGGAAGCGGTGCTCACAGTGAAGTTGGTGCCAAGTTAGGAGCGGAACTAATTAGCCAGATTATCCTTAATCAGTACATCCAGTTGGTTCATTATCAGCCGGGCGCGCAGATAACTCGCGAAAATTTTTGGTTGCGAGTTAAGAAGGAGATTGTTAATCAGTTAACGCTCATAACCGGACTTTTAGGCCCAAGCCTGACAAAAGTAGTCAATGATTATTTTTTGTTTACTTTTGTAGGCGTGCTTATAACGCCGGAGACAACTTACATTTTTTCAGTTGGTGATGGACTTTATTGTTTAAACGGCGACTTGCATTTGCTGGGGCCATTTATAAATAATGCTCCACCATATTTTGCTTATAATTTAACTGGGTCAAATATTAAGGAAACTAATGAAAATTGGTTAGATATCCAGATAAACGAAGCAACTGCAACTAGCGAAGTAAAGAGTATTTTGATTGCTACTGATGGAGCTGAAAAGTTTTCTAAAATAGCTAATCAAGCTGTTCCTGGTAAACAAGAATTAATTGGACCACTCAGTCAGTTCTGGGAACAAGATTTTTTCTTTGATAATCCGGATCAGGTACGTCGGAGACTTAATATCATTAATCGCGAAACTGTCCAAAACCAAACGGTTATTGGCGGTCCGCTTAAAGATGATACGACGTTGATTGTCATACGCAGAAAAGTTGAGGAGGGAAAATCATGAGAGTTAATATCGGAGCTACAGCCATCACCTTGGACCCGTCTAAAGTTATCGGCAAGGGAGGTGAGGCGGATATTTATGATATCGGTAATAACCGGGTACTTAAACTTTTTAAGCAGCCCAGTCATACTGATTATGAAGGTCTGCTGCTTGAGCAGCAAGCTGCTAATTTGCGCTTAACGGAACATCAATTGAAGTTACCGGCTTTCCCGAAGAATCTACCGGCAAAAGTTATTGCTCCAAGAGAACTGGCAACAGACACTCGCAATCAAAAAATTGTTGGTTATGTGATGCCTTTTATCTATCCTGCGGAAGTACTGCTTCGTTATGGTGAGAGATCGTTTCGCGAAGGAGGGATAAGTGATCAGGTAATTATTGAGGTCTTCAAAGACCTTCATCAACTGATTTTGGGAGTGCATCAAGCAAACGCGGTTATCGGGGACTTTAATGATTTAAATGTATTAGTAAAGGGAAGCGAAACTTATTTGATTGATGCTGATAGTATGCAATTTGGGCAATTTTATTGTCGGTTATTTACCGGTAAATTTGTTGATCCATTATTGTGCGACCCCAATTCGCATTCGCCTAAGCTTATTAAACCCCATAATCTTTTTGGAGATTGGTATTCTTACAATATAATGCTCATGCAGAGCCTTCTATATGTGGGACCTTATGGCGGCATACATAAGCCTAACGGTAATAAGCCTCGTATAAACAACGATGCTCGTCCGCTAAAAAGGATGACGGTGTTTAATTCAGAAGTGCGTTACCCGAAACCGGCTCGTCCTTTTCAGATTCTCCCGGATGATTTATTGCAATATTTTCACCAAGTTTTTGAGAAAGATAAGAGAGGAATTTTTCCGCTTAACCTTCTTAGTGACCTGCGTTGGACTAAATGTAATAAGTGCGGGGCCGAGCATGCTCGTAAAGTTTGCCCGGAATGCAATGTGGCGGTTGAGTCAGTGAAGGAAGTAATAACAGCAACCGTTACGGCTAGAAAAATTTTCGAAACCAACGGACGAATTATTTTTGCCGACAATCAAGATGGCCGTTTAATCTGGTTATATAATCAAGATGGTCATTACTACCGAGAAGACAAGGGTATAGTGAGTGACGGTAATCCAGACCCCTATACGCGCTATCGTTTAAGTGGAATAAGAACAATCATGGCGAAGGGAAACCAGGCTGCAATCTTTGAGCCAGCCAAGATTCCTGTTTCACTAACAGTAGAAAGTTATGGACAGCTACCGCTTATTGCCGCTAACGGACAATCAGTATTTTATATTACTAATGGTCAGTTGGGGCGCATGAGCGAACTCGATAGTTCATATTTTGAACGAATTGGGGACGTGCTGTCTAATCAAACTTTGTTTTGGGTTGGACCTAAATTCGGTTTTGGTTTTTACCGAGCCGGTCAGATGAGCCAATATTTTGTCTTTAGCGCTTTAGGACACAACTTAAATGATTCAGTTAAATTGCCGCAGTTACGTGGACAGTTAATTGATTCAACTTGTGTTTTTGGAGCTAATAGAATTTGGTTCTTAGTGTCTACCCGGGCTAGTGGTAACACAATTAATCGCTGTTATCTGATGGATGAAAATGGTAATTATTTAGCCAGCACTGAAACTCCAGAAGGCGATGGTAGTTGGTTAGGTACTATTCGCGGTAAATGTGCCGCCGGTAAATTTTTACTGGCCGCCACTGACGATGGTATTGTACGAATTGAACCAGACAGCGATAAGTTAATTGTTACCAAAGAATTTCCGGATACGGCTCGATTTGTCGATGCCAATTCAAATTTGTTTCCGGGAAAAGATGGCCTGATGATAGTTAAGTCAAAAGAAATTTGGAGTTTATCCTTGAAGTAAATAGTTGTTATTGTAAAACGAACACAAAAAAAAGATGAAAAATCAAGTTCTTCCGATTCCGGGGTTATTTAACCCCAACAATGCAAAATGGGAATATCGTCCCAATCTGCGAAACGTTTTTCTCGCCGCTCAAGACTGGCGCCAGGAACATGCCGTTCATGCATCAGCTTCAGCCAAAACAAAAATTGCCTTAATGGTAATTGACACTCAAAAGGATTTTTGTTTTCCTGAGGGTACCTTGTATGTCGGTGGCCGCAGTGGTACTGGCGCAATTGATGATTCAATTAGGACCGCCGAATTTATTTACCGGAACCTGGATATTATTACCAGTACAGTCTTTACGATGGATACGCACTTTGCGTTTCAAATTTTCTTTCCATCGTTCTGGATTGACGCTAAGACAGGCTTGTCACCGTTACCATCAATTACTGTCATTACCGCTGAACAGATTCGCCGCGGTGATTATCGTCCCAACCCAGCTCTTAGCTGGATTGCCAACGGTAATTACACTTGGCTCCTTAAGTATGTGGAGCATTACGTAGCGGAGCTGGAAAGGACGGGAAAATATGTTCTGTTGTTGTGGCCGGAACACTGCCTGATTGGTGATGAAGGTCACGCTCTAGTTGGAATACTAAATGAAGCGCGCATGTTTCATTCATATGCCCGTTTTATCCAGAGTGAAGTACAGATAAAGGGAGGAAATCCACTGACCGAAAATTATTCCATTTTTCGCCCGGAAGTTTTGCTGGCTCATGATTCAAACGTGGTTGCTCAGAAAAATGCCATGTTTACCAAGCAACTCCTCCAAAATGATTACGTCATTATTGCCGGACAAGCTGCCAGCCACTGCGTGAAATCATCAATTGATGACTTCTTGGAAGAAATTTTGGCCAAGGACCCGAGTTTAGCCCGCAAGGTTTATATTTTGGAAGACTGTATGTCATCGGTAGTTATCCCGGCCGCTGGTCTCGATTTTACGCCGCAAGCTGAAGAGGCTTTGCAGAAGTATCGCGATGCCGGAATGCATGTGGTAAAATCTGTCGGGCCGATGGAAAATTGGCCTGACATGGTGTTGTAAATTTTTTTTCATTAACCATAAAAACAATAAAAGATGGGAAACAGTAGTAGTACGAATGAATTGATAGGTAACATTGTTACTGAAGGCAATTTGTCACCGATGGCTGCACAGGCCATTAATATCAATGATATGGGGGCTCAGATTCAAGCCGGTCTGGGCGTTAACGTTGATAATGTAACGGCCAGTGAAGTGGTGATTGTAGCAATGTTGATGGACGATTCCGGTTCAATCCGTTTTGCCGGTAACAGCCAGGCAGTCCGCGATGGACATAATCTGGTCCTGAGTTCGCTTAAAAAATCCAAACAACAGGATGGAATCCTGGTGATGACCCGGTATCTTAATGGAGAAATTCTTTACAGTTATACTCAATTGGATCAGGCCATCGTGATGGACAGTAACAATTACAATCCGATGGGGGGTACTCCTTTGTATGATGAGACAGCGGTTATATTGGCCACCGTTTTAGCCAAAACCCAGGAGTTTGAAAATTCCGGAGTGGCTTGCCGCAGCGTGACCTTGATTGTCACTGACGGCGCGGATGAACATTCTCGCAAACAAACACCGGCCAAAATTAAGCAGGTGGTGCTCGACATGCTGAAGACGGAAAATCACATCATTGCCGGGATGGGTATTGATGATGGCACAACTAAGTTCCGTCAGATTTTTGAGGAAATGGGAATTCCCGCTGAATGGATCCTGACTCCTGGCGGCAGTGAAAGCGAAGTTAGAAGAGCCTTCCAGGTTTTTTCACAGTCTGCGGTTCGTGCCAGCCAGGGAGGTGCCAGTTTTAGCCAAACAGCCATGGGAGGCTTCGGAGCTTAACTTAACAAGAAACAAAAAGTTTCGAAATAATTTTAAACCCTTAATCAATCAATTTGATTAGGGGTTTTATTTTAGACAAAATATTGACAGTCCTTAAATTTTCCGCTATTATAAGCCATAGGTGAGCTAAATCTTAGCCCCACCTATTTTTATTTAATATTAAGTTAATTATCACACTCTGAACATTTTTCTTGTCTATGTTTTAAATATAGACTCGCGGAGTGGACGCTTTCTCTTATTTAAGAGGAGGATAAAAGAAAAAACATTATGGTAAACTTACCAAGCGTAGAAGACATGTTAAAATCCGGGATGCACTTTGGCCATCGAACTAATCGTTGGCACCCTAAGATGAAGCCTTATATCTTTACTGACAAGAAAGGCGTTTATATCATCGATTTAAATAAAAGCCGCGAGAAATTAGCTGAAGCAATGGAATTTATGAGCCAACTGATTTCCGAGGGTAAGAGTGTTTTATTTGTTGGCACCAAAAATCAGGTTAAGGCTGGTCTTAAAAAAATGGCTGATGAAACCGGAATGCCTTACATCGTCGGTAAATGGTTAGGTGGATATTTAACCAACTTTGCCGTTGTTAAAAAATCTGTTCAAAATTACAAGGAGTTAACTGAAAATAAGGCTAGTGGTAAATTAGAAAAGTATACTAAAAAAGAACAGTTAGAATTCGCTCGCGAAATTAAAAAATTAGAAGAACGAGTTGGCGGTTTAACTGGTTTAACTAAATTACCTGACGCTTTGTTTGTCTGGGATATTAAAGAGGAAGAAACTGCGGTCACTGAAGCGCGTATGAAGAATATTCCCATTATCGCTATCTGTGATACTAACGTTAACCCGGAATTAGTTACTTATCCGATTCCAGCTAATGACGACTCCACTAAAACTATTTCTCTTCTAATGGAAACTATTAAGAATGTTGTTTTGGAAGCTAAAAAGAACATTAAGACTGAAGTGAAACAAGTAACTTCTCAGACTAAATAATTTAAAATTTTTTTCTCTTAAAATATATCTGACACTTTTTGTTCACCTGATCAAAAAGTGTCACCATTAACAATATGGAAACTATCAAAAAACTTCGAGAAATGACCGGCGCCGGCATGGTTGATTGTAAAAAAGCGCTTGACGAAGCGGCCGGTGATTTAAATAAGGCGGTAGAAATTTTACGTAAGAAGGGAATTGCTAAAGCCGCTAAACGTACTGATCGTGAAACCAATGAAGGCGTGGTCATGGTTAGCGTTAACGAAAACGCTACGGAAGCTTACATGGTGGAAGTTAATTCAGAAACCGACTTCGTTTCTCGTAATGATAAATTTCAAGATTTTACTAAACAAGTTTTGGAGTTGGTTAAAACTTTAAAACCAGGTAGCTTAGAAGAATTATTAGCCGCCCCTTTTTCCGGAGTGACTCTTAAAGAATCCTTAGAGACCTTGTCTGGTGTTATTGGTGAAAAATTAGACATTAAGCGCTTAGCAATTGTTAGCGGTGAGAAGGTCGCAGCTTATTCTCATTTGGGAGGCAGAATTGGTGTTTTAGTAGCCTTTAATCAAGTGGTTGACCCGGAAATTGCTAGCGATGTAGCGATGCAGGTAGCCGCGGCTAACCCTAAGTATTTAATCGCTAGTGAAGTGCCAACTGAAGAAATGGATAAAGAAAAAGAAATCTATCGCACTTTACTTCTTAAAGAAGGTAAGCCAGCGGAAATGGTTGATAAAATTGTTGAAGGTAAAATGAGTAAATACTACAGCGAAGTCTGTTTGACTGAGCAAGAATATATCAAGGATGATAAGAAAAAGGTTAAAGATATTTTAGGTGGTGCCAGCATCACTCAATTTGTCCGTTTTAGCCTTTAATTTAAAGCCTCTTATAATCCCGCACGCTTAATATTTAAAGGTTTAAACTTTTAATACTAAGGTGCGGGATTCTCGTACTATGAAAATAGCGCAAATTCAATTTTGTTCTTGGGATAAGGTATATAATTTTAGCGCCGAAAATCTCAAAATAAAACGAGGTGATTATGCGGTTGTTGAAACCGAGCTAGGCGAAGAACTAGGTAAAGTTCTAATTTTAGAAGATCGGGAACTAAGAACCGACGAACTGCCGGGTGGAGAGAAATTCTTAAAACCTATTAAAAGACTAGCCTCAGCTTCTGATTTTGGAAGACTGGCCGGTAGCGATAAAAAAAGTGAAGCCTTAACGATTTGTCGTGAGCTGATTACTAAAAGAGGTTTAGATTTAAAATTAGTAGATGTTCATTTTTCTTTTAGTGGCAATCGCCTAAATTTTGCTTTTATCGCTGATGGCCGCGTTGACTTTCGTGATTTAGTTAAAGATTTAACGGCTCACTTTAATTCACAAATTCGTTTGACCCAAATTGGCACTCGTGATGAGGCGCGTTTTAGCGGCGATTGCGGTCCTTGTGGCAAGGTTTTGTGTTGCAAGGGGCACATTAGAGAATTCTTTTCAATTACTTCAGATATGGCCGAGGCTCAGCAAGTGGTTCATCGCGGCTCAGAAAGAATCTCAGGAATGTGCGGTCGTTTAATGTGTTGTCTGTCTTTTGAATATGAGGGCTATAAAGCAATGGCGCAAACTTTGCCGCCAATAGGGACCAAGGTTAATGTTGATGGGGCGCGCGGTGTGGTTGTTGGGCATCACATTCTAAAACAATCAGTCGATGTTAAATTTCCCGGCACCAAAGAAGGGGAGCGTGATTTTGTAATCGCGGTTGATATTAACCGCCACCAGAAAAAAGCGAAAGCTGATCTTAAAGCGGCTGAAGAAAAAAGCAGTCCTAATCCTAAAATATTTAAACCACGCCACAAATAAAAAAACTAAAAAAGACTTCCAAAATATTTATTGGGAGTCTTTTTTTGTGGACTTTATATTTTTATTTGTCTAGTGAATATGTTATAATAGCAAAGTATTTAAATAATTTATTCAATTTATGTTTAACAACAAAATTAATGTGGCTATTAATGGTTTCGGTCGCATTGGCCGCGCCTCTTTTAAAATTATCCTTGATAAACACCCTAAAATAAACGTCGTCGCGATTAATGATTTGACTGACACCGCTACTTTAGCTCATTTATTGCAATACGATTCTTGCTACGGAAAATATCCTCATAAAATTGGATACACTAAGGATGCGATTGTGGTAAACGGCAAAAAATATCCCGTTTCTTCGCAAAAAGACCCTTTACTTTTGCCGTGGAAGAAATTAAAAGTAGATGTGGTTTTAGAATGTACTGGTCGTTTTCGCGGCCGAGAAGATGCGAGCGCTCATATAACGGCCGGAGCTAAAAAAGTAATTATTTCGGCACCAGGAAAAGATTGCAAAACGATTGTTTTAGGGGTTAACGAAGAAAAATTAAATAAGAGCGATGATATAATTTCCTGCGCTTCTTGCACAACTAACTGCTTGGCTCCGGCGACCATGGTTATTAAAGAAAAATTTGGTATCAAGAGGGCTTTGATGTCGACTGTTCACGCTTACACGGCTGATCAGAATTTGGTTGACGGTCCACACAAGGATTTAAGACGGGCTCGTTCGGCGGCGCTTAATATTGTTCCGACAACTACCGGCGCGGCGGTGGCAGTGACAGAAACTATCCCGTCTTTAAAAGGAAAATTTGACGGTATGGCCATTCGAGTTCCAGTTCCAGTTGGCTCGCTTTGTGATGTCACTTTTTTATTAAACAAGAAAACTACGGTTGAAGCGGTTAAGGCAGAGTTTGTTAAAGCGGCGAAGGGGAAGTTAAAAGGTATTTTAGAAGCGAGTGAAGAAGAGCTCGTTTCCTCAGATATCGTCGGTAATTGTCATAGTTCTATCGTTGATTTAAAATCAACGGCTTTAGTCGGCGGTGATTTACTTAAAGTGGTGGCTTGGTATGATAATGAGTGGGGTTATTCTAATCGTTTAGTCGATTTAACTGATTATCTAAAAAAGTTTATTAAATAATTTAACTGTAAATATATGAGAATGGAAAATAAAGTAGCGATTGTTACTGGTGCCGCCTCGGGAATCGGCAAAGCGATTGCCGAAAAATATTTAGTCGAGGGGGCGACAGTTGTTTTTGCTGATATGGCAGAAAACTTAGAATTAAATAATGAAAAAGCAATTTATATTAAATGTGATGTTTCTAAAAGCGCTGAAGTAGAGGCTTTAGTTAAGGCCACGGTGGATAAATTTGGTCGTTTGGATGTCATGGTAAATAATGCTGGTGTGGGCGGTTTAGGAGGCATTCTAGACGCTACTGATGAATCTTGGGATAAGACAATTTCCGTTAATTTAACAGGCGTCTTCTATGGAGCTCGGGCGGCGGCTAAAGCCATGAAAAATCAGAGTATCAAAGGCAGTATTATTAATATGAGCTCCATTCTCGGCAAGGTTGGTTTAGCTAGTACTGTTTGTTATTGCGCCTCAAAAGGCGGGGTAGTCCAACTCACTCACGCCGCCGCTTTAGACTTGGCGACTTTAGGCATTAGAGTTAATGCTATTGCTCCCGGATTTATTACTACAGGCATGACTCAAGATATTCTTAAAAATGAGGCCTTTAATAATATGGTGGTTTCTAGTACGCCTTTAGGTCACGTGGGGCACGTCGATGATATTGCCAGTGCAGCCTTATATTTAGGTAGTGATGAATCAACTTATGTTACCGGGGAAGTGCTTTATGTCGATGGCGGTTGGACAGCGAGATAAGATTAAAAACTTATGGCTAGCGATATCATATCCAAAATATCCCAAGCAAATCTACACGGTCGCGGCGGCGCCGGTTTTCCGGTAGCCATTAAGTGGCAAGCCGTTAAAGACGCTTTAGTTAAAGATAAAAAATCTTCCTATTATATTGTTATTAATGCGGCCGAAGGCGAACCGGGCGTTAAAAAGGATGCTTATATTTTAGAAAATCATGCCAATTTAGTTTTAGAAGGCGTAAAAGCTAGTGTTGACGCTCTCGGTTTTAAGCGTTTAGCGGGAATTTATTGTTTCATAAACCATGAATATTATAAGTTGTATGCTAAAAAAATAAATAAACTTTTAAATAGCCATCAATTTTTAGCTTTAAAAATTTTTTGGCACTTTAGTCTTAAGCCACAAACCCTAAGCTATATTAGCGGCGAAGAAACGGCCATCTTAAATATCATTGAAGGTAAGCGTCACGAGCCGCGCCTTAAGCCACCGCTGCCGGTAAACTATGGACTATGGGGGCTCCCGACTCTAGTTAATAACGTCGAAACCTTTTATCAGGTGGCTCTTGTTAAGAACAATCTTTTTGATTCCCGGAGATTCTATACTATAAATGGTGAGATAGCCCGACCCGGAGTTTATCATCTACCCGATGATTGGAAGATTGAAGATGTTTTACGTTTAACTGGCAATTGGCCATCGTATAAATTCTTTGTTCAAGTCGGCGGTGATGTTAGCGGCGAGGTCCTTAATTCGACTCAACTGAATAAAACCGTCGGTGGCAGTGGCTCAATTACTGTTTACTCTTGGTTTGATCATAGTCAGGAGGAGATGATTGGCCGCTGGCTTAACTTCTTTAAAGAAGGTTCTTGCGGTAAATGTACGCCTTGTCGAGAAGGAACTTATCGTTTGCTTGAATTATTTGAAGCTAAAAAAACCTATTCTCCAGAATTCTGGGATGTTTTAGAACTGCTTAAAGAAGGTAGTTTTTGTGCTTACGGTAAGAGCATCGCTTTACCATTATCAAGTTATTATAAAAATATTTTAAAAATAAATTAGCAAAGATTAAAAATTGCTAAACAACATTATGGAAAACAAAGAAAAAATTATTAAATCTTTAGCGCTTCTTAGGGAAACTTGGCAGATTTACATTAAAAATTTATTAAAATTTCTTGAAGTATTTTTGTATGGAATTATCGGTATGGTGCCGATGTTTATCTTAATTTCCTTATTTTTTGTTTACGGCTTATCAGGCTGGGCGCAGAAGGTTTCTTCAACTCTTAATTTATTCTTGCTTTTAGTGGGGATTATCCTGTTTATTTTTAGTTTATATTTAGCTATTGTCTATAGTGTTAGAATGAAAGTTGCTAGCATTCTTTTGCTAAAAAATAATTTCACTTCAGCTAAGGATAATTTTAAAGAAGCTAAACCTTATTTTGTTAAATTTCTTGGAGTTTCTTTACTAACCGTTGTTCTAATTATTGCCTGGGGTTTTTTATTAATTATTCCAGCAATAATTTTTGGCATTTACTATGGTTTTGCTACTTATATCTTGGTCGCCGAAGACAGTCGTCCTTTTACGGCGGTAGAACGTAGTTATGATTTGGTTCGTGGTTACTTTTGGCCGGTTTTTGGTCGCTTAGCCTTAGTTTCAATCATCGGCATCATTATTTATTCGATAATTTCTAAGCCAATGTCGCAAATGGAAATTAGTGGCACACCCTATGTAGTTTATAGCGTTTTTACTAATATTATTTGGGCTGTATTATCACCATATTTTATGATTTATTTCTATAAAATGTATCAAAGTCTAAAAAACGTAAAAAAATAACCATGGCTTCAGTTTTTACCATAAATAAAAGAACGCTCACTTACTTACCTGGTGAAACCGTTTTGCAGGCGGCGCGGCGACATAATATTTTTATTCCTAGTCTCTGCTTTCATCCAGATTTTAAAAGTCACGGTAATTGCCGTCTTTGCTTAGTGGAAATTATAAGTGGTGGTCGTAGACAAGTGGTTTCAGCCTGTTCAACGCCACTCGAAAATAACTTGGAAGTTTTTTTGGATACTCCAAAAATAAAACGTTTGCGTCGCACTAATTTAGAATTATTATTTGCCGAACACGTGGAAAAATGTGCAACTTGTAAATTACGTTTTAATTGTCCGCTACTTACTTTGGTAAAACAATATCGAGTTAAAATTACTAGATTTCCAGATCGAAAAACTAAGCGTTTAAATCACAATTTTCCACCCTCTATTGAAGGTGATAGTTCGCAGTGTATCGACTGTCGTTTATGTCTAGAAGCTTGTAATAAATTACAGAAATTGGATTGTTTGGCGCTCAAAGGTCACGGAGCTAATCAAGAAATTGTGCCTACTAAAAATCCTTGTACTTTTTGTGGTCAGTGTGTGACCCATTGTCCGGTGGATGCGATTTCCGAACAAGTTTCTTATCCGGCTGTTAATAAAATTTTAGCCGATCCAAATAAAATTGTAATTGCTCAATTTGCACCTTCAATTCGAGCGGCTATTGGTGAAGAGTTCGGCCTGCCATATGATGATAAAATGACAGGACGAGTCATTGCCGGACTTAAAAAACTAGGTTTTAACTATGTTTTTGACGTTAATTTCGGAGCAGATATCACGACCATTGTTGAAGCCGAAGAACTAATTGAAAGACTTAAAAATAAAAAAGCAGTTTTTCCGATGATGACTTCCTGTTGTCCGGCTTGGGTGCGTTACGTGGAATCGCGCCAGCCAGATTTAATTCCTCACCTAACTTCGGCTCGTTCGCCACATATTCACTTGGGCGGAGTCATTAAAACCTATTGGGCAAATAAGATGGGAATTGATCCTAAAAATATTATTATTGTTTCGGTAATGCCGTGTACTGCTAAAAAGTATGAAATTACGCGGCCGGAATTTAAAATTCTCGGACTGACTCCGGTTGATCAGGTTATTACAACACGAGAATTTGCCCTCATGATGAAAAATGCCAAAATAAATTTTGCTAAATTGGCACCTAAAACTGGCGACCTAATTTGGAATGATGGTAGTGGCGCTGGCGCAATTTATGGTGCTTCAGGTGGAGTGATGGAGTCAGCCCTGCGAACCACTGTTTGGTCTTTAGAAAAAAAGAAGAGTTTAGCTAAATTAGAATTTAAGGAAGTTCGAGGCGTTAGTGGAATTAAAGAAAGTATAGTTAATGTGGCCGGGCAAAAGTTAAGAGTCGCGGTGGTTAACGGCTTAGGTAATATTGATAAAGTTTTAAGTCATTTAAATGACTATGATTATATCGAGGTAATGAGTTGCCCCGGTGGCTGTATTGGCGGCGGTGGACAACCGTCACCGGTTTCGGCAGAAATAAGAGCTAAACGCATGGCCGCTTTATATTCTATTGATAGCCACCAGGAAGTCAGGCGGGCCCATGAGAATAAAGAAGCGATGGCTGCGGTTGAATATGTTAAGAAGATTGGTTTAGAGGAAGCTGTGCTACATACTAGCTTTAAAGGGAGGAAATAGCTGATTGATAAAAAAGACCACTCTCTAAGGGTGGTTTTTTATTACTGTTTACTTAAACCAAACAAATCAGGTATAATAAAAACACTATGATTATACCAGATTACGTCTTAGAGGCGCTTACTAAATTAAAAAAGGCTGGTTTTGAAGCTTATATTGTCGGCGGCTGCGTCCGTGATTTTTTAATGGAAAAAACCCCCAAAGATTGGGATATTACAACCAATGCCAAACCCGAAGAAATGCTTAAAATATTTGAGCAGGGTAAGTATGAAAATACCTTCGGCACGGTTATGGTGCCAATCAGAGGAGAAGCTAAAGCTGGCCAAGAGAAGGGTGATTTGATTGATGTTCTGGAAATTACTACTTATCGCAGCGAGCAGGGCTATTCTGACTCTCGTCATCCCGATGAGATTATTTTTGAAACCGAAATAGATAAGGATTTAGAGCGCCGCGATTTTACCATTAACGCTTTAGCCCTAACACCAGAAACTGAAAAAGAAATTAACGAACCCAATCGACGTTATCTGGAAATTAACGGCCAAATTTATCTACTGATTGATTTATTCGGCGGGGAAAAAGATATTAATAAAAAAGTTTTAAGAGCAGTGGGCGAACCGGTGTTACGTTTTAAAGAAGACGCCTTGCGGATGCTGCGCGCGGTCCGCTTTGTATCTCAGTTAGATTTTGAATTAGAACCTAAGACTGAGAGAGCGATTACTAAGCTGGCTGGCAGTATAAAATTTGTGTCCAAGGAGAGAATCCGTGATGAGCTAATTAAAATTTTGTCATCCGACAAACCCTCGGAAGGTATTAGATTGCTTCATAAATGCAAATTGCTTCAATATATTTTGCCGGAGCTTGAAGAGGGTTTAGGAGTGGCACAGAGTCGCCATCATATTTATCAGGTTTACGAGCATAACGTTTTAACCCTTAAAAATTGCCCGAGTGCTAAATGGCAAGTTCGTTTCGCGGCCCTGCTTCATGATGTCGCCAAGCCAAAAACTCGCAAGATAATTAATGATATTGCGACTTTTTATAATCATGAATATGTTGGCGCAAAAATGGTGCGGCGAATTATGGAGCGTTTAAAATTCTCCAATGATGACACAGAGACAGTGGTTAATTTGGTTAAAAATCACATGTTTTATTACCAGGTCGGTGAAGTCACGGCCACCTCGGTGCGTCGTTTAATTGTTAAGGTGGGGCGAGATAATCTACAAGATTTAATTCATTTGCGCATGGCTGATCGAGTTGGTTCCGGGACACCTAAGGCCTTGCCTTATAAATTGCAGCATTTGCAATATATGATGGAGAAGGTGCAAAATGATCCGATTTCTGTTAAAATGTTGAAGATAAATGGTGATGATTTGTTGCGCGATTTAAAAATGGCTCCTAGCCCAAAAATGGGGGCCGTGCTCGATGTTTTACTTTCGGAAGTTTTAGATGACCCAGAGAGAAATAACCGGGATTATTTGCTAGATCGTGCCGGTAAACTGCAGGATTTTAATTTAGAAGAACTTCGCGCCCAAGCCAAAGAAGTAATTGAAGAAAAAAGGGAGGAAGATGATAAAAGAATTAAGCGTAAATATTTAAAAAATAAATAAATAATCAGTATGAAAAAAATTCCAATTATGATTGGCGTTTTAGCACTAGCGCTAACGCTGTCCGCTTGCGGAACTAAAAATGATAGTGAAAATTTAAATGGTACCGACTCTTATGGAGCCACTGATAATACTGGGGCAAGCGGCGATAACCTGGCCGAGGCGCCAGTGGTCCCGATTACCGAAGCAACTAATACAATAAATCAGACTGAACCCGTTAGCGACATTGCTACCAGTTCAGCTATTACTAAAACTATGACCAGAACTTTAGACGGGCAAACCGATTTATTTAAAGATTATTCAGCTGCCATTATTAAAACTAATGAGGGCAACATTGAAGTAAAATTCTATCCCGAATCACCAATAACGGTGAATAATTTTATGAATCTAGCTAAATCAGGCTTCTATAATGACACTAAATTTCATCGAGTGATTAAAGATTTTATGATTCAGGGTGGCGATCCGCTGTCTAAGGGGACTGACACCTCTGTTTATGGCACCGGCGGCCCAGCTTATCGTTTTGCTGATGAATTTAATAGTCATAAATTAGTTGCTGGTAGCCTAGCGATGGCTAATTCTGGTCCTGGAACTAATGGTTCTCAATTTTTTATTGTCACTGCCACCGAAACTCCTTGGCTTGATGGCGTTCACACTAATTTCGGGGAAGTAGTTAAGGGTATGGATATTGTCCAAACTATTGGTAATACTGAAACTGGGGCTCGTGATTTACCAACTAAAGATATCGTTGTTAAGAACATTGAATTAGTTAAATAAGTAAATATAATGGATACAAAGAAGGCCCGAATTTTTTTCGGGCCTTTTTATTAGTTCACTCGTTTTAACTGTGGTCTTTTTTTAATTATTGTTTTAATCCCCATTACCGACCAGGCAATTAAATAAGGAGATAAAAAAATTAAAAACACATAATGTAATGCACCAGATAAATTGGTAAATCTGACAAAATCAAGGGCGCAAGCAAAAGCGTAAGCGAGAACCAATGAACCATTGTTTTGCTGATAAGGCATCGGAATTTTGTTGCCTTGAAAACTTTCAATGACAAAAGCCATAATCATCAAAACAAAAAGAAAAATTATAGTTCCTGCTGCTGATATTAAAACAACTTCTAGATTTGAATCGTAGTCTGGTAGAAAAATATTAATTAATAGCACGAACTTACAGACTGTAAAAAATAAAATCAAAGTGTTTCCTTTCGGATCCTTTCCCAGAGCACTTATTACCAAACCAATAAATAGAATTAGGAACATGGATATTGGAATCCAGTTAATTAGAACCCTTTTTTCTATAAAAATTTCAGGAATAATTTTCCCTTGTTTTTGGTCATAACTAATTAAAGTCAATTTTTTGGTAATATTTGATTTTGTCCAGAGGCTCTTTGCTAAGTAATCCACATCGATATCGCTACTGAATTCTATCTTTTTACCAGGGTTTTGGTAAGACCACAGGATTTTTTCTTTTTTCTCAGCCCTGCATAAGAGACTTGAATCCAGGGAAACTTTGCTGGTCTCTGTAAATACATGAATTGTATTACCGTCAAATTTAGTAATTTTTGTAGTTTCCGGTTTTAATTCTCTGGGGTGATTACAGCCAGAAAAGAGAATAATAATTAGGCTTAACGCCATCAAAAAAGCTCCTAGTTTTTTCATGATTCATTTATTTTTTAAGTTATTAATGGACGAGTTTGTAAGATGATAATATCATTTTATATTGTTTTTGTCAATATCTCCCCAAAATCAGACAAATCGTCTATAATGAAGTAACTTATAATAATATTTAAGATTTATGAAAATATATTTAGATAATGCGGCGACTACCCGGCTTGACCCCCGAGTTTTAGCTGATATGAAGCCATATTTGACCAGTGAATACGGTAACGCTTCCTCGATTCATTATATGGGGCAGAAGAATAATCTAGTTTTAGAGGCGGCTCGAGAAAAGGTGTCCAAAATATTAGGGGCTCCGGCTCGAAACTTCATTTTTACTAGTGGTGCCAGTGAGGCTAATAATTTAATTATTAAAGGTGTAATGTTAGCTAATACTGATAAAGGTAAACATCTTATCGTATCAGCGATTGAACATCCTTGCGTCTTACAGAGCGCCCGGCAGCTGATTAAATTAGGTTTTGAGTTAGATATTGCTCCCGTTAATTCTGACGGCCTGATTGATTTAATCGCCCTAGAAAAAATGATTCGTCCGGACACGGTCTTGGTGTCGGTCATGTTGGTTAATAACGAAATTGGGACGATTCAAGATATTAAGTCAATTGCCAAGCTGGTTCACGATAAAGGGGCCTATTTTCACAGTGATATTGTTCAAGCGATTCCTTACCTCAATATTAATATTGAAGATTTAGGTTTGGATTTTGCTAGTCTTAGCGCTCACAAGTTTCACGGACCAAAGGGGGTGGGGCTGGCTTATTTAAATTATAAAATTAAAGTTGAACCCCTGATTATTGGTGGCGAGCAAGAAAATGGTTTTAGGGCGGGAACTTATAATATAGCCGGCATAGTGGGGTTAGCCTCCGCGTTGGAACTGGCCTACCAGGAACGAGACAAAAGCGTTAATCAGGTTCGTGAACTTCGCGATTATTTCTGGTCCAGAATTAAAACCGAAATACCAGAAGTGCATTTAAATGGCAGCTTAGAATATCGTACACCCAATAATCTAAATATTTTATTTTCTCGAATTGAGGGGGAAGCAATTTTAATGGATTTGTCAATGAAAGGTATTTGCGTCTCCACAGGCTCAGCTTGCAGCGCACATAATTTAAAGACTTCTTATGTCTTGCAGGCGGTTGGCTTGACGCTGGACAATTTAAACAGTAATATTAGATTTACCCTAGGAAAATTTAACGAAAAAAGAGAACTCGACTACACGGTCGAAGCTTTAAAAAAAACTATTAGGCGTTTGAGAAAATTTACGCCCATTAAAAAATAACTATATGTCACTTAATTATACTAAAAAAACGGTGGAGCATTTCTTGCATCCCAAGAATATCGGGGAAATGAAAAACCCGGACGCCACCGCTGATGTCGGCAGCATGGTCTGCGGCGATCAACTATCTTTTTCTTTAAAAGTTAAAGATGGCAAGGTTAAAGATATTAAGTTCTTATCTTTTGGTTGTGCCTCTAATATTGCTACGGCTTCGATTATGACCGAACGAGTTAAAGGTATGACTTTAGAGGAAGCTAAGAATTTTAAATGGCAGGAAATTGTTGATGAGCTCGGCGGATTACCTAAGCAAAAGATTCACTGTTCTATTCTGGCCTCCGAAGGTCTAAAAAAAGTAATTGATGCTTACGAAGAAAAACAATCAGAAAAATAATTATCTTTATATAAAAAACATCCGCTAAGTAGCGGATGTTTTTTTATTCAGCTATATCTTCAAAAGAATTTTTTAGACTGAAGTGTTGAAAAGTTAGAATCTCTTTTCAAGAGGGCGAGCTTCGTTTACGACAACGCGGCGACCATCAATTTCTTGATTGTTCCACATTAAGATAGCAGCATCTGCTTCATCATCATTTGTCATTTCAACGAAACCAAAACCCTTGGAGCGGTGAGTCATTTTGTCCTTGATAACAACCGCGGACATAACGCTACCAGCCTGGGAAAAAGCGGCAGCTAAGGACTCATCAGTAGTGCCCCAAGATAATCCGCCAACGAATAATTTCTTCATGGTTTTTATTCTTAGTCATTTCCGTTTAACGGGAAATAACTTCTGTTTAAAAAGGTAAGACGACCTTTTCCTAGTTAATAAATAGATAGTGTTACCACCTCTATATCTTTTAGAATACTTACGAAAATTATTATAACATTTGGCGTCGGATTGTCAACGATATTGACAAAACGCAATAAATTTTGGTAAGTTGTGCCTATAAATAAACCGAACATTAAAAAAAATTATAATGGAAAAAATAATTGTAGACAGAAATACCCCTTTTTCTTTTCCGGAAGAAGTGGTGGCCATGTATGGGGCTTTCGAAATTCGTCAGTCGAACGAAGTTGCAGCTAAAATTTCAGAATTTACCATAGATGATTTGGAAATTATCAGAGTTTGGACTAGTGTTACCCATCGAGCCTCAGAATTTCAGAAAATGATTCTTGATGCTGGTCGAATCCCCTTGGATTCTTATTGCGCTAAAGCTATCTATGAAAATAAGATAGCTTTGAGGGAGCTAGAATTATTAGCCTTTGATTTAGAAATGAATTATCCTGAAGATCGCTTGGAAACACTCATGTTTTTAGGAGACACTGTTTCGAGAGATGAAAATGATATTAATCACTTTTCATTTATCCTTTTTCATCCTTTTTCGCGTGAGGTTGAATTTATGCCTTACGAGGATGATCCTAGTTTTATGAGAACTCATGATTTTCCGATGGTATTTAAAAAAGAATTTATTGCGAAGCTTTAATAATAAAACGGTGCGACACAAAGTCCACCGTTTTTTATTTAAAAAATAAGCCCCAAATTAATGGGGCTTATTTTTATATAGAAGTAAATCTAAGTATTAGGAAACGATAACCTTAACTCCTTTGCTCATTGAAGAACAGATGCTAACAGCCTTGATATAAGAACCTTTAGCGGAGGACGGTTTAGCTTTTCTGACATTATCAATTAAAACCGTGAAATTCTCAACCAATTTAGAAGTTTCAAAGCTAACTTTACCGATCAAACAGTGTAAATTAGCGGTGTCGTCGTTCTTGTAGCTAATTTTACCCTTCTTAAGTTCGGAGACAGCATTAGCCACGTTTGGGGTCACAGTGTCATTTTTAGGAGAAGGCATGAGTCCACGAGTACCTAAGATTTTAGCAATCGAAGCTAAATTTCTCATCATTGCTGGTTCAGCCACGGCGACTTCAAAGTCAGTCTTACCAGTTTTTTTAATTTCTTCAATCAGTTCATCGCTGCCAACTAAATCAGCCCCCGCTTCTTTAGCGGCCTTTTCGTTTTCTGGGGAGACAAAGGCAGCAACACGAACGGTTTTACCGGTACCATTAGGTAGGGAAACAGCGCCACGAACTTGTTGGTCACCTTTTTTAGGGTTGATGCCCAAACGGAAATGAACCTCAACAGAGGAATCAAATTTAGTAGTAGTAATTTTCTTTACGATTTCTAAAGCTTCAGCAATACTGTAAGTTTTGTTGGCCTCATAAATAGCGGATAAGTTTTTAACTTTCTTAACTACTTTTTTAGGAGCTGCTGCAACTTTTTTTTCTTCCTTTTTTTCAACCTTGGTTTCTTCTTTTTTCATATGATTTTTTGTGGTGCGGACGTCTTAAAAGACTCCCACAATAAATAAATTATTAATCTTTAATGGTTACGCCCATATTACGAGCGGTGCCGGCAATAGTATTCATCGCCGCTTCCACTGAATTAGCGCTTAAATCAGTCATTTTCTTTTCAGCAATTTCCCGTAACTGAGCGTTAGTAATTGAACCAACTTTGTCAGTCAGTGGTTTACCAGATCCTTTGGTAATTTTTGCCGCCTTCTTAATTAATTCTGAGGCTGGAGCGGTCTTCATGATAAAATCATAAGTCCGGTCTTCGTAAACGGTAATTTCGACTGGTACGACATCGCCCATTTTATCGGCGCGAGTGGCGTCGTTAAATTTCTGACAGAATTCGGCAATGTTTAAACCGTGTTGGCCTAAAGCCGGACCAATAGGTGGGGCTGGATTAGCGTGACCGCCAATAATCTGTAATTTTATTTTAGTTTTTATTTTCTTAGCCATAAATGTGTTTACTAGTTTGGGGCAGAAGCATTCCCCTTACAGTGTATTTTATATTAGACTTTTTTAACTTGTAAGAAATCGAGTTCGACTGGAGTTTCGCGGCCAAATAAGTTGACATTAACTTTAACTTTGCCCTTAGCCTCATCAATTGCCGTAACCTTACCTTCCATATTTTTAAATGGTCCTTCATTAATCTTAACCGGGGAACCAATAATGATATCAATCTGGAATTTAGGATCTTCAACACCCATACGCTTTTTAAGAGCTTCAACCTCTTCTTCGCGAATCGGGGTTGGAATTGTGCCGGTGCCGATAAAGCCAGTGACATTAGGGGTGTTTCGAACAATATACCAAGATTCATCAGTTACCATCATTTCTACGAGAATGTAACCGGGAAAGATTTTTTCTTCCACGACTTTACGTTTACCATTTTTAATCTTAACTTTCTTTTCGGTCGGGATTAAAATACTGAAAATCTTATCCTCCATATCGAGCGACTCGATTCTTTGCTTCAAGTTTTGCGCGACATTTTCTTCATATCCCGAATAGGTGTGAAGAACATACCAGCGGCGGCCTTGATTTAAAAGTTGTTTGGCCATAAAGGTACCAACATGCGGAGGGGTCTAAGCTTTGTTAAAAAGCTGGAGCGACCTCCTAATGTACTATTTTTATAGATTAAATTTTGAATAAAATTGCTTTAATGCCTTCACTGAAACCATAGTCCAGTAAACCCAAAAATAAAGCCATCACTAAACTGATGCCAATAATAAGCAGGGTGTAATGATAAGTCTCTTTTTTAGTTGGCCAAGTCACCTTTTTCATCTCTTCAATTGACTCTTTGATGTAAGTGCTAAGTTTGTTCATAAAATACTAAAAATTTTTTGGCCAGATCTTGAAATAAGACCAAATTGCTTAATTTAAAAATAGCCTTGTCGGCCACTTATAATACCCTAAAATAATACATAACTTATGGACGCTTGTCAACTTGTTAATTTGCTTTTAAGAGTGAAAGACGGTAAAATTAAGAAGTAAAGCATTTTTTACTTATAAAATGCTAATTTTAGCCTATTATATATGGTAAGTCCAAATCTTATCAAGAAAAACCAAGAAGTCAAACCCGCTGAGATTAACGAGAATGCCAAAAGGCTATTCCAAGTCATTTATAGCGACCAAAATAAAAAGGTAGTTGGGGACAATGATGATACGCCTAAAATTAGCGTTTCGACGGTTATCTCTAAGGTGGCTTTTTTCTATGAAAAAATTCGTAATGTCATCGATTACGATGAAGACCATTTACTACGTAAGAATGCCATTATTCGTATTTTAAAGCGCCAGGTGGTAATTGAAGGTGCTATCAAAAATGTTAATGTCAGCGATGTCTCTAAACACCTGATCACGGAAATGATTCGTGGTGGTTATTTGCCTAATGATAAAATTCCTGAAACCAAAATTGCTGAAGTGGCTAAGATGCTCGATAAATATATTAAGTTGAGAAATATTTGCGTTCTGAAAATTAATTCAGAAATGAATATAAAAAAGGATGTTAACCGAGTTAAAAATTTAATCAATGAAAAAAATAGTTTAACGGACTGGATCTTATCTTTAGCGGCGTGTGAAATTGAAGAAAGTTTAGGTTCTAATAAGGTTAAGCAGGCGATGACAGCTAATCTGTATGATTTTTTGAGTCATAATTTAAAATTGCCGGATGATTTAAATTTTCAAGCTGATCTAGAAATTCAAACCTATTTAAGCATCTGTCGGACTTACCAGAAATTTGACAATGACATGTTGTCTTTTGTTTTGTTTAAATATTATAACGATAATTGGACTAGTGAAAATTTATCAGACGATGATATTGCTAAAGTGGCGGTAGTAACTAGAGAACTTAAAACTGAAACTTGGCGGCAATTAGAACACCCTCTGGTCAAACAAATGGATCGGGTGACAAGAAAATACGCTCTTTATTCAATGGTAATGGCTGAAACTATTGAGCCAGACCCGGTCAAGGTTTACAATGAAATTTATAATAATGAGAAAACCTTTTTAGCTTTAGTTAAAAAAGTTTGTAATAATAAATACAAGAAGGCCAAGAGTCGTTTGTGGCGAGTGGCGATGAGAAGTATTGCCTATATTTTTCTCACTAAATCAATTTTTGTTTTTGCTCTAGAAATTCCAGCTACACAATGGTTTCATGAACCACTAAATCCAGTGTCACTAGCTATTAATGTGATTTTTCCCGCTTTTTTACTGTTTCTGATTGTTTTTCTAACTCGAACCCCGGGTGAAGCTAACACGGACAAGATAATCAAAGGTGTCAAAGAGTTGTTTTTTGTCGGCAGCGAACGTAAGTCGCCAATTATTTTGCGCTCCAAAAATCGCCGCGGATTCTTAATTAATTGGATCTTTAATATTATTTATGTTGGCACCTTTTTTGTTTCCATTTACTTTGTTATCTGGGCGCTAACTAAAATTCATTTTAATTGGGTTAGTATTATTATTTTCTTATTCTTTTTGGCCTTTGTCAGTTTCTTTAGTATTATCACCACCAAAGGAGTGAAGGATTTAATTGTCGTAGAGCGCCGCGAAAATCTTATCACCCTACTTTTAGATTTATTTTATATGCCGATTATCTTAATTGGTAAGTGGCTATCTAATAATGTTTCTAAAGTTAATATCTTTATTTTTGTTTTTGACTTTATTATTGAAGCGCCATTTAAAGTTTTGGTTGAAGTGGCCGATGATTGGACACGTTATGTTAAAGAAAGAAAAGATAATATGTAAATTATTCAAATTATGCCAGGTATTCTTTATGTAGTTGCCACTCCGATTGGTAATCTGGAAGATATCAGTGCTCGAGCCTTAAGGATTCTTAAAGAAGTGGATTATATCTTGTGTGAAGATACTCGAACCACTCGTAAATTGCTTGATCGCTATGAGATTAAAACCTCGACCTTTTCCTATCATCAATATTCTGGAGCAGGAAAAATTGATCAATTGATTCGTTGGTTAAGCGATGGCAAGAACCTCGCTTTAGTTTCTGATGCTGGAACCCCGGGAATTTCTGACCCCGGAGCTTTTTTAATTGAAGGCGTGCGTCGCGAGTTTGGCAAGGAGGCTAAAGTTGAAGGCATTCCGGGGGCCTCAGCCATAATTACGGCTTTATCTATTTCTGGTTGGCCAGTCGACCGCTTTTCTTTCTTGGGCTTTTTGCCACATAAAAAAGGCCGGCAGACAATGATTAAAGACATTTTAAGCTTAGATCATCCGGTGGCCGTTTATGAATCCAAGCACCGTATCCTAAAGCTTATGGAAGAATTGGATTTGTTTAGCGCGGCCGCTAAAATAAAATTGGAAGTAATGCTTGGTCGAGAACTGACTAAAATGTTTGAAACTTGTTATTTTGGCTCCCCAGCTGAACTAGCCGCCCAACTAAAATCAGATACGGACATGGGCAAGGGGGAATTCGTGGTGTTAATTAGAAAAATTAAGAAATAAAATATGTCACAAAAACCATTTTACATTACTACTACCTTACCTTATACCAATTCTAATCCGCATATCGGTTTTGCAACCGAACTTATTAAAGCGGACGTGATTGCTCGCTTACACGCTCTGCAAGGCGAGGAAGTCTTTTTTAATACCGGCACCGATGAACACGGGCTTAAAATTTATCAAAAGGCTCAAGAAGCCAGTCTGTCAGTGAGGGATTATTGTGAGCCTTATGCTGATAAATTTAAATCCTTGAAGGAACTTTTAAATTTAAGCTTTACTAATTTTATTCGCACGACCGATGAAAATCACGTAGCGTCAGCTCAAGAATTTTGGAAGCGCTGTGAAGCGAACGGTGATATTTATAAAAAGAATTATCAAATTAAATATTGTGTCGGGTGCGAACTGGAAAAAACGGAACAAGATTTAGTAAATGGCCATTGTCAGTTTCACCCCAATCAAGAACTGGAAATTATTGATGAAGAAAATTATTTTTTTCGTTTTTCTAAATATGGCGAGAAGCTTTTAAAATTTTATGACGCTAATCCAGATTTTGTAATTCCGGAACACCGCTTTAAAGAAATTCGTAATTTTGTTGCTGGCGGTTTACAAGATTTTAGTATCTCACGACTTAAATCAAAAATGCCTAATGGCGTTCCGGTTCCGGGAGATGATACTCAGGTTGTCTATGTCTGGTTTGATGCTTTAGTTAATTATATTTCAACTTTAGGTTGGCCGGAGACAGAAGGGGACTATAAGAAATTCTGGCCAGGAATGCAGGTCTGCGGTAAGGATAATCTGCGTCAGCAAACGGCGATGTGGCAAGCGATGCTGATGTCAGCCGGACTTCCTAATTCCAAACAGGTTTTAATTTTTGGTTTTTTAACGGTTAATGGTCAGAAGATTTCTAAGAGTTCAGGGAACACGGTTGATCCGGTTGAATTTGCTAATAAATACGGGGTCGACACCCTGCGTTACTATTTATTATCCGATATCTTGCCTTTTGAGGACGGTGATTTTTCAGAAGAACGCTTACGTTTAAAATTTAATGCCGATCTGGCTAATGGACTTGGTAATTTAGCGTCCAGAGTCGCCACTTTGCTAGAAAAGAATGAAATTGAAACAAATTTAAAGGTGGGTGGCGCCATTTGGTCCGGTGATTTTGAGAAACTGATAAATGCTTATAAGTTTAATGAAGCTCTCTTGTGTCTCTGGGATCAAATTAGAAATTGTAATGAAAAAATATCAGCGGCCGCTCCTTGGAAAATGACTGACAGAGAGGCAATCAAAACCGTTTTGACACCGATTGCCCAGGATATCTTAAATGTGGCTAAATATTTGCAAATATTTATGCCTGAAACTGCCAGTAAGTTAATTAATCAATTTAGTGAGCCTCAGATTAAAAAAAGCGAATCTTTATTTCCGCGTTTAGTTTAAAGTTTATTAATTTATTTTTAATAATTATGTCATATTTTGACATCGGTCTACTCGTTATCTTGGCGGGGTTTATCGGTAATGGTCTAGCCAAAGGATTAATTAGATTATTGGGGCAGGTAGTGGGCTTAATTATCGCTTCCTATGTCGCCTCTCACTTCTACTTAGTCTTTTATGATTGGGCCAAGAACTGGACCGGCTTTAGCATGGGCACAGAAAAGTTTTTGTCATTTGTGATTCTATTTGTAGTGGTGGCGGGCGTAGTTAGTGTCGCCTTTATTTTAATTGAAAAGATTTTTGACCTAATATCCATTATTCCTTTTACTAAGCTAATTAATCGTTTACTCGGGGGTATATTGGGTTTTATCGAAGGGGCTTTGGCTTTAGGGTTAATCTTGTTTGTAGCCGCTCGTTATGCCTGGATAGGCAGTTTAATGGGTGGACAGTTAGTTAGTTCACACGTAGCCCCTTGGCTTATTAAAGTAGCCACGATTATTATGCCGTTTTTACCAGAAGCGCTAAAAACCTTAAAATCAATTATCGGATAATATGTATTTAAAAATTAACCCTAAAAAAATAACAGGCGCTGAAACAGCGCTTATTGTTAAGTCTTTAATGGCCGGAGAAGTCATTGTTTATCCAACGGACACCATTTATGGCCTAGGTTGCTTGGCGACCAATGAAAAGGCTATTAAAAAAATTAAGGCTATTAAAAAAAGAGAGGCAAGTAAACCGCTTCTAATTCTGGTTTCCAGTCTTAATATGGCCAAGAAGTATTGTTTTATTTCTAAGAAACAAGAAATTATTTTGAAAAAAGTTTGGGCTAATAATCGTCCCACCTCGGTTATTCTAAAACAGCGCAATCTTTTAGCTAAAGAACTGGCGCCCGATCAGAAAGGGCTAGCAATCCGTTTGCCTAAAAGTGATTTTTTGCGTAAAATAATAAGGATGGTCCGGGTCCCCATCGTCTCTACTAGTTTTAATTTGAGCGGTGAACCGGTGCTCAGTCAAGTCGATTTTTTTGCTAATCATATTTTAACTAAGAATGATCCGAATCTGATTGTAGATAGCGGAACCTTAAACAATCAAGCTTCAAAAATAGTTGATTTAATGAGCGGAGAATTAATAATTGTAAGACAATAATTGTATGGAAAATAATTTAAACAAAACTGAAGAAGAAAATGTCGCCGCTTCTTATCCAATTATTTCAGGAAAGAAAAAAAATAAGCGTCGTAGTTTTTTAGGTATTCTTTTGATCTTATTGGTTTTGGTTTCTTTTGGTGGCGGTTTTTACTTAGGGCAGGGAAAGTCGGCTAAAGATCGACCTGTAGCCCTAGGGGATACCAGTACAACGGTTAAAAGCGAAGATGCTTTTGATTTTAATGTTTATTTAGAAGCTTGGGACTCCCTGCGCTCAGATTTTGTTTATAAGAATAAAATCAAAGACAAGGATATGTTTTACGGCTCTATTAAAGGTTTAGCCGCTTCCATGAATGATCCTTATACAGTTTTTATGACCCCATCTGAAACCAAAGAATTTTCTAATGATTTAGCGGGTACTTTTGAAGGTATTGGTGCCGAAATTGGCATGAGAAATAATATTGTAACGGTTATCGCTCCTCTTTCTGGGATGCCCGCTGAAAAAGCTGGTCTTAAAGCAGGGGACAAAGTTTATGCCATTGATGGTAAAAGTGCTTTAGGTCTAACTGTCGACGAGGCGGTTAAAAAAATTAGAGGCACTAAAGGTACTACGGTTTCTTTAACTATCATTCGAGACAAAGAAACGAACCCTCGAGAAATTAAAATTGTTCGCGGTACAATTGTTGTTAAAAGCGTTAATGTCACTTACCGACCAGATGGTTTAGTTTTAATTAAGGTTAGTAACTTTAATGACGATACTTTGTCGTTATTTCAGGCGGCCGTTAAGGAAATAGTGGCTAAGAAACCTAAGGGTATAATCTTAGATTTAAGAAATAATCCGGGCGGCTATCTAGACACAGCCGTGGCCATGGCTAGTGAGTGGGTTAAAGCCGGTCCGGTCGTTTTGGAGCAGTTTGGTGATGGTAAGCGTAACGAATATCCAGCCTTAGGTAATCCTCGTTTAGATTCATTTAAAACTATAGTTTTAGTTAATGGCGGCAGCGCTTCGGCCTCAGAAATTGTTTCCGGTGCTTTGCGTGATTATAAGAAAGCGACCTTAGTCGGTGAACAGACTTTTGGTAAAGGTTCAGTTCAAACAGTTCGTGATTTAAGCGATGGTTCTTCGATCAAGATTACTATTGCCACCTGGATGACGCCTAATGGAGATTTCATCAACGAAAAGGGCTTGGCGCCCCAGGTTGAAGTTAAACTAACCGCGGCTGATGTTGAAAAGAATAAGGATCCACAATTACAGAAGGCGGTTGATTTATTGCTAAAGCCAGCGGTCGCACCAGCTAAAGTTCCTGTAAAAAAAATCAAGTAGTCTTTGCGACTACTTGTTTTTTTGTGTTCTTTTTTAATCGGCGTTTTCCGAAATGTCTGACATAATGCTTTCGTCAAACATGACGTTGTCGAGAGCGGTTTTTATCTCTTCCTGTAATTCGGTCGAGACGCTCTCATCAAATTCCAGTGAACCATCGTGATAAGCCTCCATAATTTCGTTCTTCTCTGAAATCTTCCGAACAAAATCATCAAAGTTCTTGGTTTTAACCTCGGTGTCCTGGATGTCAGCCACAACCATAAACCAAATTCCGATTTTTAAAATCGTGTAGTTTGTTTCATTAATAAACGTCATAATTTTCCCCTCCAAAATTAGATTAAATGAACTAATAATTTGATATTTTATATATACAACTTAAATTAATCTTTGTCAACCCTATGCCAAAATTAAACAAGCCAAGCGTCACTAAAAAAAATCTTAAAGTAAAAAAAGCTAAACCCTTAGATACTAAATATATTTTTGTGGTTGGCGGGGTGATGTCTGGCGTTGGTAAAGGAATTACCGCTGCTTCGATTGGTCAAATTCTGCAGAGTCGCGGTTATAAAGTGAGTGCGGTGAAAATGGACCCATATATTAACATTGACGCCGGCACGATGAATCCGATTGAGCACGGCGAAGTTTTTGTGACCGAAGATGGTGATGAAACTGATCAAGACTTAGGAAACTACGAACGTTTTTTAAACACCAATATCTATAAAATAAATTACATGACGACTGGTCGTGTCTATCAAAGTGTTATTCAGAAAGAAAGAAATTTAGAGTATAAAGGTAAATGTGTCCAAGTAGTGCCTCATATTCCAATGGAAATCTGCGACCGGATTAATAAAGCAGTTGATAAGACTGGGGCCGAGATTATGATTATTGAAATTGGTGGCACCGTTGGGGAATATGAAAATCTACTATTTTTAGAAGCGGCGAGAATGATGAAGTTTTATCATCCCAAAGATGTGCTGACAGTTATAGTATCTTATTTACCGGTACCAAACATGATTGGGGAAATGAAAACTAAACCGACGCAGCACGCGGTTCGTAATCTTCAGGGGGCTGGTATTCAACCCGATATGATTGTCGCTCGTAGCGAAAAACCCCTGGATAATCACCGTAAAGAAAAGTTAGCCCTTAATTGTAATGTAGCCATGGAAGATGTAATTAGTGCGCCTGATGCGGATTCAATTTATGATATTCCTTTGAACTTTGAGAAAGATAATATTAGTGAAAGACTTTTAGCTAAGTTGTCCTTGCCCCTTAGAAATAAAGAAATTCAAAACGCGGAGTGGAAAAAGATGGTTTCAATCATCAAACATCCAAAACATCATGTCGAAATTGGTATTGTGGGTAAGTATTTTTCGAGTGGCGATTTTTCTTTAACTGATTCCTATATTTCGGTGATTGAAGCGGTGAAGCATGCGGGGGCGGAAAATCAAACCAAGGTTAATTTGCATTGGTTAAATGCGGAAGATGTGGAACGTGATGGTGTTAAAATTTTAAAAGGTTTAGATGGCATTATTGTGCCCCAAGGTTGGGGTGGACGTGGCTCTGAAGGCAAAATTGCGACCATTAAGTATTGCCGTGAAAAGGGTATTCCTTATTTTGGTTTATGTTATGGCATGCAAATGGCGGTAATTGAGTTTGCACGCAATGTAGCCGGACTAAAAGATGCTAACTCCGCTGAATGTGATGCTAAGACCAAAAATCCAGTTATTCATATTATGCCGGGGCAAGAAAAAATTATTGCGGAGAAGGGCTATGGTGGTACTATTCGCTTAGGTGGTTGGCCTTGTCAGCTTCAGGCTGGAACTCATTTAGCTGCGGCTTATGCAAAATTTACCAAAGATAAAGTAGTTAGCGAACGACATCGTCATCGCTACGAATTTAATAATGATTATCGTTCCATGTTTGAAAATCTAGGGCTCGTTATTGCCGGTACTTCACCGGATGGCGAAATCGTGGAAGCCATTGAACTTAAAAATCACCCATTTTTCATTGGTGTGCAATTCCATCCAGAATATATTTCTCGCCCTTTGGCCCCACACCCTTTATTTGTAGAGTTTGTTAAAGTTTGTTTGGATGGTAAAAAAAAATAATAATATGATAATTACTATTTGTTCTAGTATAGACTTTACGCCAGAAATCCTTAAAATAAAAAACGAGTTAGAAAAAAAGGACACTCTGTTAATATTCCATATTTTACTCAAAAAATAGCTGATGGTGAAATGTCTTACGAAGAATTTCTTAAAATAAAAGCCGAGGCCGGTGATATTTTATTACGAGAGTTAGAGTCAGTTGATATGATAAAAAGATATTGGAATTTTATTAAAAATTCTGACGCTATCTTGGTTTTAAATTTAACCAAAAAGGGAATAGATAATTATATTGGTGGCAGCACCTTGATGGAAATGGGTTTTGCTTATGGCCATGATAAGAAAATATTCTTATACAACCAAATACCAGAGAGAAGCGAAAGAATTCATTACGTTGATGAAATAATTGATATGAAGCCAATCGCTTTAAACGGTGATTTGGAAAAAATAGTCGATTATCTATAAGCTATATGAAAAATAAATTAACACAAGAAATAGAAGGATTATTAGATAAAGCTGCTTCTAAAGAAATTGCTTTGATATTTAAAAATAGATTAAAAGAAGGTGATTTAACTAGAGATGAAAACGCTGAAAGCCATTTCTGCGCTTATTTTGCCGCTTGTGATTATAAAAATAAACAATTATTTATTGGTCATCATATCAAATCTGGTTTATGGCTTTTTAATGGCGGTCACATTGATGAGGGTGAAAATTTAGCTGAAACAGTGGCAAGAGAAATTGAAGAAGAGTGGGGTTTAAAAGCTGACAATTTACAAGTAAACAAGCCTGCTTTGCTAACTTTGGCCGAGATTAATAATCCAACTAAGCAAAAGTGTCGACTGCATCTCGATATTTGGCATTTTATCAATGTTAATCAGGATGAATTTAATCCTGATCCATTAAAAATAGCGGAAGAATTTTACTCGGCGGAGTGGATGGACTTAACAAGGGCTAGACAGCTGGTGACCGATGAAGCAAATCTCCAAGCCCTAGATTTTATAGAAGCTAATTATTTTGGTAAATAGTTCTAATATTTATGATTAAACCATATTCGCAAAATATAATATTCTTTGATACAGAATTTTCTTCATTGGATTCGCATAAAGGAGAGATATTGTCATTAGGCTTGGTAAAATATAATGGCGAGGAATTATATTTAGAATTGGACTATAATGGGGAGATTGATAAGTGGCCCCGGGAAAATATTTTACCTTCATTAAAACAAGAAAAAGTCAGCAAAGACAAAGCCATTGAGTTGATAAAAGATTTTGTTGGTACCGAAAATCCCTACGTTGTGGCTTATATTAATCAATTTGATATGGTGTATTTCTATAAATTGCTAGGTTTAGATAATTTTAACAATCACTTTCATTGGATACCTATAGATTTTGCCTCTATACTTTTTAGTTTCGGAATTAATCCGGATGTTTTGGTTGACTGGAACAATAATTTTTTAGATAAATTAAAAATTGATTCTTCAAAGTTTAATCAACATAATGCTTTAGATGACGCCAGAATGTTAAGAGAAGTTTATTTAAAATTTATCAGTAAATAAGTTTTTATAGTATGACCGAAAAATTTCAGAAAATTAAAGACATTGTAGAGCAAGAATTAAAACAGGGGAAAGATTCCACTCATGATATTGATCATATTATGCGAGTCTATAATCTAGCTCTGACGATAGCTAAAACAGAGCCCAATGTTAATTTAGATATTTTGCAGGCGGCTGTTTTACTTCACGATATTGGCGGCTTTAAAGAATCTTCTGATTCCAGTGGCCAAACTGATCATGCGGTGGCGGGCGCTCTGATGGCCAAACCAATTTTGGAAAGTTTTGGTTTTTCCGCTGAAGATATTAAACATGTTCAAGCTTGTATTTTATCTCACCGTTATCGGACTAATTATAAACCAGAAACTATTGAAGCCAAGATTGTTCATGATGCTGATAAACTAGATGCGGCTGGAGCTATTGGTTTAGCTAGAGCCTTTGCCTGGATAGGGAAGCATCAAGCTAAAATTTATAAAAAAGTAGACAATATTGAAGACTACGCTAAAGCTAATCTAGCAAATGGCAAAATTAATGGACGAATTATGGATAAGTCAAAACACAGCGTTCATATTAACTATGAAACTAAAGAAAAGTTTTTAGTTAGCAATCTTTATACCGCTACCGCCAAAAAGATAGGTGAAGAGAGAATGGTTTATTTTAAAGATTTCTTAGATAGGATGGATAAGGAAGTAATTGGAGAAATATAAGACTAGATAAATCAAATAATAAGGCTAAAAACCTTATTTTTTGTATCTGCTTGGATGTGATATACTATAATTTCTGTTGTAAAATTATGAAAACTCTTCTCAAGAAATACTTTGGCTATGACACTTTTCGCCCTTTACAAGAGGAGGTGATTTCTAATGTTTTACAGGGCAAGGACTCTTTTGTGCTGATGCCGACCGGTGGTGGTAAATCCATGTGTTACCAGTTGCCAGCCTTAAAGTTGCCAGGGCTAACAATTGTTATCTCGCCGCTTATCGCTTTAATGAAAGATCAGGTAGATGCTTTAAACGCCAATGGTATTAAAGCTGAGTTTATCAACTCATCGCTAATGCCAGCTAAAATTGAAGAGATAAAAAATCGCGTGATAAATAAGGATGTAAAAATATTATATCTAGCCCCAGAACGTTTTGCTTTGCCGGATTTTCAAGAATTTTTACTTAAATTAGATATTAGTTTGATTGCGGTTGATGAAGCGCATTGTATTTCGGAGTGGGGTCACGACTTCCGTCCTGATTACCGCAATTTAGGGCTACTTAAAAAATTATTTCCTCAGGTACCTGTGATTGCCTTAACAGCCACTGCCACCGAGAAAGTGCGGGAAGATATTATTTTACATCTCAATTTAACTAAGGCCCCGGTTTTTATTTCCAGTTTTAATCGGGATAATTTAAATTTAAGCGTGGTCAGTAAAAAACAAGCTTTTCCGAAATTGGTTCACTTGCTACAAAAATATAAAAATGATTCGGTAATTATTTATTGCTATTCCCGCAAAGAAACTGAGGAAATTGCTGAAAATCTAAAGCTAAACGGTTTTAACGCTGGCGCTTATCACGCAGGACTCGAAGCCAGTCAAAGAAAGTTGGCTCAGGAATTATTTATTAAAGATAAGGTAAATATCATTGTTGCCACCATCGCTTTTGGCATGGGAATTGATAAGCCGGATGTGCGTTTAGTGGTTCATTATACTTTTCCTAAGACACTGGAAGGTTATTATCAAGAAATCGGTCGGGCCGGGCGTGACGGTCTCAAAAGTGACTGCGTTTTATTCTATACTTACGCGGATACTCGCAAACATGAATTTTTTATTAATCAAATTAGTGATAAAAAACTTCACGACACCGCCCAAGAAAAACTCGATGAAGTTTTAAATTATTGTGAACTTACTACTTGTCGCCGTAAATATTTATTAAAATATTTTGGGGAAGACTTAAAAAATGATTATTGTCAGGCTTGTGATTGTTGTAACACGGTTCACGAAGTTTTTAATTCTTCGGAAATTGCTAAAAAAATAATGTCAGCGGTTATCCGCTGTGATAGTCACTACGGCAAGAATTATATTATCGAAGTTTTGCTGGGTAAAAAAACTCAGAAAATAAAAATTAATCATCATAATAAACTTAGTGTTTATGGTATTGTTAAAGATTATTCAGCCAGTGAACTAACTAGTATTATTTCGCAATTAATTAGTTTGGGCTATATTAATAAGACCGATGGCCAGTATCCGATTTTAAGTATTTCTGGTAAAGGTTTGAAATTTTTAAACAGTGATGAAACTTTAGAACTTAGTAAGCCCGATAAAGATGTGCTCCTTAAAAAAGGCGAACTGGATTATAACGGGGAATTATTTGGTATCTTACGGGAACTTAGACGAAAATTAGCCGAAGAAGCCGGTGTACCGCCATTTGTGATCTTTGGTGACGTCTCGCTGCGCGAAATGGCTTATTATTTTCCTAAGGATATTAGGAGCTTTTCTAAAATTACTGGCGTTGGCGCTAAAAAGTTAGAGCAATATGGAGATATCTTTTTAGAAGTGATTAATTATTTTACTAAAACTAATAATCTAGTTTCACCAGAAAAGACTGAAACCATTGATATTAAAGTTAAACAACCAACCTATTTTTTAAAAACTAAAGAGTTGATTCAAAAAAAGGTGCCAATTGCTAGAATTGCTAAGCATGAAAAATTGAGCCAAGACACCATTATTAATCATATTGAAAAAATGATTGATGCGGGCGAGATCTTAGATTTGGAATATCTAAAGTTACCGCGAGACCGGTTTGATGCAATGAGAAAGGCCTACCTCAAATGTGGCGATGAAAAATTAAAGCCAGTTTTTGAATATTTAGGTGGAAAGTATAATTATGACGAGCTTAAATTAGTGCGAGTTTTACTTCGCGCTTAATCATATAAAAATATGGAAAATCACTTTGGCGTGGCCACTAAGGCAATCATCAAAAACCAAGAGGGGAAGTACCTAGTCTTATTCAAAAGTGAAATCGAGGACATAGGTCCTAATGAAATAGATATTCCGGGCGGCCGATTGGAGTTTGGCGAAAATCCAGAGGAAGGTTTAAAGCGAGAGATTAATGAGGAGCTTAACTTAAGTATAAATATTGAAAAGCCTTTAAGAGTTTGGACTTTGCTAAAAGATGATTTGCATTTAGTGGGAATTACTTTTTTAGCCACTTATGTCGAAGGCTCTATCAATTTAAGTACTGAGCATAACTCTTATCTTTGGGTGACTAAGGAAGAAATTATAGAAGGCGATTATCCGAAGTGGATTAAAAAAGAGTTTGCTAATTTGTAATTAGATAAAAAAAGACCCAAGAATTTAATCCTAGGTCTTTTTTATTTGAAAAATGAAGTAATTATTTTGTAACTTTTGGAGTAACTTCTCGAGTTGCTACAATATTAACCACCTTAGCCGTCTTTAAATTACCATCAAACTTAATTAATTTTTTGGTAGTGAATTTGATAAAACCGTTAGTTACGGCGTAAAGAGTGTCGTCATTGCCACGTCTTACACCAGCACCTGGGTAATATTTAGTGCCACGCTGTCTGATAATGATATTGCCAGCTTTAGCAATTTGGCCATCGGAGAGTTTAACGCCTAAACGCTTACTTTCTGAATCACGGCCAAGCGAGGTTGACCCCGCCGCTTTCTTATGAGCCATAAATTTATAATGGGCCAGAGCTTTAACCAAAAAAAGAGGCGTAAATGCCTGGCACACTTGTCCTTACTTTGTTATTCTTGGCTTTATAATAACAAAGGTAGGTAAAACTGTCAACAGAACAAATAAAGAGTGAATTTTGAGTCATCAAAGCCCAAATAATTGGCTAATTTCCTCTGTATTTATTTATAAAATATGTTATAATTATCTCATATATTTAATTAATTTAAATTAAACAAAAATATGATAAAAGTAGATCAAAATACTTGTATTGGTTGTGGGATGTGCGCCGGTATGTGCCCGGACGTCTTTGCTATGAACCTTGATGGTAAGTCTGAGGTTATTTCGCAAACTAATGAGGATTGTGCCAAAGAAGCGGTGACCGCTTGTCCCGTTAACGCTATCTCAGTCGAATAAAATAGTTATGGCTAACGAAAATGTCGCAAAAAAGATCGAACAAATTATTTTGACTCCTAAGGTTGAAGTTATAGTTGGTGGCGCCGCTGAGAAGAAACCTGAAAATAAGGTGGAGGCAGTTTCGCCAGATAAAAACCCAGAAAAAGAAAGTCTGGTGGCTAAGGAAAAAAATGTTAACGCTTCGCCTGGCTCTTCTGTAGCTGTTGTGGCCGATGATTATCATGTTAAACGCGAACAAGAAATTGAAGCCTATCTGTCCGATGGTTTAAATGAAACTTTTTTGGCGATGTCTCCTGCTAAGCAAAAAGAATTTAAAGAGGAGGGGGAAAAGACTGCCAAAAAAATCAATATTTTACTTGATGCCGCTAAAATTAATATTAATAAAATAGTAAAATTGATTCGTCATTGGCTGAGCCTGATTGCTGGAGTTAATCGCTTTTTTTTAGATCAAGAAACGAAAATAAAAGCTGATAAAATCGTTAAGATGAAAAATAAGTTTTAATTTTTTATGACCGATTTGCTAATCTATTCTCAGTCGATGAGTCAGAATACAAACAGCCCTCTTTGGCTGTTTGTTGCTTTGTTAATTTTATTTTTTGTTCCAGTTCTGGTTTTATTTATCCGTCAGATACTAAGAACTATAGCTACTAACAACACTTATCTAGAACATCAATTATTCTTAGTTAAATTACCCAAGGAAAAACCTAAGGACAGCGAAGATGCTCGGTTTATGGTTCAGCAAATGCACGAGGAAATTGCCAAAGGTGAAACTATCTTCGCTAGTATCGGCGGCTTAAGAGCCGATCGCAGCCTAATTTCTTGGTTATTTGGCCGTCAGGATCATTTTTCTTTTGAAGTGGTGGCGAGCCAAAATAAAATCGCCTTTTATGTGGCTGCCCCTAAAAATAACGCCCGGTATTTAGAACAGCAAATTCACGCTCATTATCCTGAAGCTTCAATTGAAGAAATAGATGACTATAATTCTTTCTCGGCTACTAATCAGGTGGCCTCGGGTTATTTGAAAACTAAAAAAAGTTTTTTCTTTCCGCTTAAAACTTATCAGAAAATGGAAGTTGATCCTATGAATTCGCTGATTAACGTTATGTCCAAGCTTTCTAAGGATGAAAGTATCGCGATTCAGTATATTGTAAGAAGCGCTTTACCGGGTTGGCATCGTAAAGTTAAAAGAGTGGTGAGAAAGATTATGGAAAAAAATTCGGTTTATCAAGGCGTAAAAGTGGCTAGTAATTTTTGGTACTTTTTTTATTTAATTTTTGATAAGAAAAACAAAGAATCTTCTAGGGCCTTAACTGAAGTGGAACGAGAGATGTTAAAAGCGATGGAGCAAAAGAATTCTAAATCCGGCCTCGACGTTAATATCCGAGTGGTGGCTTGTTCAAAGACTAAGGTTCAAGCCAAAATGTATTTAGAAAATATTGCCAGTGCTTACGGAGAATATAATAATTTCACTTATGGTAATAATTTCACTCGGGTCGAGGAGTGCGGCGATCATTTAATTTCGGATTTTATTTATAGAAGATATCGCGACCGAATTGGTTTTTTGCTTAATACCGAAGAACTGGCCAGTATTTTTCATTTTCCTCTGAAAAATACGGAGACGCCTAATATCTTATGGCTGCACGCCAAAACTGCACCCGCACCCGCGGAGATTCCTAATGAAGGCCTGTTGCTAGGGGAAAATGTTTATCGCGGTGTCAAGAAAGATATTCGGATTACGCGCTCCGATCGTCGTCGCCATATGTATATTGTTGGTAAATCTGGTGTTGGTAAATCGGTTTTACTGACTAATATGGCTGTTCAAGATATCGTAAATGGCGAAGGCGTCTGTGTTATGGATCCGCACGGCGATTTAATTACTGATATTTTGGAACGGATTCCGCCGGAACGAGCCGAGGATGTGATTGTGTTTTCACCAGCTGATTTGGAAAGACCACTCGCTTTAAATTTATTAGAATTTGATGAACGCTATCCGGAACAGAAGAGTTTTGTAATCAACGAAATGATTGGTATTTTAGATAAGCTCTATGATTTAAAGGCGACCGGCGGTCCGATGTTTGAACAGTATATGAGAAACGCCATGTTACTGGTTATGGATGACCCTGAAAGCGGCTCGACGCTGATGGAGATCCCTAAGGTGCTCGCTGATGAAAATTTTAGACGGTTTAAACTATCACGTTGCAAGAATAAAACAGTGGTTGATTTCTGGCATAATGAAGCTGAAAAAGCGGGCGGGGAAGCAGCTTTAGCTAACATTGTCCCTTATATTACTTCTAAGTTAACCTCCTTTATTTCTAATGATATGATGCGGCCGATTATTGGCCAGCAAGATAGTTCTTTTAATTTTCGAGATTTGATGGATAATCAGAAGATATTATTAGTTGATTTGTCAAAGGGGGTGGTTGGAGAAATGAATGCCTATTTATTAGGGATGATTATTGTGGGTAAAATTTTAATGTCCGCTTTATCACGCACTGATATGTCCGCTGACAAACGTAAAGATTTTTATTTGTATATTGATGAGTTTCAGAATTTTACAACTAACTCAGTTTGCCAAATCTTATCGGAGGCGAGAAAATATGGCTTAAATTTAATTATTGCTCATCAATATATAGGTCAGTTATCCAAGGGGCAAGATCACACCATTAAAGACGCCGTCTTTGGTAACGTGGGTACGATGCTAAGTTTTAAGGTTGGCTCGGAGGATGCTGAGTTTTTAGTCAAAGAGTTTACTCCGGTTTTTAATCAATTTGATTTGATAAATGTTGATAAAGGGGCGGCTTGTTTAAAACTTTTGGTTGATAATTCGGCGACTCGTCCCTTTTCTATTAAAACCATTTGGCCGATTTTAGGTGTTTCTCGAAAAGAAATGGTTGCTAAGATTAAAACCCTGTCTCGCCTTAAATTTGGCCAAGATCGCCGCTTAGTGGAATTGGAAATAAACCGACGCAGCGATAATCCTTTACAGAAGGAGAAAAGTCCGTTAGATTAATTAAAAAACCTTGATTTTATGTCTACTTTATACCGCGATTATCGGCCGAGTAATTTTTCCCAAGTTTTTGGGCAGAATCATGTTAAAATAACTCTGCAAAACGAAATAGCTAATAATAAATTAGCCCACGCTTATTTATTCTGCGGACCAAGAGCGGTTGGTAAAACAACTTTGGCTCGAGTTTTAGCTAAAGCGGTTAATTGCACTAATCGCACCGAAACTGACAGCGAGCCTTGTAATAGTTGCGCTAGCTGTCTTAGTATCTCGGCGGGTAGCAATTTAGATATTATTGAGATTGATGCCGCTTCTAATACTGGCGTCGATAATGTTCGAGAAAATATTATTGCTTCAGCCCGAATTGTTTCAAGTAGCGTTAAATACCGAGTTTTTATTATTGACGAAGTTCACATGCTCTCAATCTCGGCCTGGAATGCTTTACTTAAAACTTTAGAGGAACCCCCGAAAAATGTTATTTTTATTTTATGTACAACTGAGATTCATAAAGTACCGGCGACTATTATTTCTCGTTGCGAACGTTATGATTTTAAAAGAATTAGCGTCTCAGATATTGTAAGTAAGTTGCAAAATATTATCAGTCAGGAAAAAGTTGAAGTTGAAACGGAAGTTTTAGAAGCAATTGCCCGGCAGTCAGGCGGCCATCTGCGTGATGCGGAGAGTCTTTTGGGGCAGGTTTTATCTTTGGGCGAAGGTAAAATTACCTGGGATCAAGCGGAACTGATTGTTCCGCGCCATCACCACAATGAAATTATTGACTTGCTAGAATTTATTTCTAAAAAAGATGTTAGTCGCTCAATTAAATTAATTAATACCATTGTCGATAGCGGTCTTAATTTGAAAAATTTTGTCGGTGAAGGTATCGTGGTTCTTCGAAAAATACTTCTAAGTAAAGCTAACTCTGGTTTGGCGGAGAGCCTGGGACTGGATTTGGGCGATACTTTAGAGATTAGAATTTCCGCTTTAGCCTCCGAGCTCAAGATCGAACAAATAATTTTATATCTGGAATCATTTTTAGCAGTTTATAACAATTTAAATTCATCTTTTATTGTTCAATTACCTCTAGAAATGAAAATTGTTGAACTTTGTCTAGAAGCACCGTTTGTATCGATGTCTTTACCAGATAGTGTCTCTAACGCCTCGTCACCTAAACCAGTTTCTAGCAGTTTACCAAAGAAGAGTGTGGCCGCTAAAACTCCAGACCTTAAAACAAACACTTCGGTAATTAATTTTTCACAAAGCGAAGCGGCGGCTAAATGGCCCGAATTTTTAGCCAGATTGCGCCAGCAAAATCATTCCTTATCTTTTATTTTGCAAAATTGCCAAGTAGGCGCGATTTTAAGTAATAAATTATCATTAATTTTTAAATATAAATTTCATCGTGATCGAATAAATGACGCTAGTATCAGACCTTTAGTGGAGAGTACTTTAGCTGAGGTCTATGGTGGGTCAGTTAATTTAGATCTTTTGATTGATGAGAATCTGGAGCTAGCCGCGGTAGCCGCTATCTCTGAATCAGTAGCGCCAGTCTCCGCTCCGGCGGATAAAATTTCTGATATTAAAAATGAAGAACCTAACAATTTATTAAATAATTTATTACAAACTTTTGGCGGTGAAGTCATTAGTTAGAACAAACCTTTTAAAATAAAAATATATGTTAGATATCAAACGAATTAGGGAACATAAAGACGAGGTTCAGCATGCCTTACTCAAAAAGATAGCGGCTGAAGATTTTGATTTAGATTTTATTATTAGCTTAGATGATAGTCGCCGAACGCTGACTAGCGAGCTTGAGGAAATGTTGGCTTATCGTAATAAAGTGTCGAAAACTAAACCAACTCCTGAGATTATCGCTCAAGTAAAAGAGTTAGGTCCAAAAATTTCTGCTAAGAAAGAAGAGTTGGAAAAAGTTGAAGCCGACCTCTTGGAAAAGTTGGGCGCCCTGCCAAATACTCCGGCTGATGACGTCGCCCCTGGTGGCAAAGAAAACAATGAAGTCACTTATACGTACGGCACTAAGCCAGAGTTTGTCTTTGAACCAAAGGATCACGTGGAACTAGCTACTTCTTTAGGTTTAATTGATTACGAACGGGCGACTAAAATGTCTGGTGCCGGTTTCTGGTGTTACACTGGACTAGGTGCCCTTATTGAGTGGGCTCTCTTATCATACTTTATCGATTTTCACACTAAAAATGGTTATCGTTTTATGATTCCACCATTTTTACTGTCTGAGAAATCAGCCTACACCTCTGGTCATCTGCCTAAATTCAGGGATGAATTATTTTGGACTCAAGACGGAACTTGCTTAAATGCCACTTCAGAAATGATGATGGGTAATTACCATCGTGAAGAAATTTTGCGCGGTGAAGATTTACCTTATAAGTATTGTGCTTATTCCGCTTGTTTCCGCCGTGAGGCTGGTTCTTATCGCCAAGAAGAACGCGGGATGATTCGCGGTCATCAATTTAATAAAGTAGAAATGTTTATTTTTTGCCGTCCCGAGGAATCTTGGAAGATGTTTGATGAAATTACGGCTAATGCTCAAAAGTTAGTTGAAGGTTTGGGTCTACATTATCAATTATCAAAATTAGCGGCGCAAGATTGTAGTGCGGCCATGGCTAAAACTTATGACGTTGAAGTTTGGATTCCTAGTATGAATATTTATAAAGAAGTTTCTTCTATTTCTAATGCTTTAGACTATCAAGCTAGGCGCGGCGATACGCGCTTTAAGGATAAAACAGCGGTAACAACAGAATTTGTTCACACGTTAAATGCCTCTGGTCTCGCTACTAGTCGTTTACTGCCCGCTATTTTAGAACAATTCCAACAAGCTGACGGCTCGGTCCTAATTCCCGAGGTTTTGCAGAAATACTTACCATTTAAGGAAACTGTAATAAAGCCCATCATAAAGTAATGAAAAAAGTAGCGACCATCTTAATCTTATTCTGTCTTTTGATACCAAGTTTTACTGGTTTAGCGAGTGATAAAAATCCTAAACTAATAAATTATTTTTTGCATTGGTCGATTACTGAAAGTGAAGCTCGGGAGCTCTCTAAATGGGATTTTCTAGTTTTAGATATGGAAGTCCAGGAAAACAGCCCCAGCGAGTTACGTTTAATCAGACAACTCAATCCTCGAGTAAAGATTATCGCTTACATCTCTTCACAAAATTTGTTTGATGCGGATTTTAATTCCAATGAATCGGTTTTGCGAAAAAAATTAGCAGAAGGAGTGGCTGATTCTTGGTGGCTAAGAGATGAGTCTGGTAATCGTTTATCTGATTGGCCTAACGCTTACGTTTTAAATATTACCGATTTTTGCGGTAGTAATTCAAACGGTCAAAAATTCAATGAATACTTACCGGAATTTGTGTCCAGTAATATTATGGGTACCGGTTTGTGGGATGGAGTTTTTTATGACAACGTTTGGAGTGGGGCTAGTTGGTTTAATCAGGGAAATGTTTCTTTAGCCGGTAACGGCAAGCGGAACTCCACCAGTGAATTGGATACAGCCTGGAGAAATGGAGTTAGAAGTATTTTAAATCGAACCCGAAAACTTCTACCTAAAGCCATAATTGTCGCTAATGGCAGTTTCATTTGGGATTATCAGAATTATCTAAACGGCTGGATGTTGGAAGATTTTCCGACTCCTTGGGAAAATGGCGGCACTTGGTCAGGAGTGATGCAATCTTATCTTAAGTTATCAAATAATTCTCAAAGTTATCATATTATAAATGCAGTTGCCAGTAATCCTAATGATTACACCCGTTTTCGTTACGGGCTAGCTAGCGCATTGCTTGGCGATGCTTATTATAGTTTTGATTATGGCTCGCAAAATCATGCGCAATTTTGGTGGTATGATGAATATGACAATGATTTAGGTAGCAAACAATCAGTCGCTTACAATCTTTTGGATAAAACCAACGCCACGATTAAGCCGGGTTTATGGCGACGGGATTACACCGGCGGAATAGCGATTGTTAACTCCACTGATAAAGAGCAGTCCTACGTTTTTACTAAAGAAGAGTTTGATCGCATTCGTGGCACTCAAGACCCCGCCGTAAATAACGGTCAGAAGGTGAACTCAGTTAAAATTTTACCTCACGACGGCTTAATTTTATTAAAACGACCGACGGTCATCAGAAATAATTGGTTTGTTAATGGTAATTTTTTTAGAATCTTTAATGATTCCGGTAGCCAAATTAGAAATGGTTTTTTTGCTTACGTAGATAGTTATCAAGGCAGCCAGCCGCTTTTATTTCATGACTTTTCTGGCCGCGGTGAAGAACAGATAATTTCTGTTTCAAAGGGTATCTTAACTCTTATTAGTAACGGTAAAAAAACTTTGTCTTTTAAACCCTATGGAGCCTTTAAGGGTAACTTTTCAATAGCAGCTGGTGACACTCGTGGCGATGAGCAAGAAGAAATAATTACCGGTGCTGGAGCTGGTGGTGGCCCTCAAGTAATGGTTTTTGATTTGAAGGGCAAGCTTAAATTCAGTTTCATGGCCTATGATAAAAACTTCCGAGGCGGAGTAAATATTGCCGTTGGTGATTTAAATGGGGATTCTAAGGCGGAAATTGTAACTGGCGCTGGGGCTGGCGGCGGACCTCAAGTAAGAATCTTTGATGCTAGCGGCAAGGCCAAGACAAGTTTTATGGCTTATAGCCAAAATTTTAAAGGCGGTGTTAACGTGGCGGTTGGCGATGTTGACGGTGACGGGCAAAATGAAATAATAACCGGTGAGGGGAAAGGCGGCGATTCTCAAGTAAAAATCTGGAGTGGTTCCGGTCAGCTTAAGTCTAGCTTTATGGCTTATGATAAAACTTATCGAAATGGCGTTTTTGTGGCCGCTTCGGATATTAATAATGATAGTAAAGCGGAAATTTTAACGGGTATTTCTGGTTTTTAAAATATTAATTTAAATATATGATTTACGATTTAAAAAAATGGTGGAAGAATCGTCAGGCTAAACACTATTTAAATCATCACTGGCATTTAATCGCGGATATTATCTTAGTTTTAATTATTCTGGCTTTAGGCCTGACCTTAATTATTATCAGCTATTATCCGCAAACTAAAATTGTCAATGAGCCGATAAGTCATGTCGACAAAAGTCCAATAGCAACCACGACTGCCGATAAAATATTGCTTATTAAAACATCAATGACTAAAAGTAATATTTATGCCGGAGAAACCTTTATTGTTAAAATTACTTTAGAAAATAACGGCCAAAATGATCTTAATAATTTAATTCTCAGTCCCCAATTTTTAAGTAAAGATTTTTCAGTTAAACAGTTAGAAAAAGTTGAAGCCTCTTCAACGGTAACTGTTAAGGACCATAAACTTTGGTTAACAAAACTGGTAGCAGGGGAAACGAAGGAATTTAATATTAAAGTGACCTTAAATAATGGAACCAACTCCCCGAGAAATATCGCTTGGTCTATTAAGGCTACTTATCAAACGGATGGCCAGTCTTATACTAGTGATTATGATTGTCCAGACTTAAAATTAATCACCGATTTAAAACCGGAGGCTATAGCTTATTATAATAGCCCCTTTGGCGATCAATTGGGTAGCGGACCAATTCCCCCGAAGCTTGGCCTGCCCACTAATTATTGGATTTTTTTTGAAGTTAATAATCAAGGTAATGACTTAACTAACCTTACTTTTAGCGCTAAATTGCCGACAGGAGTTACCTTGTCTAATCATAAAACTTTAAGTGCCGGCGAATTTAGTTATAACGAAAGTCAAAAGCGTTTAACTTGGACGGTTAAAGAAGTGAGTGTAAAAAATGGTACTTATCAAATTGGTTTCGAGGTTGAACTCTTGCCACTAGCTAAGCAGCTAGGTACTAACCCCGTACTCGTTAATAATATTTCTTATTTGGCGACTGATAGTTATACTGGTGAAAAGTTAAGCGGTAAATTACCGTCTATTGATACTACCTTGCCTCAGGATACCCTTAATAAAGGGCAGGGGGTAGTTGTTAAATAATCACATGATAAACAAATTAAAACAATTTATTAAACCAAGATACCAGACCTTAAATGAAATTAGAATCGGGCGTCAGCAGATTTTGGATAATTATAAAGTCCTTGAAGCTAGTCAGCCTCAGGCAGCTATTTTTCCGGTTTTAAAATCCAATGCCTATGGGCATGGTTTAAAGGAATTATGTCTGATCTTAAATGACTCTCGGGCACCGTTTGTAATTGTTGATTCTTTTCCGGAAGCACAAATCGTCTATCATTATTTCAAAAGAAAAGTTTTAATTTTGGGCGAAATGCCGGCTAAGGCTTATTCTTATTGTAATTTAAAGAGAAGTGAATTTTGTATTTATAATAAAGAATCGCTATCAGCCTTGGCCGAGCTCGGCCGAGCTCGGGTTCACCTCTTTGTTAACTCCGGTATGAATCGTGAGGGGATTAAAGATTTGGAAAGTTTTTTGATGGAAAACGCTGAGCTTCTTAAGAGGGTTGAGATTACCGGTCTGTGTTCTCATTTGGCTGCCTCTGAAGAAGTCAGTAACCTAAATCATCAACAACTAGAGAAATTTTTAGATGATTTAAATATTTTACGTTCAAAAGGCTTTAATCCTAAATGGGTGCACCTTGGTAATTCCGCCGCGATTTTTTCTTTTAACCATCCGGCTTTAACGGCTTATCGTAGCGGCTTAGCTTTGTATGGCTATAGTCCTTACGGTGAAGATAGTGTTTATTTTAGTAAAACAAGTAATCTCAAACCAGCCCTTCGACTGAGTTCAACAGTAGTCTCTCTGCAGTCTTTAAGAGTAAATGATGTGGTTTCTTACAACGGCACCTATCAGGCTCAGGCTGAGGGCAAAATAGCGGTTATTCCTTTTGGTTATTATGAAGGCTTAAACCGAGGTTTATCAAATTTGGCGAGCTTAATTTGGGAAAAATCTGGACGTCGAGAGTATTTAAAGATTGCTGGTCGGATTTGTATGAATTTATGTTGTTTGGCGGTTGGAGATTTAGATGTTAAAATAGGAGATGAAATTGAGATAATCTCTGGGAACAATCTTGATAAAAATTCTTTGAATAATTTATCTAAAATCTCAGGGCACATTCCTTACGAACTGCTCGTAGGACTTCAATCTAATATCCGTCGGATTATCGTTTAATTTAACTAATATAAAAGTTAAAATATGTCAACAGGGAAGAGAAAACTAAAATATTGTCGAATTAAAAAAGATTATCAAACCAAAAATTTAAAAAATCCTTTTTTCAGAACTCATCACGTGAGTAAGAAAAAAAGAACCTTGGGATTGGGTTTTTATGCTATTGGTATTTTGGGAATCATTTTCTTCATCCTCTATGGTTTTTTAGCTTCACCACTGTTTGAAATCCGTAATATAAAAATTAACGGTTTAGGGCGTCTGCCAGAATCAGCTATTTCAGAACACATTTGGCAGCAAACAGATAAAAAAAGCATTTGGCCACTGAAACAAAAAAATCTCTTATTATTTAATAAGAAAGCCGCTGAGGCTGAACTTCTAAGTAGCTTTAATTTTTCTAAAATAAAAATTAGCAAAAAATTATTCCACTCACTTTCAATCGATATTGAGGAGCGACCCTACGCTTTTATTTGGCAGGAAGCAGGGCAGAGCTATTATAGCGATTCCAAAGGATTTATTATTAGAGACAGTGTCGTTACCCCTGATGATTTAAATAAATTTCCGATCATTGAAAATCAAACTCCAGATTCCTTAATTGAAAATGATTATTTAAAAATTAATCCCGATTACTTAAGTTTCATCTTTGCTCTTAAAAATGAAGCAGAGAAGAGCCCGGAGACCGCGATCTCAAGATACTTGATTAGTCAAGAATTAAATACAATTAAAGTTGTCTTTAAAAATGGCTTGCTGGCTTTTTTTAACGTCAAAGATGATATAAATAAACAACTAGAAAAGTTTTTAGTTGTCAAACGAGAAAAAATAAAGGATAATATAGGTAGCGTAAATTATATTGATTTAAGATACGGTGACAAAGTTTATATTGGTAATAAATAATCGATATCTGCCAGTTGGCGGAGGCGGAAAAAATATATGGAACAACTATTTAAAACTTTATTTACGGCCGCTGTTATAATCTTTGGCTTATTATTTATTGGAGTCTTCTTACTCATTATTAAAATCGTCCTAATGTTTACACCGACAGTAAGCATTTTAGGCCTCCTGATTCAATAACTGCTTAATTTTTAGCTGGGACCAGTATCTTGATACTAGACGCGCTTTATGATATTATTAAGCTATAAACTAAGTGTAAGAATTATTATACACAGTTATCATTAACCCAATACTTATACTAATATGAGTGAAAATTTACCACTGTTTGATGACTTTCTGCTCAATTTGAAAGTTAATAACTATTCCCCGGAAACCCATTATAATTATGAGCGTGACCTTAAGGTCTTTGAAGATTTTTTGTTTGATAATTCTATTAGTTTTAAAAAACTTTCCAAAAAAGATATTTTAAACTATAAGGCGCTACTAACTTCAGTTGATCGTAAGACGGCTTTAGCTCAAGAATCTAAAACGCGTTTAAATGCTTATTCAATTAACCGCATGTTGTCAGTTTTGCGTTCTTATTTCCGTTATTTAATTGAAATGGACTACCCTTCACCGATTGCTCCGGATATGATTAAAATGCTCAAAACTACTAAAAAAAATGCACAAATTGCCGAACTTGACGAATTTGTTAAATTATTGCAGTTTCCCTCGAGTTTTGAAAAGAACCGTTTAATCGGTCTAAGGAACCGAGCCATGCTTGAGGTCCTCTTCTCCACCGGAATGAGAATTTCTGAGCTCATAAATTTAAAAATAAAACAGATTGATAAAGCCGGGCGAATCTTTGTTTTGGGTAAAGGCAAGAAGGAGCGCTTTGTCTACTTAACGCCACGTGCTAGGGGCCATTTAGAGGCTTATTTAGTCACTAGGACTGATGATTCCCTCTTTGCCTTCATTCCTTATCGTGGTCAAAATGCGACGGCTAAAGATCGAAAAATTTCCCCGGTTTATTTACAAAATACGATTAAAAAATATCGCGAATTATTAGATATTAACTTGCCGATTTCGGCTCACTCTTTAAGGCATGGTTTTGCTACCTATTTGGCTGAGGCGGGCGCTAATCCGGCGGCAATTCAGGTTCTTCTGGGGCATGAATCGCTAGAGACCACCACTCGTTATGTTCATGCCTCCGATTCTTATGCTCAAAAAACTCAAAAACAATTTCACCCCTTAAAAGATTAGCTTGGTTCCCTGTTTGGTTATAAAAAAAGACCTAAATTAATAGGTCCTTTTTTATTTTTTTTAATTTTGTGGCAAATAGCCAACGGGGTTAACCGGAATTCCATCTTTTCTAACTTCAAAGTGTAAATGAGCACCAGTGGTAAAAGGTCCGGAACCGACTCCATGAGGCGCTCCGCCCGTTCGGCCAATAACATCTCCTTGATGGACATATTGATCAGCGACCACTGACACGGCCGAAACGTGACCATAGACAGTAGATAAGCCGTTATTATGAATAATCATGATGTAAGCGTAGTTAGTGCTGCCATCGAATTTAACTCGGGCCACATAACCATCGGCAGCGGCACGTAAAGTACTGCCTTGAGGTGAACGGATATCGATGGCGGGATGTTCGCCGATGATCTTACGATAAGGATAATCAGGGTCATGGAAGCCGGTGGTGATGGTACGACCGCTAATGGGCCAGGCGATATCAGAAGAACCACTTTCTAATTTAACCTTATCTTTTTCTGACATTTTCTGACGGATAGTTTTTTCTAAACTATAAACCTCCGCTTCCGCTTGCAATTGTTGTTTTTTGGCTTCGGCCAGTAAATTCTGATATTCAGCTTCAGATGATTTAGTTTCCTCCAAAATTATACCCTTACTATCTTGTTCGTATTGTAAGTTATCAACTTTCTTTTCCAACTCCAGTTTTAATGAGGCCAGATCTTTGTTTTTAGCGTCAAGACTTTCTTGGCTCTTTTCTAGCTGGTCTTTTTTATTTTTTAAAGAGTCTAAACTTTCTTTAATTTTGCTATCGGTGTTTTCTAAATATTTTGCTTGATTTAAAAATTCAGCTAAGGAATTGTTAAGCAGCAGCATTTCCAAAGTCGAAACTTGGTCCTGCTTATAAGCTAAGCGTAGCAAGTTGCTAATATGATCTTTCTCGGTGTTGATTTCGGTGTCAACATTTTCCATGTCTAATTGGATCTTTTTTATTTCTAGGTTAGTTTTATCGATATTAATATTGGCACTGTCGATATCTAACTTAGTTTTATCGGTTTGGTCACCTAAAATAGATAATTGATTAACTAAGCTATTTTGATCCTGGCGTTTTTTTTCAATCATCACCTGGTAGGCTTTCTGTTTTTCCGTTAGACTATCCATCTGTTTCTTCTGTTCCTGGATTTTATCATTTAGAGCTTTAATTTCCTCATCCACTGATCCGTATTGTCCAAAAACAGAAACAGAGGTCTGCAGTAAACCTCCTACGATCAGAAGTAATAAAATAATCGAGAATTTTTTCATAATTTAACTATACCATTTTTTGCCTTTTGTGTAAAACAAAATTTATAGATTAATGGCGGCTTTAATTCTCTTTAAAGTTTTTATTTTTCCTAGCGCCCCGGAAACTTCAAAAGGGTTGGGACTATTTTTAAGCCCGGTAACCGCCACTCGCCAAGGCCAAAGATAATCACCATTTTTTTTGTCGTGACTCTTTAAGTACATAAAAACTTCTTCCTCTAAAATTTCTTTAGTCCAATTATCGTCGGCAATATTTTCTAGAACATTGCTTAGCTCCTGCAAATTATTTTTCATTTCGGAAGCGGTTAAATTTTTCCAAAGCAATAATTCTGGTAGATACTCCGGGTCCTTAAAAAAGAAAACTGAAACACTGGCTATTTCTTCAAGGGTTTTTAGGCGATCAGCACCAATGGCAATTATTTTTTCTAAATTGCTAGTTTTTAAATCGTAACCAGCCGCTTCTAGATAAGGGCGACAAAGATTAACTAAGTCTTCGGGTTTTTTGGCTCTGATATAGTGGCCGTTGTAATAGTTTAATTTTTCTAAATCAAAAACAGCGGGCGAAATTCCAATTCCGGAAATAAAAAATTCTCTAGTTAATTCTTCTAGCGACAAGATTTCGTTATCACCTTTAGGGTGCCAACCGAGCAAAGCGCAAAAATTAATAATGGCTTCTGGTAAATAGCCGCGGGCTAAATAATCTTCCACAAACACATCGCCTTTGCGCTTGGATAATTTTCCGCCTTCCTTGTTAAGAATTAAAGGAAAGTGAATAAATTTTGGTGGTGTCCAGCCAAAAGCCTGATATAGTAAAATATTTTTAGGAAACGAGGGTAGCCATTCATCACCGCGGGTAACATGGGATATTTCCATAAGATGATCATCGACGACACTGGCAAATTGATAAGTCGGTACGCCATTTGATTTAATTAAAACCTGATCGTCTAAATCATGGGTCTGAAAAGTAATTTCACCTCTCAGTTCGTCGTGAACTTTTATTTCACCCTCAAGTGGCATTTTTTGGCGAATAACATAAGGCTCGCCGTTACTAGCTCTCTTAGTGCTTTCCGCTTCGGATAAATCTCGGCACAAACGGTCATAACGAGGTGCTTGTTTATTTAACTCTTGGTTAGCGCGCATTTCGGTCAGCCTTTCTTCGGTACAGAAACAACGATAGGCCTTATCTTCTAACAGGAGTTTATCAGAGTATTTTTTATAAATATCTAAGCGCTGTGATTGAATGTAGGGTCCGAAGTCGCCGCCTTTATGCGGGCCTTCATCAAAATCCAAACCAAAAGAGTCGAGAATTTTGATTAGTTTATCGGCAGCCCCAGCCACTTCTCTTTTAGAGTCAGTATCTTCAATGCGCAAAATAAATTTACCTTTTAAATTTTTAGCAATTAAATAATCAAACAGAGCCACGCGAAAATTACCGATGTGTAAAAAACCGGTTGGTGAGGGAGCAAAACGAATTCTAATTTTGTCAGTCATAATATTTTTATTTAATAGTTTTTAGGAAATAAGGCAGAAAAGTTTTCATAGCTTCTTGCCTGTAAGGATGAACCGTCTCCATTATTCTATCGGGGCTTATCCATTGCCAGGCAACATGATCCCAATAGTTAATTTTGATATCTGAGTCTTCTCCAATAAATTCAGCGATTATTAAACTTTGTCTTTGCCCTCTATAGCCGTGTTTTTTGTGAGTTCTTTCTTTGCCGAGTTTCTTAAAATTATAAGTGTAAATATTTTTAAAAGATTCTTTGATTACAAATTTATCAGTTCCTAGTTCTTCCCTGGCTTCCCTGGCCCCGGCCACTTTAATTGCTTCACCGTCAGTGCCGCCCTGAGGTATTTGCCAGTGTTTTGAATTGTCAGTTCGGGCGACAACTAAGATTTTAAAGCCATTGTCGGTTTTTTTGTAGAGCATAATGGCCACATTCTTACGATACAACATGGGTTCAATGAAGCGGCTTTTTAAAACTTTTAAACCGAAGACTACGGTTGCTTGCCAGATTCTGTTAATTCTTTGTGGTTGTAAAGTGAGGCGCCATAACCACTCAATTCCCAGTTGTCGCATTATCTTTGGGGCCCGAGTTGTTTTGCCGGTTAAAAAATCAAAAGAACCACCAACCGCTAAGGCCAATTTTACACTCGGCCAGTTTTTAAGTTCGTGCCAAATTAATTTTTCTTGATTAGGCGCTCCTAAGGCAACAAAGACTAATTGAGGTTTAAATTGATTTATTTTAAGATTCTCTTCCGCCTGCAAATGATTTTTTTTCTCAGTATCTAAGACTTCTAAAATTAATTTGGGAAAATTATTTTTTAAAGTCGCTTGGATATCTTTAGCTTTTGATAAGCCCCCCGACCAATTAATGATTAAGGTTCTAATTTGCCCGTCTTCGGCTTTTTTAAGCAGTATCGGGGTTAAATCCGAACCGGTAATTCTGGGAATCTTCTGTCCACTTAACAGTCCGGCTAAAACTAAACCAAAACCATCGGCGACGGCTAAGTCGGCGGCGTTTAAAATATAAAAATATTCTTCATCAGAACCGGCGCGCAAAATTATTTCCGGATTTGGAGTGACTAAAAAATGCTGACCGGGGCCATTTAAAAAAGAATCTAAGCGACTTAGCAGCTCAGTTTGATTTAAAGTTGATAATTTTATTCCCAAAATATTTACCATATGATATACTTCTTATAGCCTTATTTTATTATAAAAAAAGCATTTAGTCAAAAAGAATTATGCCTAAAGTTTTAAAAATTCCTGACAAAATCCAGGAAATAAAAATTGATAATCCTAAAACCAAAAGCTATTCTCTGTCATGGGTTAATGTTTCTAATGCGGGCAAGAAGGAAATTGATTATTTACAGAGCAAATTTGGTTTCAATATTGCTCATCTCCAAGCCTCAGTCGCGACTGTTTTTGCTCAGCGCCCCATGGTAGAAAACGAAAAAGATTATTTATTTTTAATTTTACACTTCCCCACCTTTAAAGGTGATAAAATTGTTCCCGGAGAAATCGAATTTTTTGTCGGTCATGGTTATTTAATCACTTTACACAATGGCAACCTAAAACCGCTTAATGACTTCTATAGTTATTGCCAAGACAATCCTCACTTACTTCTCTCCTACAAAAATGAAAGCTCCAGTGTCCTGCTTTACGAATTACTTGGTCGCTTGATTAAGGATTGTTATAATATTTTGGATCAAAATAGTATAAACATTAATGAAGTTGAGGAAATTATTTTTTCCGGCAGTCAGAAGCACGCGGTGAGCAAGATTTTAGAGCTTCGTCGGAATATTATCAATATCCGAAAGATAATGCAAAATCATACTAATGTTTTAAAGCGTTTGCAAGAAATGAAAAGCAGCGTAGTCTCGTCTCAAGTCATTAAAAAATATTACGAAAGCTTGGCGGAGCATTCTCGGAGGATTTGGGAAATTTTAGATTTACAAAAAGAAATGGTTGAAGTCTTAAATGATACCAATGAATCATTACTTAATGATAAGATGAATATTATTATGAAAACTCTAACTGTTTTTTCAGTTTTAGTTTTACCTTTGAATTTACTGGCTGGTATTTTTGGCATGAATACTATTAAGAACATGCCCTTTATTGATAGTCCTTATGGTTTTTGGATTATTTTAGGTATTATGTTTGCTGGTTTAATATCCTTGCTTTCCATCTTTTATCAAAAGAAATGGATATAATCCCAGTCTTTGTTAGCTAAATTGTTTAATATTAGTATATTTATAGCCTCGGAGTCCCGGGGCTTTTTACTTGACAATATTAGTATATTATGATATAGTTCTATTGACAAAATATAGTTAAAGTTTTAAACTATAAAGTTATAAATTAGAAAGAAAATAGATTATATCTTATGAAAATTGCTTTTATTGGACAAAAAGGAATTCCTACCAAGACTGGCGGTGTTGAACGCCAGGTTGAGGATTTGGCTGTTAACTTGGTAAAAAATGGCCATGAAGTTTTTGTTTATGCCCGTTCAAGTTATAATCCAGAAAATTTAAAGGAATGGCAGGGTGTTAAAATTATTACAGTGCCGAGCATACCTTCTAAAAATTTAGATGCTATTACCGCCACTCTCTTTGCTTGTCTTGATTTGGTGCGTCGCAAATATGACGTGATTCATTTCCAATCGATTGGACCAGCTTCCATGTTGTGGCTAGCTAGAATTTTGAATCCTCGAACTAAAATTGTCTTTACTTTTCATTGTCAGGATTACTACCATCAAAAATGGGGCTCTTTTGCTAAAGCCTATTTAAAGTTTGGTGAGAAAGTTGGCAATCTACTCTCTGATAAAGTGATTATCACATCTCATTCCCTACTCAAATATGCCAAGAAAAAATATAATAACGATCCGGTATATATTCCTTCTTCAGCTAAGTTAAATGATTTGGTGCCAGCTCAAGAAATAGCTAAGTGGGGTTTAACAAAAGATAATTACATTTCTTATATCGGCCGTTTAGTCAGACATAAAGGGGTGCATTTCTTAATTAAAGCTTATCAGGAAATTACCACCGATAAAAAATTAGTTATTGTCGGTGATGGTTCTTATACCGATGACTATGTTAAAGAATTGCATGATTTAGCTCAGAATAATCCCAATATTATCTTTACTGGTAATCAAAATGGCCCGGTTCTTAAAGAATTATTTTCTAACACCGCCATCTTTGTTCAGCCCTCAGAATCTGAAGGCTTATCTTTTGCCTTGCTTGAGGGGATGGCTTACGCCCGGCCTTGCTTAGTCTCTGACATCGAACCTAACCTAGAAGCCTTAGGTGACACCGGTGTTTCTTTTAAAAGCGGTGATTACTTAGATTTAAAAGCTAAACTTCAAGACATGTTAAGCCGCCCCAATGATTTAGCGGCTCTAGGCGCCAAGGCCTTAGCTCGGGTGAAAACGGAATACGACGCTGATAATATTGCTCAACAAACCATTAACTTGTATCAAGAGGTTTTAAAATAATTTCTATCTTTAAGGAGAACGACTCGTTCTCCTTAAGACTTAAGAATCGGAAGGAAATTCGGGTTCTTGAATCTTAAAAGTATTGTTTAACAATTTAATAAAAATTTGTATCATGAGAAATTTTCTGTTTTTGTTATTGTCTTTGGTTATGTTGGCCTCCTGCACAAAGTGGCCGCAAAGTGTAACTACCCCGGATCCGGTAAGTCCGGCGACGGGCGTTTACCAACTGAAATCAGCGAGCGCGACGCTGGCTGGTGATACCCTGATGGTGCCTATTAATACTTTAGTGGTTTTCACTTTAGAAAAAAATGGCACCAAGATAGCGGCTACTTTCGATTTTGGTAATAATTCGCCGATCGTAACTGGCGATGTGGTTACCGCTAAATTTCTTAAAGGAGTTTATATAGTTAAAGCGGTTGACAACACTGTCAGCCCGGCTGTCACAAAAACCTTTAATCTAAAAGCTCAAAATGCCGTAGTGGTAACACCCAGTGGCGAAACCGCGATTGTGGTAATTTCCAGCACTTTTACCAGCGCCGGGGTTAATACTATTACCCTCGGTTTAAGAGCTGATATTATTAACGGTTTTAATGCGACGACGCCTCAGAATGCTCAGGTGCAGTACGAAATGCTGCCAAGCATTGCCTGGACTAATGCCCCTTTACTAGCTTCGGATATTGCGACTATAAATGGCCTTAAATATTACAAGTGGAGTTTTATTGCAAGTAATGGTCAGAAGGTTCGTTTTGGTTGGTTAATCGGTAGCGTTTGGGCTTATGATCTTAGCAGTATTTATCGTCAATCTGATGGTCTTTATGCCTTATATGTTAAAGACGGAGCTATTTCGAAGGACGTGATTACGGCTTCGCTTCCCGGCTCATTTGGCGATACTAAAGTTCGCGGAACCTTAACGACTGTTTCTGGGGTTCAAAATTTGGTTTTATATTTTCAGAAAACCTTATTTAACTCTGGAACCGCCACTTTAAAGTACACCATTGATTCCGGAACTCAGCAGAACGTGGCTTTAGTAGCTTCCTCGGATGCTAATTATTACACGGTAAACATAGTGATGGCGAACGGTCAGGAAATTGATTTCTGGCCCCTAAGTACATCGGGTAGTGTTGATATTAGCGGTTCGGTTGTCTGGAGTACCGATAAATTATGTGGACGACTCCAGATTTTGAATCTGAAGTCAGCTCAAATCGGAGGCTTTACCGTCAAGCTTGGATAAAAAAATTCAGCCTAATGCTGGAAAGACCCTTATTTCGCAAGAAGTAGGGGTTTTTTAATAGCTTAAATTATTTTTTATATAAAAAAAGAGGCTTCGATTGTCGAAGCCCCTATATTTGAAGACTAAATCAATTAGTTGATTGTTGTCTTCTTCTGCGCGTATATCCGGGTCCGGAAGTTCCAACCTTGGTAAAGGTTACGATCTTCTTTGCCCAGAGCGCGTCCGTTTTCGCTATCTAATCTAAATGGGCGTAAACCACCTTCAGAACTGGCTGTCCAGATATTGGGATTTTCGGCCCGCATTTTAGTCAGATCTTCATCGGAGATTTCTCCCCATTCTTTACCTCTTGTTTTGTTAATGAGAGGCTTCAGCATTTGGTGTGGGAGGTAGGTGGGGTACGAGCCGGAACCGTAATTGGTCTGTCCAATATAGACATTCCATTCCACGGCGTATTGATAATTGTTGATTTCTTGAACAGAAATCAAACGACCATCGGCATAGAACCACCAACCACTTTCTTTGTCTAACTGCATTTCCTGACCATTTTCACCATTTAACCTTGGCGCTGGAATACTTGGCTTACCGGCTAAGAAAACGCTATTTTTCATGGCGTAAACAATGTGGCCAGTAGCATCAATGGTGGTGCAAAAGTCACCTTCGAGTCCACCTTCGTATAAGGTGGTCGATAAGGTAGCGTTGCCACCGGGAATAATTTCTGTACTTTTAGATGAGTTAATCGGTGCAAAACCGCCGCTGCTAAAGTTTTTTTCAGTAAGGTCGCCAGTTGGCACTTTAACTTTAACAGTTTTAGATCGGCTGCCACCTCGGCCAGATAAATTCTTTAATTGTTTCTCAAGTTCAGCTATTCTTTCCTTATCGGTCTTTGGTTTAACTCGGCCAGGACACTTGTCGAGTTCGGCTTGTAAACTGTCGGCCCTGGCCTTTTCTTTGGCACAGGGATCTTCGGTGACGGTTTTTTGTTTTTCTGTAACATCTGTATTAGAACACTGTTTGATAATAAATACAGATGCAATAACCAGCATAATTGCTGTAAAAATAACATACCATTTTTTCATGACTTTTTCCCTCCTTTTATTTGTTTTTTCTAATTGCTTGTATCAGTGAAGAGGCGTTGAAAACTAGCTCCCCGCATAAAGTTCCGGGTATTTGGCCACTAAAGTCTTTACGATAAAAAACTTTAACTTTCAAAACATCCCGATAGTATTCCTTGAATAAGCCGAGATCGAGACCTCCACCTATTTCGTAGTAATTTTGGCTGCGACCAAAATCTTGACCATAACCCAAGTGGATTAATGGTTCAACGTTGAGAGAATTTTCATTCCCAAAGCGTTTGACCCCACTTTCTAAAAATAATCTTAAGGATTCTTTGTTATAAGGAGTGCTAGCAACCGCTGATCCTTTCCAGGTCGCGCTAATTTTGGCGCTACTGGGTTTTTGGTAGTCGAACATGATGCGGTTGTTACCGAACCAGCCCAACCAATCATCGGTCAGAAAGAAACCACCGGAAGCAAAGAACTCTTTAGTTTTAGTGTCGGACTTATACAAGTTGTCTTCAAACTTATCAGACACTTGTTTCGCACCGGTATTCAACCAGAAATAATACGACGTGGCATACGAAAGATGCCCGTAAGAGTCGAACGATATTCCATAACTCAACTCTTTTCCCAAAAAAGCGGAGTGCGGAGTTTTGTTGAGTTCAGTACCACCATATTGGACGTAGCCCAGGTAAGGGCCGATTCTCAGTCCGGCAGCAAGAGGAATCATTAGCCGTGCTTGCGCAAAGCCGTAATTCCCGGTCGAGATAGTATCAGTTTTACTTAAACCGCCACCACCAATCAGAATTAATTCTTGAGCGCTGGCACCTAATACTAGGACCATTAAAAACGCAAAAACGAGAGTTTTTTTCATGATTTATTATTTTTTTAGTTGTTAAATTACGTTTTAAGATTCGAGGGTCGAAATTTCGTTTCGGCGCTCAAGTCTTAAGGAGAATAAATTATTCTCCTAGGACATTACTGATATTACCTTTAAAGTTAAAAGATGTCTTAAAACTAGGTTGTGGAATTTCCGCTACTTCAGAAATAATATGAGGTAATTCTTCGGTTTCTTGAGAATAAATTGGTAGATTAACCGGAACCATTTCTGGTTGATAATTACTTACCGTAGTTTCTGGCATAAAAGCGGGTTCAGCGACCTTAAAATTTGGTGCCTGACTAACCCTTTCTTGGCCAAATAGCTCTTTAGCCATTTTCTCTGATAACCTTTCTTTAGGAAATAAATAAATATAAGAACAGCCAGATAAAAAACCGAATAACAAACCTAAACCTAAATTAAGAATAATATTAGGTTTAACTGGAAAAGAGGAAACTACTGGTTCATCAATAACGCTAATTTTGGTCTGGTTGGCGTTAAATTTATAAGGACTTTGTCCGGAAATAATTAACTGGTTAACGGCTAGTGAAATTTTTCTAGCTTCCTCGGGGTCGGTATGATAGATTTCAATATCAATCACTCCCGTATCGCCACCGGATTTAGCAAACACAGTTTTTTTCCATTCCTTGATATTCTGTTTATAGGTACCATTAAAATAGTTACGATTAAAAACATAACTTGAAGAGTTTAAGGAATCTAGGAATGATCCAGAGTAAATAACTTCAGAAATTAAACCGCCCACATATTGGTTTGATCTGGCTACAGCGTAAGCATCAGCGGCGGTGTCAGGTTGTAAAATCAGTAATCTTGATTTTGATCGATATTTTAAAGGTTGAGCTAAGGTCACGATTAAGCCAATGATTACAAAAATTAAGGTGATACTAATCACAGTCATTTTTCTCTTTTTAGCTAACTTGATAAATTCTTTAGTGTCCATAGTTAATAGATATTTTATTAGAATACTTGACCCCTAATTTTAAAACATATAAACATATTTGTCAATATATTTATCGGGTCTGACTTAGTAATAACTCTATTATAATACATTAATTAAAAATTGTCAATGGTAGGCCGGCTTTTAAACAAAAAATCGCTTTAATTAGCGATTTTTTACTTGTTTGTAAATGTCTATAAGACTATTTAGGTGGTTTTTTAGCTCCAGGGGCACTATTTTATCTTTTATTAAACCAGTCATTATTTTTCTTTTTTCTGGGCTTAACTGGTTTAATTCTTTGATCTTTTGAGCTAGTTCTTGGAAATTACCTGGAGAAAATAGCCAGCCGGTTTCCCCATCTTTAATTAGCTCAGGGGTGCCGCCACTAGCGCTAGCAATAATTAATTTTCCGTAAGCTAAAGATTCTAGTAAAACTAAAGACATATTTTCCGCCCAAACCGAAGGTAAGATTACTGCCTTTGCTATTCGTTTAAATTCTTCCAAATTCTCCCCGGCTTGATTTCCGTGAAAAGCCACTCGATCCGCTAAGCCTAATTCTTTAGTGAGTAATTTTAAGTTTGTTTCTTCGGGTCCAGTGCCAACGATATCTAATTTTTCGTTGGTTAGCTTTAGAGCGCGCAGTAGAACATCTACTCCTTTTTCGACAGCTAAGCGGCCAAAATATAATAAATTTTGACCATCACTGGTTTCTTTGTAAGTGGGCGCCGGATTAATTAATACTCTAATCTTATCCGCCGGCCAACCAGCACTTATCATCATTTGTTTTAAATACTCACTGGGAGAAATAAAAAGATCTACGTTATTTTGATAGGTATGCCAAACTTTATTATGTAAATAAGTTTCTAGCACCGCTAAAGCGCTACGCGGATAAGAATTATAGCAGTTGCTAGTTAAGCAGTGTAGGTAATTACCTTTTAAACACTTATTACAAGGTTTGCCATGGGAGAACATTAAATAATTAGGACAAATCAGTTTATAATCATGAAGCGTCATGATAACAGGAATTTTTCTTTTTTTAGCTTCCAGCAGAATCGCTGGCGATAGTTGATGATAAATATTATGAGCGTGAACTAAATCGGGTTTAGTTTCGTCCAAAAGCTGACCAAATTTTTTAGCTGCTTCCCGGTTCCAAATTAAACGTAAAGCCATTTTCCAAACATTTTTTGGCTGGTGGTAATCAATGTTTTCCGAAAAATACCGATTCCAAGAAGAGTCGATGTTTCGGGGGTCAGCCATCGCAAAGGGGACGACTTCAATATCTAATTCTGATAATTTATCAATTAGAGTTAAGAAATATTTGTCTGCTCCGCCCTTGGCATAAAAAAATTTATTAACTTGGATTATTTTTAACTTTGACATAAACGACAATTTTCCTTAATATTTATATATAAATAATATCATTTTTTATGACAGAAAGTAAACCTAATAAAGAAGCTGCAGCGGGCCGCTTAAAACTGATTTTCTTAGCCCTCGGTCTTTATTCCCTTTTTTCGATTATCTTGTCTTTTATTTGGCCAGGTAGCAGTTTAGGCTTAATTTTCTTATTGGTTGCTTTGGCTATTTTTGTTTACTCCTTGTTTGATTTAAAAATTGGTTTTTTGGCTTTACTGGTGCTTCGAACGACTTTTGATTCTTTAGGAACCCAGGAACTAATAAATATTTCCGGAATTTCCATAGACTTCACTTTTGTCTTGGGCATGATGTTAATCGGTCTAGCTGTTTTAGCGGTTATATTAAAGTGGTCTAAATTAAAAAATTTACCATTGCGATTCCCTTGGCTTTCATTTTTAGGCATTTTAGCTGTTCTATCTTTCTTTTCTTTTAGTAAATCAGCGAGTGCGGTTGATTTTTTTCGTTTGCTGAGTTTTTTCTCAGCTTTTGTTTTTGGTTATTTAATTTATGACACGCCTAAAAAATTAACTTTCTTAATCAAAACCATAATATTTTCGGCCATTATTCCCGCCAGTGTCGCCTGGTACCAGTTGCTGACTCGGGGTGGTTTTTTTGACGGTGACAGGTGGCGACTGATGGGCACCTTTGTTCATCCTAATATGTTGGCTTTTTATTTAGTTTTGGTTATTTGTTTAAGTTTATTTGTGTCTTTAAATTTAAAAAAGGGGGTGATTGAAAAAATTCCCTACGCTCTTTTAGCCATCTTTTTTGTAGTGGCCTTACTCTTTACTTATACTCGGGCGGCTTGGCTCGCTTTAGCTTTAATTCTTTTTGGTATTGGTATCTATCGTTTTCGAAAATTATTATTTATTTCAATTTTAGCGGCCGCTGTTTTGTATTTATTTGCGCCTTTTTTTCAGGATCGAGTTTCTACTTTGATGACTCTAGGTGCTTCCGATTCTTCAACTTGGCGCTTAGATTTGTGGCGCGATATTTGGTCTTTTATTAAAGCGAGTCCTTGGTTTGGTTATGGTCCTGGCACCGCTTCTATTTTTATTCAAAATAATATTCCTCGCTTTTTAGTGGAGACGGAGCCCCATAATGATTACTTGAGAGTATGGCTGGAATCAGGCATCTTTGCCCTACTGGCTTTTGTGTGGATATTTATGGCTTATTTAAAAAATATGTGGCTGGGCTTTAAACTAGAAGCTAGACCACGCCTTAAAATGTTAATTTTGTTTTTATTTTTTTTCACCATTAGCTTACTGGCGGCGAGTGCCACTGATAATATTTTAAAGGATGCGGTGATGCAGTGGATCTTTTGGTCGCTCTCGGGCAGTCTACTGATGATAATCTCAATTCATAAAATTAAAAAGGAGCCGCTTAAATAAAGCTGCTCCCCTTTTTTATCTTTCAATCCAGGCCTTTTTGGCGACTGGATCGACATGAACTATTCCTTTGGCGAATTTTCGGCTGACAACATTACCGACCTGGTAATGATTCCCGAGGGCTTTACCTAAATGTAAATTATATTTCTCATCATAGGGCATATTTTGTCCATGAGAAAAAATAACTTGATCCAGCATCATTGCTGAACACAAGGTAAATAACCAGTTATCCTTTTTGCCGTAAGCGTTGGCTCGGGCGTTAAAGATAGCGATTTCCATTCCGGCCGCATGGTTCATGTTTTCTGGCCAGGCCTCAGTTAGTTGATCTGTTTCATTTAGATAAACCTCCGGAAAGTATTCAAACATCTTCCCGTTGCAGTAATCTAGATAATAACCGTGACCGCCGTTACCGATGATAACAAAATCCGGTCCCATAGCTTCGCGTACTTTATTTAGAAAATAGGCATTACCAAGTCGCCACTGACGATTAAATTCGTTAGGGTCATCATTTAAGCCGTCACCATCGCCATCGACATTATTACGGTTTTTGCCGTAATGAGTGATGAAACTAATTGATTTTAGCAGCTCATCATCTAGCAGACCATCGAGACGAATGCCAGCTTTCCGGTAGGCGCCGATTACTTCCTTAATATAATTTTCAGTAAAGTATTCAATGTAAGAATAACTTTTACCGTTGATTATATATCGCGGACAATCAAGGCGGCAGTTCATGAGCACGGTCCCTGGCCAAAATTCTAATTTATAACCTAAGAGGTCTCGAAGAAACCATTTAGGGTATTTTTGAAGTTCAGCCACCATTTTAAGGCTCCAGGGTTTGTCGCTGAACATTGGCTCGTGCCATTCAATTTTGTTGGCATAGACCAAGATTTGTAAACCCGGATTGTCTTTTCGCATCAGTTTTAGGTTTTCTGGCGAATTGAAAATTACTTCATGGTCGGGGATAATAAAATCATACCCCTTATAAGACCGGGCCTGTTCAGCTGATAAAACTGGTAGATAGTGATGAACGGCGCTTAGCTGAGCCGCTAAAGAAGAGCTAATAATCGCTAAAAAAGCGAGAAAAATTAGTTTTTTCATGATATTTTGGTTTTTGATTGTTAAAGATCTTAGACTTTATATTATAACTAATATATTAATTATTGTCAATAACTCAGGCTAAGCCTATTTTTGAGGAATTTTGATTATAGTATTGACATAATCAAATAAAAAGTGTAAACTAAAAGGTAAACTAAAAATAAAAAATCTAAAAGTAAAACGTGTATGAATATGAAAAAAATCATGGGACTGGTGGTTATTTGCGTGATGGCTGTTCTAGCTATTACTACTATCGGTCGCACTAATTACAAATCTTATTATTCCGGCGACGCCGTCTCTTATAATAATGATTTAATCATCGCTTCAACTAACAGTGGTAGCCTGGAGGTTTTTAAGCTAAACGGCTCCAGCTTATTTAGAGTTTTGAAATTCAAGGCTCCTAATTCCCCACTGGATCACACTGAAGATTTTTCAGCCGTAAAACTTAATGTAGAAGGTAATCGTTTATTTGCCTACGCAACTTCTGGCTACACCTTGTATAAGTATGATTTAAGTAATTTAAGTCACCCAGTTTTATTTGCGAAGCAGAAAAACACTTACTACGAATGGTATAACCGGGTGGATAAATTTGGACCTTATATGGCCACAGTAAGTGACAAGAGTGTTAAGCTTTGGAAAGTCGACACTAATACCTTAGATGTGGTTGATTCTTTTAATATCAGCAGTGATATCTCCACCGCGGTACGTTTTGATGCTTCCGGCCGTTATATTATTTCGGTTAATCAAGATAATCAAGTTAGAATCTTTGATACTAGAACTAGAAGCATCTTGTCTTCTTTTCCGGTTAATTATCGTGATAGCAAGAGTTTAAGAAAAACTTATTTTGACCCAATCACTAAAGAATTATACGTTTTTGATGATTATTATTTGAAGAATTTTGATTTAAATGGAGACTTGCTAATTAGTTACCCAAATAGCTCGACTAACGGTTATGCTGTTGAGCCAACCGGCGATAACAACTATATCTATGCCGTAAATGGTGATAGCGTGATGAAGTTAGCTAAGGATAATTTGCGTAGCGGTCTTAAAATTTCCGCTTCCAGTTTAACTAAAAATGGTTACGCTTTGGATATTAAATATGTAAATACTGATAACGGCGAGAGATTGGTGGTTTGGAATGGCGGTGGCGTGGCCGTGTTAAATTCTTCTTTAAAGAAGATTGCTAGCATCCAGGCTTCAGAAATCCCTGATCAACCAGAAGTTAAAGAGTCTTTAGCTTTAGCCTTTGATCATTATTTAGCAACTCCCGGTGCCAGTGTTATTTTATCTGGAGCCGGCTATTTACCAGGTGAACCTTTAAAGATAAATTTTGGCGGTTCTATTACTAATATCGTAGCTGACGCAAATGGCCGTTTCAAACAAACTTTGTTTGTGCCTAGCATTCCAGATACTAAAACTAAGGCGGTTGACGCCAGAGTTGATGGTTTAAACTCCGGTTTAACTTATAGTATTAGCTTCAGTATTGTAAAATAATTAGATAACTACCTATTTAAAAAACTCCACTACTTTAGTGGAGTTTTTTTTGTATTTTTTTAGTTGAAGATTTTATCTCGATCCAAGGTTCCGGACCAGATGTTGGTGTTTTTGGGTTTGAAAGCTTTGTCTAATTGGAAATTATTTAAACGGCTACCGGATTGCTTCTGAAAATATAAATTATAGTTATCAGTTTTTATATATTCTGGTAAAGAATATTTAACTGAAGCGGTTTTTGTTTGTCCCGGTTCAATGGTCCAAAAAAATCCAAAGACAGTTTTATTAAGCGCGGTGTCGTCGGTTGCTGAGAAATCCTCTAGATCGCCGCTATCTAGTAGTTTACTGCCTAAAGGAGCGTAGATTCTCGTATAACTTCGATAACGCGTGGTGCGCCAATCAAATCCCCCCTCGTGGCTGTAGCTTAGCTTAACCTCGGCCGTAATTCTGGTTGGACTATTATCCTGGCTTAACTTATAAGTAATATTCTTTCTCATCACGGAATCACTCTTAAAAGCCGCTAAATTAGCGTCAACGACCATTAAGTAATCATTGTTTGAATTTTTAATCTCTCCGGTTAGATTAAGGCTGCGAGCAACACCTTCTTGTTCGTTATTATCAAAATAAATTTGTAAATTTCTTTTAGCGATATTTTCTTGGATGACATTTAAGATTTCCGGCCAACGTTTAGTCGGCAGCGACATTAAACGTTTTTCGAGTTCAGAGACGACGGAATTTATAATATCTTTTCGATTCCAAGAAGTGATATTTTTATCAACATAACCGACCTCGACATTATATTGAAGCAGGGGTTGAAAATTATTACGATCATAAGTGGTGCCATCAATAGTGATCGGTCCGACTAGCCCTAATAAATCAACGATTAAATCGGGATTAATGGCAATAATAGCGGTTGGTTTAGCAGTTGGTTTTAGAGCACAGGCACTCTCAGCCATAAACATTGCCTCCACTTGTTTGGCCGAAGTTGGAAAGTCTGGCGAGAAATTAGCATCGCGCAACCACCAATAATCAACTTTCATGTATTTTTTTATGGGTTCTGGTGGTACCTGGGTTAATTTACCAATGCAGGGCATGTCTAGATGATAAACGTCTTCAGTTATAATGCTTCCGGCTTTACCGTCTTTAACATTCATTAGGCCATAGGTACCAATAAATCCGCCCGTAGGCCGAAGCTCGTCATTATTTTGCAGTAACACTAAAAATTGGCTTTCTTGAGGATAGCCAGATAAAGAAGGTAGTAGTTGTGTTAAGGGTACTACTTGATTCAAAAGATTGGTGGCGGTGGCTAGCTGATTCTTAATATTTGTCAGTTGAGAGTTAATTGGCAAGAGGATGCCAATTCGATGAATTTTATTTAAATTATCAAGAGATAATTCTAAGTTCGCTTTTAAACCATTTAGTTCCGGAGCGGACTCATAAATAGTGGCTAAAATTTGTTGTCTGTCTGCGGTCGACAAATCAGAAAAGGTTCCAGTAAAACGACCACCACTTATTTGGTCTAATTTAGCTAACACCGCTGTTGATCTTTCTATAGATTTACCCAGGACTTCAGCGGTTTGAGTTAAATATTCTAAATCATTTACCGAGGCTGTAATTGGGCTAAAATAAGCAGCCACTTTATTATTTCTAATGTCGGACAAGGTACTTAGAGCGGCATTAAATTGATAAGTAGCTTCGCTAGCTTGTTGCTGGGCCTGAGAATATTTTTGAGTTTTGGCTGAGTTAATAGCGGCTTCCAACTTAGTTTTACCGCTAACCATTTGGCTGTAATATTTTTGGGAGTCAGTCAATTTATTACTTAGAAGGATCAAGATTAAGACAAAGAAACCGACTATAATAGCGAGAGTATATTTTAACAAGCGCCAGCCAGTTTTAAGGGTTGGTTTTAACATAACTATTTAGGTGATGACAGGCTATCGCTAATTACCAGCTTCTTCCCTTCCATTATTTTGTGCAAGAAAACATCAAAGATTTCTTTGCGGTAGATAAATTCTTTCTCGTCCATGATGGTATAATTTATTTCCCGGTTAATGGAGTTTTCCAGTTCTCTGATTAATTTAAGCAATTTATCTTTATTAATTTTACCGACAATTAAGATGTCGGTTTTAGAATCAGATTCTCCGGTAAAGAAACCGGTCAGTATCAGTAATTTAGGCGTGCAAATCTTTTGAACATTCTCGGAAAATTCTTTAGTGCTTAACATTTGGGCTTTTATAAAAAGTGACTTAATCTCATCGAAAAGGAGAAAGTCACGATTAACAGTATAATATTTTTTTTCTTTATCTTTGATAGCTCCGGTTATCTGAATAATTAGGCCGAGGGTTTCTAAATTTAGAAGTTCTCGTCTGACAGAATTAACCTGAAGATCTAAATCTCTGGCCAGTTGGCGTAGGTAATAATTGCCATCAGGTTTGGTTAAAAATATATTTAATATTTTAACTCTGGCTTCGGAACCAAAGAGTTTGCTTAGCATAGCTTTATCTATTTATGACTTTATAGTATAATAGAAAAAGCAAATAGTCAAACAAAAAAAATTGAAAAATCAGGAAAATCAGCTTGATTTTTTTCAACGTATGTATAATAAAATAGCCTCTATTATTTTAAATTCCGGTAAGAACCTAAACTATGCCGGGCAGGTTTTTGTCTCACAGCCAGATGCCGAAAAAGAACGTCTTGCTGGCAAGATTTTCGTTCTGGCTGAAATTGAGGGTAAAAAAAATGAGACCCAGAAAATTATCAATTTTTTAGTCAATATTTTTGATTATAATTATTACGGAGATGAAAAAATATTGCTTCGCGATAAAGTTGATGGTCTTAAAATTGAAAATATTTTTGAATTGGTTCTAGCTCGAGTTAATCAGGGGCTGGTGGATTTTTTACAAGAGGAACATTTGAAAATTAATCCCAGTAGCACTAATCTAACTTTGGGAGTGGTTTATGAAAATAAGCTTTATTTTTCTAGCTATGGAAAAAATAAAGCTTTTTTAATATTTAGGCGCCAGGGTGACTACGATATGATAAATATTGAGTCTAATGTGACCGAGGAAGATACGGTTCAATTAGTAGAAAATCATGAACCGTCGAGTTCTAAAATATTTTCGGCCGTAATAAACGGTGAGATTCCGGCTCATTCTTATTTCTTATTTACTAACGAGGCTCTGCCAGAATATTTGTCTAATCGAGAACTAATTGGGGTGATTACTAAATTGCCGCCAATGGTCGCCGCTGAGCAAATAAAAAATCTTCTACAAAAAATAAATTCTTTTGCTCCATTTCTGGGCATAATTGTAAAAAGCACCTTGGGCACTGGTTTAAATGAAATTCATGAAAACCTGGAAGAAAATGAAGCTCATCAAGTAGCTGGAGTGAGCCAGTCGCCAAGAGGCGCTTCTCGCAATGCTCATAGTTCGATTTCTCATTTAAATTATACCGAACAGAAAACTGAAAGAATGTTGGCTCCGGCCGGTATTATTAGTTTAAAGAAAATTGCTAAATGGACCCTTGAGCTGGCCTCTAAATTTAAAGTAGAAATTCCCGAGAATCGAAAAGTGGTTAAATTTTATGAAGAAACCGACGAGACCATTATCACCCAAGCTCCAGCCAGAGAGACCAAAAGAGTTGATCTAGTGAGTCAGAAATCTTTTATAATTAAAGATAAATTAATTTTTAAGAAGAAGAGTTATAATGTTTTTCCTAAGATATTTAGCGTTCTGCAGGCTTTTAGCGTTATTTTCTTGCCTCGTTTTTGGGTGGGCATTTATCAAGGTTTAAGGTCTTGGCTAAAAACTCTTGGTAAAAAAGATAAAGTTTTAGTTGGCGCCCTTCTGGTTTGCTTCTTAGTTTTAATTGTTTCTTTGATTTTTACCTCTTTTAATAAGAAAACTCGCTTAGCGGTTGAACAATTTAATCAGATAGCCACCGATATTAATAATAAACAAGCGCAAATTGACTCTTATCTCTTATATAATAATGAAAGCGCCGCTGAAGCCGTCTTAATGGAGGCTACTAATGCTTTACAGAATAGTTTACCTCTAACTAAGGAGCAAATTGCCCAAAAAGCTGAATTGCTAATAAAACTTACCGATGAAAGTGATAAAATTCAAAAGATTACCAAGGTGAGTAATTTTCAAGAAATTGTTAGTGCGAGCGCTTGGAATGCTCAAGCTGGGGCGGATAATTTGGTTTTGCTAAACGACAAATTATATCTTAGCGACGGGGTTCATAAGTCAATTTATAACTTCAATTTAAAAGATTCTAGCCGCAGTCAGTTAACCCTTAATGATTCTGTAACGCTTAGTTCCCCGGCCATTAGTGATTCCATCATCTATTATTTGGCTGGTCAAAAGATTGTCAAAATAAATGGCGAAACTGTTGCTACTTTAACTATTGGTCCCGAAAAACTGCAGGGCGACAATATGACACAGATCTATAATGGGGCCTTGTATTTGTTAAGTAAGAGTGATAATCAGATTTACAGATATTCCGGTTCAAGTAGTTTTTCAAATCGCAGTAATTGGCTTAAAGCGCCCGCTGACTTATCTTTGGCTTCCGATTTTAAAATTGACGGAAAAGTAACAGTAAGTCAGAGTGCCGGCGATTTGCTTAAATTTAATAAAGGGCAGAAAGTGGATTATAAAACAGCCGCGCTTAGTCCAGAAATTAGAGCGGATAAAATCTTGATGACGACTAACAATATTTATTTATTAGATTTAAACAATAAGCGTCTAATTAGCTTAACTAAGAATGGTGTTTTAATTAAGCAATATCGTTTAGTTAAGGATGACTTAAAAGATTTCGCCATTGATGAGACCACTAAGTCAGTTTATATTTTAGCCGCTAATACAGTCTACAAGTTTGGTTTATAATTTATCTTAAAATTTGCATAATAAAAAACACGGCGTTAACCGTGTTTTTTATTTATAGTCAGGAGTATTTTACTTCAAAGTTACTTTAGCGCCCGCTTCTTCTAATTCTTTCTTAATCTTTTCGGCTTCATCTTTCTTTAAGCCTTCGCGAACGATTTTTGGAGCACCATCAACTAAATCTTTAGCTTCTTTAAGACCTAATTCAGTGATTGAACGAACAACTTTGATAACCGCAATTTTAGTTGCGCCACCATCAGTGAGTTCTACATCAAAGCTGTCTTTTACTTCAGCTTCGGCAGCTGCTGGAGCAGCAGCCATCATCATAGCTGGAGCAGAAGCAGAAACACCAAATTTCTCTTCTAAGATTTTTACAAGTTCAGCTAAATCTAAAACACTCATTTTTTCGATTTTGCTTACTAAGTCCTGAAATTTTTCAGGTACTACAACTTCTTTTTGATCTTCCATAGTTTTAAAATTAAATTTTAATAAATTATTTTTTTTCTTCGATCGCTTTAAGCACCGTGACCAGGCCACGTAAGTTACCGGCTAAAACGTTAACAAAACCGGAAACAGGCGCATTAAGAGTACCAACCAATCTGGACAACAATTCTTGCTTGCTAGGAAGTTTGGCTAGAGCTTCGACTTCTGTCTTAGAAAGTAATTTACCTTCTAAGATGCCGCCTAAGAAAAAGATTTTATCTTCTTTATCTTTACGGAAAGCGTCAACCGCTTTAGCTGGGGAGACTTCGTCTTCATAAGAGAAGATTACTGCCAACTTACCATCAAGGGTTTTGGTGTCTAAATTTAAGGTTCCCTGTTCTTTAAGAGCTCGTTCTAATAAGGTTTTTTTGGCGACATAGTATTCGCCATTTACGTCGCGTAATTTGGCGCGTAAAGCCTCGTTGTCATGAACCCCTAAAGCATTGAAACCCGCGAAAACAATAGATTTGGACTTTTTAATCCGCTCCGTTAGATTTCGCAAGATTTCTTGTTTTTGAATCTTACTTTTAGGCATACTTTTTATTTTAATTAGCTATAAATAAAAAAACTGTGCTAAGACACAGATTTCCAAGATAATCCAAAGAGATTATTGATTTGGCCTATCGCGAGACTTATTTGAATGCTTGCGGTCTGTGGCTTATTAAGTTGATAATATATTAGCTAACTTATGGTTAACTGTCAATACCCGTTTTAAAACAAAAAACCGTCCAGTTAAGAGACGGTTTTTTGTTTTATCTTTAGCTTAATAATTATTTAGCTCGTCAGGGGTGACGACAATTATTGGGCCTCGATATTTTCTTAATTCAGCCATCGTTTTTAGATGCACTTTATGACCATTTAAAATGACATAAATTTTAACATCGTCTTGGGCACGAAGTAAGGTGCCGTTAGGATAAAGCTGAACAAAAGAATTAATTACCGAATCGTCAACTTTAAGAATTGGGCCGTGATATTTAGCCAATTCTTTTAAGTTAGGGATGTATAATAATTTGCCACCGGTAACTACATAAATTCGGTTATGATTTTTAAGCAGTGTGCCGTCGGCATATTTCTTCTCTCCTAAGACTTGTTGTGTCGGAGGAGTAGTAATTATGGGATTACTATTATCGTTTAGCAAGATATCATCTTTTACCACCGCCGAAGCCGTGCCATTTAAATCAAAGAATTTAGCGTAGACTGTTTTTAGGCCTGCCCCAGGTAGTAATTGCCAGGATTTAGTGTCAGCGTAGGCTTCTTGAGAGCTATTACTAAAATCATTGATATTAGAGATAGACATTCGAGTCGCTGTGCCGCCGTTTAATTTCAGATTCACACTAGTGGCGTTGGTATCTAAATCACCATTGTTGATAACAATCTGAAATCCGCCGGTTGGAGCATTGAAAGTTGACACAAAGGAGCTTCCTCCTCCGCCGCCGCCTCCGCCCCCGCCAGAAGGTATTCTTGCGGCCACATTAATCGTTCTGGTTATTTCCGCTGCGGTGTTACTGGCCGTATCAGCGACGCTATAGGTGATCGTATAAACTCCAGCGGTGTTAGTGTTGACGGTACCAGAAATATTGATTGGTTCCGTGACGCCGCTAAAGATATCAGTCGAAGTGGCCCCTTGTTCGGTGTAAGTATCACCCACCGTTAGATTAATTGGATTATTTCCGATTAAAGTTAAAACGGGAATGATTTTGTCGCTCACGCTGGTGTCAAAACTAGCTCCGTGATTGAATAAGTTGCCCGCAATATCAATTAGAGTGGTGTCTTCAGGGGTAACATATAGTCTTGGAGTATCGCCTGGTTTTAGAGGTTCGGTTAGCGTTAGCGTGGCTTTTTTTAGATCATAACTTACATTACTAATTCCGTAAGACGCATCGCCTTCATCTAAATTATTTGATTTATCTAAATCATTATAGATGTTGAAATCAGAGATGGCGGGGTGGTGCCCCTCTAAGTTATTTTGCAAGTCCTCATTAAAGATAACCTCAACGGTCGTAGAACTAATAGCTTGAACAGAATTAATGGTTGGACTTTCTCTATCAATATTAGTAACGGTTGCGGTTGTGCTACCGGTGTTTCCTGAAGGATCAACAAAATTGAAAGTGAAAGAGCCGTTATCTGTAAAAGTATAAGTGTTTGACCCCTCGTTATTAGTAATTGTTACTGGTTCGTCAGGAGTAATAGTTGCCGTAACATGGCCGTTGGTCGGAGTGGCTGGCGAATAATCAACTGTCGCTGTTGGGGCAGTCGTATCAATCACCCGGACAATTCTCTTGGCTTGGTCAGCCGTTGAGGTGCCGGTGTATTCGCCTAAATCGGCTCCAGTGACATCGTAGGTTACGGTTGAAGTCCCAACGACACTAGTGTCTATCGGCGCAGTTTCGATATTGGTCTTGATAAGTGAAGTAATATCGGAACCATCTCTATCGGTTGCGGTGGCGCCGGCATCAACATAAGTTGTGCCTCTTTCTACAGTCACCGGACTTAAACCTTTACGATAGATAATTGGTCGATCAGTATTAACGATATTAACAATTCGGGTGCTTGTAGTCCTGTTACCTGATAAATCAACGGCACTATAAGTTATTGCGTGAGAACCTAAAACCGTATTGTCAAAATCTTTTCCGGTTACAGTGACTGCTACGTGTCCAGTAATATTGTCACCGTCTACTAAATCAGAAACGGTATAATCCGGTTCTGGATTTAAGACTGAATAATCCTTATTAATATACATATCAAAAGGATTATTACCGATTAAACTAATAAGTGGCGCCGTGGTGTCGGTAATGGTTACTGAGGAAGTGGCGCTGGCTTGGTTTCCGGAAGCGTCTGTTGCTGTCCAAGTGACCTCAGTGTCACCCAATGGAAATTCGGTGGGGGTGTGGTTAATTACCGGATTGATGTCAGCAATATCGGTGGAAGTAGCTTGAATCAAACCAATTGGAGTAGTTAAGGGTCCAGTGGCTTCAAAAGTTTGATTTTCAGGGGGAGTGATAATTGGTTTAGTGGTGTCTTTGACTTCAATTGTAAAAGTTCCAGTAGCAACATTTCCGGCGGTATCAGTGGCCATACAACTAATAGTCGTGGTGCCAACCTTAAAAGTTGAACCAGATATCGGGTCGCAGGTTACAGCGGGACTTTCAGGATTAACGTCAGAGGCGCTAGTTTCGAAGTTTATCAGTTCTCCGTCATGATTAGTAGCCTCCAGGCTAATATTTTCCGGCAGATGCAGAGTGGGCGCCGTATTATCAATGGTGACTGAAATGGCGGCCGAGGTGGCGTGGTTTCCGGCTTTATCATAAGCTTCAACCCAAATGTCGTGAGCACCATCGGTCATGGTACTAGTATCTAAATTAATAGAATAAGGCGAAGTGGTCGCTTCCCCAATTTTTACATTTACTGGGCTAGCGTGCCAAAATTCAACTTTGGCTACCCCCGACTCACTATCGCTGGAAGTGGCCGTTAAATTAACAACTCCTTTAAGCAGGCTACCAGTTTCCGGAGCAGTAATTGTTGAAGTTGGAGCGGTGGTGTCAGGTGTATAATAAACAACTAAGCTAACATGATCAACTCGGGCTTGTTTATCTCCTCCTGAAGTTCGACCGACCGACAAAACCAGGCCGAAATTGGCATTATTTATGTCAGATGGTGTCCAAGTGCTTCCCCAAAGATCAGATGTGCTGCCATAAGTTGAGGTAGCATCGGATCCGGTCCAATTAGACAGACTAGCTTTATTGTTACCGGTGACGACGTTATTTTTAACCAAGCTAACGACGTGATCGGTAATATGGGAGGTCCCAACAGTACTAAAATCACTTTTTTCGATATTGGCTAAAATACCTTTAATGGTTGCTCCAGCGGGAATATTAAAATTAAAGCCACTGACTCGCAAATAATTACTCACATCGCCTGAACTCGTAATAGTTACAGTGGCGTAACTATTATCCGAGGTTGCTACGCGGTTGGCATTAGCCCAATCGGCATTTCCCGATGGAGCTGAAATATTGCCAGCAAAACTTGAACCGTTATTTGGCCCCTGCGAAGGCGGTGGCGGGACAACAGCTAAAGCACTGCTTGACACAATTAGCCCGAGCAGAAGCAGTATGGTTGTAAAACCAACTGTTTTATTTTTTTTCATAATATTTTGGGGGTATTTTCTAATAAATTTATTGGATAATATTAGAGATACCCATTAAGTTAATTACAGCTTTTTTATTTTTAAAGAACCACTTTTAGATCTAACCATTACGACTTTTTTTGTCCAAAACTTTATTTAAAATTGTCGTTAGAAATTTAAGATTTCTAAACCGGATTCCGGAGCGTTTTTCCGTAAACGCTGGACCATACAATGAAATAAATTATTTTGTGAAGTGCAAGGTTGTTAACTAAATTAAGATATATAAATTTGTAAAAATGTAATTTTGTTTGCCGAATCAGAATTGATAACCGTCTCAAGCGGACTTTAATATTACACCCAAATTAAAAAAAAGTAAATAGTCTATCTAATTAAAATAAAAAAAATCGCCATTTTTGAGGTGGCAATTTTTTGAGGAAATTTTAGTTTCTTTAGAAGATAATCATAATAATTAAGAGCAGAATTAAACCGAGGCCCGAGAAAATAAGTCGAGGATGTTGCTTCTTAATTTTAATGAAAATATTTAATAATAAAGCCAAAATAGTTAAGGCTAAAAGGATTTTAAAATATATTGAACTGATGTCAAAAACTTTTTCTAAGCCATTGTGGGGGTGGTTTTTAAACAGCCAATACTGACTCGCAATTGAAGTTTTTTGAGGGCTGATATTATTATTTGGAACCTCAGTTTTTTGTATTTCCCCACTGGTACGGCTAATTGTGATTATCGGTGGAGTTACGGACTGGCCACTGTTTTGGATAACCGCTTGACCGGTCCATTTAGTTTCGGTGGTAGAGCTGACTTGAACGCTGGGAGTTAATGATATTTGGTTGTTTAATACCTCAAGGCTGGCGGTTTTGGTATCAGGTGGTAAAGTAGCCTCAACTTTAACTATTTGTTCATTTTTAACTCCAGCCGGCTTATTAACGATAACTTTAGTATTCTTGGCGATTAAAACAGGCTTCTCTTCGATCTTATCAGATAAAACAGTTGGCGTTCCGGGGGTGGAGATTTTATCCGCCAGTCTAGTTGTTTCTATTTTTTTAGTCTCCGGCTGATTACCTTCTTTTAGTAAGCCAAAGTACTGAGCAATAAAGATTGTATCTCGTCCTGAATATGGGCCACCAGCTAAGGCAACGCCGATTTCTTTAAAGTTAGTATCCACTAAATTACTATAATGAGTGGGGCTTTTTTCCCAGGCTGACATCACGTCACTTGCATTACTGTAACCCATGGCCAAATTTTCTCCAACCGCCGCGTAATTATTGTAAGCTGCTAATTTTAGAAAATACTCTAAATTGAAACCCTGGGGACTTAAATGAGCGAAGTACTGATTAATTAACATGTCCTCAACTTTACCGCTAGCGGCTTGGTCTAATTTAGAATTTTCCTTTAAGGCATCCAAAGATAGGCTAGCCCTTAAATTATTTGTTAGAGCAATTATTTTAGCACCCTCTTCTTTAGAAATATCGGGGGTCATCCAAGCGGCCAAGGGATAAAAAACCACTAGTAAAATCACAATTAACTTGACTAGCAAAGCGCCGCCAGCGTGAAACAATAATCTTTTAGGATGGAGAGACTTGGGTTTATAATTGTTGCCCTGATGAGGAATAAAAAAATCCTTCAAGTATCCACCACCGACAGGGTCTTGGCCATTTAAAACTGCTTCCCCGTCTTCAATTCCGTCACCATCAGAATCGGCATTATAGGGGTCAGAACCAAAATAATTAATTTCATCAAAATCGGATAGCCCATCGCCATCTGAATCCCGATTTTTTTTTATTTTAGCAGCTTTCTTTAACATAAGCAGAATCTAACACAAAAACGCAAAAAAGGCAAGTTAGTCTTTCTATTTTACTTCATAAACTAAGGTAACATCAACTTTTATTTCATTTTGCCCGGACTGAATATCTGGTGTTGAGACCGATATTGCGCCGCCAACACTAGCATCCATTTTGGCATTAGAGTACATTATTGGACTAACGACTGGTTCGGCGTTTTCATAAACACTTTTAACTTCACCTAGTTTCATGCCGGATTGTTTAGCGATTAACATCGCTTTCTCTTGAGCTTTAGCAATAGCGAGTTCCCTAGCTTGATTCTTTAAAGCAAATTCATCATCAATAGTAAAATTAATATTACCGATTTGATTGGCTCCCTGCTCAGTGGTTTTAGCGATTACGTCGCCAATTCGGTTGAGATCTCTAATTTTTAAAGTTAGGGTTTGAGTAACTTCATAGCCCACTAGTTCCTGACCTTTAACGTTGGTCCAATTATAAACGGGGTTCAAGCTGTAATTAGAAGTTTTAATATCTTTATCTTCAATATTTAGTTTCTTAAGCTCGTTAACGATTTTATTCATTTTGTCATTACTTTCAGTGGTCGCCTCAGCCGCGGTCTTTTTGGTATCGGTTTTGAGCCCGACTTCAATGTTGGCAATGTCGGCTTTGGCGTAAACCGTACCAGAACCGACTACGGAAAAACGATCCTGGCTATTGTTTTGTTTAACCGTGAAAAGAGCGTAAATAACAATGGCGGTAACGGCCAAAATTATTAAGATCGCTAGAGCTAATTGAGATTTTTTCATAAAGTTTGAATCTGCCTTAGGGCAGGTTTTAAATTATTTAATTCACCTTTATTATAGGCTTTTTTTATTTTAAATTCCAGGTACCTTTTTTTCTTCCGTAATTAGCAAAACGATGAGCTTCTTCGCGAAGTTTCAGTAAGGTCGGCTTGAGATTTTTGGCTAGATCTTTAAAATTTTCTTTAGTCCCCTTAACAAAGACTAATTTATCTCCGCCTAGTTTAGAGATACCAACTAGCGGGGTGTTTATGTTGTGGCGATGTAAAACCTTAGTGAGAAAAGAAATTTGGGGTAAACCGCCGTCTATCATAATAAGATTGGGTAGTGGCCATTCAAGATGTTTAAAGCGACGCAACAAAACTTCAGCTAAAGCTCTTTCATCATCGGCGGCCGGCGCTTCTTTAATTTTAAATAAACGATATTCATTTTTATCTGCCTCACCATTTAAAAATACCACCATGGAGCCATATGATTCTTGGCCATTTAAATGAGAAATATCGTAGCCTTCGATCCGATTTAATTTTTTAGTATTTAAATTATCCTCACGGGCTAAAAGTGAAACATCTTGCAGGTGTTTTAAGGCTTTAGCTTGCCCGGGGTTTTCCTGGCTTAATTTTTTAAGCAATCGGGTTCTATCGCCGCTTAATAGTAAACACAAATTATCAATATTTTTTTTATAAGCAGTTTTGGTAATCGCTTTAATACAGGCGCCGGGACACAAGCCAATTTGATAATCAAAACAGGCTTTTCCCGATTCAGCGACACAGTTCCCCCAAGGAAAGATTGGTCTGATTAATCTCAAGGCGTTGCTAATCAAGGTCCTTGATTGATAGGGGCCAAATATTTTAGCTTTAGTTTCTGGGAATTTTTTAAGATCTTGGCCACGGACAATAATTGGTTTAGGATAATTACCGCCAGGAATCACAATATAGATAAAGGAACGATTATCGCGATCAACCACATTGTATTTGGGCCAATAATCTTTGATATTTTTAGCCTCTAAAATGATGGCTTCAAGCAAACTATCACAAACTAACCAACGCAAATCTTTAGCTGTGGCCACCATTTCAGCAATCCGGGCTTCAATATTTTTTTGAAAATATTGACTGAGACGATTTTTTAAATTAGTCGCTCGGCCAACATAAAGCACTATCCCGGCCTGGTCTAACCAAAAATAAACACCAGGTTTATTTGGCACTTCTTTTAGTCTTTCTTTTAGTGGATGGCTTTTTGTAGTTGACATTCAAATAAAAATAAGTTAGTCTTAGGGGGCCATTTAAGTTTTATATAGTTCCTTTTGGGCCAGCGCTTACACAATGTAAGCCTGGCCTTTTTTCTATTTCAGATATTCTTTTAGATATTCACCGGTAATACTTTTATCACTTCTGATAATATCTTCTGGCTCACCGACGGCTAAAACTTTGCCGCCTTTTTCACCGCCCTCTGGACCCATATCAATAATATAGTCCATGGATTTAAGCATATGTAAGTTGTGTTCAATAATTAAACACGAATTTCCACGGTCGACTAATTTATTAAGTACAACTAGTAACATTTCGATATCTTTGTAGTGCAAACCAGTTGTTGGTTCATCAAGTAAATATAAAGTTTTTTTACCAAGTGTCATAGTTAGTTCTTTGGCAATTTTAATCCGCTGAGCTTCACCACCTGATAGAGTCGTTGATGATTGACCAAGCTTAATATAGCCTAAACCGACGGAAGCTAGTACTTGAAGTTTGTCAGTAATAAAATAATTACCATCAAATAATTCAATGGCCTCATCAATTGTCATATCTAATACTTCAGCGATATTCTTCCCCTTGTATTTTACTTGCAAGGTTTCACGGTTAAAACGTTGTCCATGACAAACTTCACATTCTACGGAAATTGCTGGTAAGAAATGCATTTCAATTAGGTTAAACCCTGCCCCCTGACAGGCCTCACAACGCCCACCAGGACGATTAAAGGAAAAACGTGATTTGGTATACCCTCTTTCTTTCGATTCTGGTAATTCAGCAAAAAAATCTCTGATATGACTAAAGAAACCAGTGTAAGTTGATGGATTAGAACGAGGTGAGCGACCAATTGGCGATTGGTCAATTACCACGACTTTATTTATATATTCTACCCCCTTAAGTTCAGTGACATCTTCTAGTTTAGCTTTTCCTGGTCGAGCTTTAATCTTATTAATATTTTTATACAACACTTCGTAAAGTAAAGATGACTTACCAGAGCCAGACACGCCACTGATACCAACTAGTCGACCTAAAGGAATCTCGACATTCACATTTTTTAAATTATTTGCTCGGGCACCAACAATTTTTAGAGCGCCACTATTTTTAGTGCGACGTTTTTCTGGTACGGCGATTTCACGTTCCCCAGTTAAATATTGAACGGTTAAAGATTTTTCTTTTTTACTCTCCAGTAGTTTTTTAGTATAACCTGAAGCCATTACTTCTCCGCCATGAACACCAGCGAGCGGCCCCATATCTACTAAATAGTCTGAAGCTAAGATAGTTCGCTCATCATGCTCCACAATAATGACAGTATTATTTTTATCGCGTAGAGTTTTAAGAGTTTCAATTAATCTATCGGTATCACGTTCATGTAAACCAATAGTTGGTTCGTCGAGTACATAAAGAGTGCGAGATAGTTGTGAGCCAATTTGGGATGATAAACGAATGCGTTGCGCTTCACCACCTGATAAAGTTTCCGCTTCACGGTCGAGTGATAAATAGTTAAGACCAACTTTATTTAAAAATTCTAAGCGATTTAAAACTTGGCCAATAATGTTTTCGGCAATTGTCAGTTCGCGTTTAGTCATCTTTTGATAGTATTTCCAGAAAAAATCTTTTAAATTATCCAGTGATAAGCTGCCAACTTCAGCTAAATTTTTGCCATGAACTTTAACAGATAGGGCCTCTGGTCGCAGTCTTTTGCCCTGGCAGGCTGGACAATCTTTTTCCGCGAAGTAGCCAATCTTACCTAATCCAGTACATTCCGGACAAGCACCGTGAGGTGAATTAAAAGAAAATAAGCGTGGTTCAACTTCGGGAAAAGCAAAGTTATCGTTTGGGCAAGTCCAATTAGATGATAATAAAAATTCTTGCTTAGTAAATTTGGCAATCACTAGTCCACCAGAATAAGCCAAAGAACTTTCCACGGCTTCAAATAAACGGGTTTCATCGGTAATCATGATTTTATCAATCACAATATCGATACTGTGTTTTTTGGTAGCCGCTAGTTTTATCTGGTCACGTAAAAAATGAGATTCGCCATCAACCCGAGCTTCAGCGTAACCTTGGTTTAAATAGTTATATAGTAATTGATAGTATTCACCTTTGCGGTCACGAACGACGGGACTTAAAATTTCGACATATTCTTCTTTAAACTCTTTAGCACGAGAAATAATAATATCTACCATTTCTTCAAGAGTTAACTTTTCAATTTTAGTCCCACACTCTGGGCAATACACTCCGCCGACTCGGGCGTATAAAATTCTTAAGTAGTCGTGGATTTCGGTTAGCGTACCCACGGTTGAACGAGGATTATGTGATAGCGCTTTTTGGTCAATGGAAATTGCTGGTGCTAGTCCAATTATTTCATCGACATCAGCTGGTTTTTTTTGTCCTAAAAATTGACGCATGTAAGGCGACAATGATTCAACATATTGGCGTTGGCCTTCAGCAAAGATAGTATCAAAAGCCAGTGATGATTTACCACTACCAGAAACACCAGTAATTACTGTTAAAGTGTTATGAGGTATTTCTAAATTTATATTTTTCAAGTTGTGCATCTTCGCACCCTTGATGATTATTTTATCTTCCATATTATTTTTTCTTTTTCTTTTTTAGGATGGCTTCATTTTGAGCCATCTTTTCCCTGCCTTCACTACTAATTTCTAAAAAGTCTTCAATCGGTTTAATGATTGTTTGGGGGGTGATGCCGTGTTTCCGGTTGTAAGCTAATTGTTTGATTCGGCGGCGACTAACTTCTTCCATGGCTAATTTAATCGAATTAGTAATGGTGTCAGCATATAAAATAATTTTGCCACTAACATTTCTAGCGGCGCGACCCATAGTTTGCATCAGTGATGTTTGACTGCGCAAAAAGCCTTCGCGATCAGCATCTAAAATGGCGACCAGAGTTACCTCTGGCAAATCTAAGCCTTCACGCAATAAGTTAACGCCAATTAAAACATCAAACTTCCCTTCGCGAAAAGCTTTTAGGATATCAGTCCGTTCAAATGTTTTAATATCGGAGTGCAAGTAATTACTTTTAAGTCCTTGCTGACCCAAATATATGTTTAAATCTTCTGCTTGTTTTTTGGTTAAGGTATTGATAATCGTTCGCTCACCTTTAGTGGCCAAGTTTCTCGCTTCTTCGGTAATATCTTTAATTTGGCTGTAATTATCTTCCTTTCTAAAAACAGGACGAACTTCAATTTCGGGATCAACTAAACCAGTGGGACGAATAACCTGTTCGGCAATTTGTTTAGAGTGGGCTATTTCATATTCGCCGGGAGTGGCGGTGGTAAAAATAACTGGCCCCAAACGCTGTTCGAACTCTTTAAACTTGAGTGGGCGATTATCAAGAGCTGATGGTAAACGCCAACCATACTGTGTCAAATTTTTCTTACGAGCTTGGTCGCCATTATACATTCCCCGAACCTGAGGCACACTAATATGGGACTCGTCAATGACTGTTAAAAAATCGGGTCGACCGTCTTTCTTAGGGAAATAGGCTAACAATGAATCAGGCGCTTCTCCGGCTAGTTTGCCAGATAAATGACGTGAATAATTTTCGATGCCATGACAGAAACCGAGACTTTTAATCATTTCCAGGTCATAACGGGTGCGCCGTTCTAATCTCTCGGCTTCCAAAAGTAAACCTTCACTCCGAAAATAAGCCAACCGGTCCTGTAATTCTTCTTTAATATTTTTAAGAGCGGCTTCAATTTGTGGTTGGCTAGATACAAAATGTTTAGGCGGAAAAACCACAATTTCTGGTAAGTCTTCCAGAATAGCCCGAGTGACATGATCGATTATTGATAGTGAATCTACTTTCTGGTTTTTAAGTTCAATGCGATAAATAACATTTTCGGACATCGGTCTGATTTCAAACACATCGCCGCGTACCCGAAACTCACCGCGCTTAGTATCGCCGGTAGTTCTGACAAATTGAATTTTAATTAGTTGCCTTATCAAATCGGCTCGGACAATTTCTTGATTTTTACTTAAATGAAGTCGCGATTCTAAATAATTATCAGGCACCCCAAGATTATAAATACAGGAAACGGAAGCGACAATAATAACATCACGTCGACTCATTAAAGCTGAAGTCGCCCCATGGCGCAGACGGTCAATTTCATCATTAATCATTGATTCTTTATCAATATAGGTGTCAGTAATTGGCAAATAGGCCTCTGGCTGGTAATAGTCATAATAAGAGACAAAGTAATGTACCGCGTTATCCGGAAAGAAATTTTTATATTCACGATAAAGCTGAGCGGCCAGTGCTTTATTTGGCGCCATTACCAGTACTGGTTTATCAAGATCTTTAATGATATTGGCAATGGTAAAAGTTTTGCCAGATCCAGTGACGCCCAACAAGGTCTGAAAGTCAAAGTTACTTTCTAAACCACTTTTAAGTTTAGCAATCGCTTCGGGCTGATCACCAGCTGGTTCATAATCGGCTTTTAGTTTAAATAGTTTAGTCATTATTATTTGTAATAATCCAGGAGTTCATGTAGAACTTTAATTTCTGTTTTGGGAACTTCTTGATAATATACTCTTGTTCCTTCGTCACCGTAGATATTGTTTTCTCGTTCTTTTACTTCTTCTTCTAAAGAATTTAAAATAGTTTTTAAATTATTTATTAAATCTTCTTTAGATTCAGTGGTTGCCCGTTTATAATTAATGCGACGATTAGTTATCTCTAAGAAGTAATTATAGTCGGAAATTATATCCCCGGTCGCTAAAAAGCTATCTAGAATTTCTAGCTTATTTTGGGCGTCCCGAAACAAAGCCGAATAATCATTTTTTTCAGTGGGGGCTTTAATTATTTCAGGCCCTTTATTAAAGGGGTTTAGCGAATCAAGACTCATATATTTGTTAGAGTATTTTACTATTTTTGGAATAAAAAGTCAAAGTTAGGGTAATAAAAAAAGCCTGAACCTCGAGTTAATCGATGATTCAGGCTAGGAGTTTAAGCAATTGCGCTTTCGCACATCATACCTTTGCAAGCCGAGGTTATCGGTCTATCTAGACAAATTTTAGTATCGGTCACGCAAGAGAGTAATCTCTCAGGAAAGGTTAAGATTTCTAATAGCTCGCTTAAAAATTCGGCATCAGAAATCTTGAGTTGGGCATACTTACAAATTAAAAGATCTATTTCCGGCTGTCTTATTTGATTAGTTGCCAGAAAGATTTTTTGTAAATATTCATCAATATCGAGGATTTCAGTTTTTTGTTCACTTTTGAGAAGGGTTTTAAGTAAAGAGTTAAAAATTTTTAACTTATCAAATTCGCCGTCAAAATTCAGAGTTACTGTCACCGGAACCCTAACTAATGAATTTTTATATTTCCCCTGGACATAATTACTAGACCCAACATGACCCACTAATTTATTATGGCTTAGCTCATCATAGTCTAAATGACTTAGTCTCTTTTCGATTATGATAAAATATTTTTTACCCTGCTTCCAAATTGGTTTAGTGAGCACAATTCTTTCACCTTCGGCGGTCACTAAGACACAAAATAAGGTCATTAGATTATCACTCCAGCTATTGTAGCCATCGGCGGTGGTGATGTATTTATCTCTGACAGTATAAACCAGAACCATGTGGGATATCAGAATTGCCAAAAAAACAAAAAATCTTTTCATTGTTATCAGCTCATTCATCTTGTCTTCGCCTAACGCTAAAAGGACAAAAATAACAATAAAAAAAACAGTTATCGAGAAGACAAATGGCCCGTGACTCAGTAACAAGAAATACTGCTTAATAGGATTTTTCATGGTTTTGATTTTAAATTGTTAATATTACTAATTTGTAAAACAAAAATAGCACTGAATGTGCTATTTTGTCAATATGTGTAAAACAGTATCTTTTTATAATTTTCCAAGCTCTAAATAATCATCAATTCTTAGTGATTGGACAAATTCGTCCATGTGGCTGACGATTATCATCGGGCCGTCATAACTATTAAAAGCCTCGGCCATAACTGGCAAATGGCGGAAATTAATGTGGTTAGTCGGTTCGTCAAGAATTAGCAGTCCAGGGCGAAGCAAGACTAAACGTGCCAAAGATAATAAACCCTTCTGCCCTTCTGATAAATCACCAACCAAATGCCCCATCAGTTCGCCGGTAATTAAGAAGCCGGCGGCAATGGAACGCATCTCGGGCACATCATCTCGGTCGGGCATGGCTTTTATTAAAGAATCAAAAACTGTATCGTTGAAGTCTAAAGTGGCAAAATCTTGGCTGTAATATCCAATTTTAACACCGGGAGCAATTTTGGCGCCTTCGCTTTCACCGGCGACCAAGCTTCGCAAAAAGGTGCTTTTACCAATGCCATTAGGACCAGAAACTAATAAATGAACCTTTTTTGTAATAATTTTTTCTAGAGGGCGCACTATGGGTTCGTGATTTTTGATAATTTTAACTGAGGAAATTGTAACAATGGCCCCAGATAAGTCTTCTTGCACCGGAATCTCAAAGTCACGAATAGTTTTGTCTTCGCGACGAACGTCAACCATATTCTCTTCTAGCTCTTCGGTTTCTTCGCGCATTTTCTGAGCTAATTTACGCATTTTACCGCCTTTGTGAGCAAAGAAGTTAACCTTTTCTTTACGGTCAATTATTTGTTTAGCCAGTTGGGCGTTTTTCATTTGTTCCCTTTCGATTCGTTTGGAGATTTCTTCTACTACGGAGTAATAATCACCGACATAGGTCTCAATCTGGTGGGTGTGAATATCTAAATAGATAACCCCTTCAGTAAAGCAATTCAAAAAATCAGCATCATGAGAAATTACGATGACGGTTTTGTCATACATAATCAAAAATTCTAATAAATGATCAATACCGGCTTTGTCTAGATTATTAGTCGGCTCGTCAAGCAATAAGATGTCTGGTTTAGAGATTAAGGCAAAAGCTAATAATAATCTGGCTTGTTGCCCGCCGGATAATTCCCCGACTTTTCGGTCGAGCGGGATTTCCATATTCACCGCTTCTAAGGCTTTAGCGATATGACTGCGTAAATTAGCTGGTACTGGTGAAAAAGCCTTAGCCAGATAGGTTTCAATATTTAGCTCAAAGTCGGCCCGATCAATGGTTTGAGCAGCCGTGCCAATAGTAGCGCCACCAGTAATTGAGACTTTTCCTTCTTTTGGCTTTAAATCACCCTTAATCAAGCCAAAAAGAGTGCTTTTTCCGGCTCCATTTTGCCCCATTAAGGTAAGTTTGGTTCCGGTACGGACACTGAAAGAAGCCTCTGCTAAAATTGGTTTTTTATGCTGATATTCGAAGCTAACATTATCGAATCTTAAAATTACTTGTTCGGCCATGATAAATATAGTTAAGTTTTTTATAGCGCGTGATAACTCTAGCAGAATCGTGGGTATTTGGCAACACTTAAATGTTAAAATAAAAAATAATCCGCTGCCACTGGTTAAGGGCAACGGATAAGGCTTGGTAGATAAAAATTAGCTTATTCTCTCATACCATTGACCACTTTAGCGGTGATAACTTTAATATGGTTTCTTTTGGCATAGGCTTCAACTTTTTTGATGTAGGCGTTTCTGATGACATTGCTATGATCGAAGGAGCTCGGTTTAGTAACAATTTTTAAGGCGCTAGCGTCCCATTTCATCGTGGTCTTAACGGTAACCTTACTTTTAGCTACCACCTTGGTGCTGGCGTAGACTGGACTAGGACTAACGTTTAAAAATGTTAAAGCGACTAAAAATAGAGTTAAAGTAATTAATATTTTTTTCATATAGTTAGTAAGTAGTTCAATTTATAAAAAATTATTTTCTAAGTATAGCACGGCTCGCCTTACTTGAAAATACTAATAAATATTGGTTATTTAGGCTAAATTTTATATTTACCACCTTTATAAAATAAGGCTTGACATTTTCAAAAATATTTGTTATAATAATTATGTAAAAATTATTTAGAAAAGTCGTCGAGTTTCACAAAGATTTTTAATTTGCAAAAATAAAAATTAGTACAAAAAACTATGCAAGGTATTATCAAAAAGAAGACTGACAAGGGTTTTGGTTTCATTACTCCTGAAGGTCAAGATAAGGACTTATTTTTCCACAGCAATTCTTTGGTTGGCATCAGCTTTGATGAAATCCAAGAAGGTGACCACGTTACTTTTGAAGCTGAACAATCTCCAAAAGGTATGAACGCGGTTAACGTGCAACGTGCATAATAATCTCTTCTTATAAAAAAACTCCCGGTTTTGCCGGGAGTTTTTTGTTATGGTCAAAGTAACTTGATAAATAAAAAATAAAGGTTTAGGATGTTAGTATAAAGCAGTAAATTAACAAGTTAGTATAAATTTCTAAAAAAGGAGGGGAAAAATGAAATCAACTCGATTTTCTAAAAGCGCTAAGACTCGTAAACCAGAGGGATTGGTTAAAAAAGAGGAAGCAGTTATGGTCGTTGAACCCATTAAAGAAGAAAAAGGTAATGCCATTGTGGTGGACACCAACGTCTTAATTAATGATCCAAATTCTATTTTGGAACTGGTTAAAGGTGGTAACTTAGTAATTATTCCTAAGCAGGTGATTAAGGAGTTGGATCGACTTAAAAGTAAGAGTGATACCCGTAAGGAAGCTTCGGACGCCATCAAAATCATTTACAATTTCCGCAAAGAGAATAATGAACATTTGATGATTCTTTGGAAGCAAAACTTTATCGGGATGGAGCTGGATAGGAATAATCCGGATCACCAGATTATCGCCACTTTCAACTGTGTAGTTAAAGACAAAAAATTTGCCGCTTATCGCAAGTTTAAATTAATCAGCGATGATAACGCTATGCTTCTAATGGCTGGTGAAAATTTTAAGAACCACCCCAAGGTGGAAATTGAACCCTATAAACATATCCGGGTCAAACTAAGAAAAACACCCAAAGTCTTAAAGGCGATACTTCTAAAAGAGGATGATTATCTTAATAATGAGATAATTTTTCGGACTAAGAGGTTCCGTAGTCTTAAAGAAAACGCTGGAATTTTGCTTAGTATGGCCGGTTCCGAGTTTATGGCGATTCGCAAGGGTGGTAAATTATTGCCGATTAATAGCAAAATATCAGTTTGCGGTCTTCGTCCATTAAATGAAGGCGGACGCAACTGGGGACAGGAGCAATATATTACTCAGCTGATAGATCGCGAAATTAAAGTTATTTTGGTCTCTGGTGTTGCTGGTACCGGAAAAACTTTATTGGCTCTAGCGGCCGCTTTAGTTCAAAGAGGTGGTGGTAAGAATAAGTATAATCAGATTATACTTACTCGGCCGGCAGTTCCTCTGGAAGATAAAGATGACTTAGGTTTCTTGCCTGGGGATCTAGAAGCAAAGATGTATGAGTACATTGTCCCCTTTGCCCAGGATTTAGAGGTTATCATTGAAGCCAATGATAGGAATCCGGACTTTCTAATGAGAAACAAAAAAGCGGACACGACCGAGTCTCTGCTGACCGCTTTAAGAAAAGACCCTTTTGCCTTTATGGGTAATTTAGGGATTAAGATTAATGCCGTTCAACATTATCGCGGACGAACTTATCATAATACCTTCATTATCATTGATGAGGCGCAAAATCTGACGCCACTCCAGATCAAAACCATTATTACCAGGGCGGGAAACAATTGCAAAATTGTTTTAACCGGTGACTTAGACCAAATTGACAAGAAATTTCTCAATTCGGAAAATTCAGGTCTGGCCTATGCGATGGTTCGGATGGAGGGGTCGCCAATGGTTGGTGTCACGATTTTGACCAGCAAAGTTAGGTCCGAAATTGCGGCCTATGCGGAAAAAGTGCTCTAGTGCTAAAAAAGCACTCTCAAATAAAAAGCGAGTTTCTAAAGACTCGCTTTTTTATAAGCCATTAAAACCGCCCGCTTTAGCGGGCGTGTGCGTTTAGAGCGA